>NZ_LIRJ01000075.1 GCF_001419745.1 Streptomyces silaceus | reverse complement strand
GCCGGGCGCGACCGCGTTGACCCGCACGTCCGGGCCGAGCGTCTTGGCGAGCAGCTTGGTCAGGTGGTTCACGGCGGCCTTGCTGACCGCGTAGGGGATCGAGCTGCCGCCGGGGCGCACGCCCGCCTGCGAGGAGATGTTCACGATGCTGCCCGCGCCGCTCGCCCGCAGGTGCGGAACGGCCGCGGTGACCGTCTGCCAGACGCCGATGACGTTGATGTCGTACAGCTCGCGCCACACCTCGGGGCTCGCGGCCGCGAAGTCGTCGTGGTCGATGAACCGGGTGGCTCCAGCGCAGTTGACCAGGATGTCCAGGCGGCCGTACGTGTCGACGGCGGTCCGCACGAGCCGCTCGGCGTCGGCCTGGTCGGCGACGCTGCCCTGGACGTAGACGGCGTCCGGGAGTTCGGCCGCCAGCTTCTCGCCCGCCTCCACCGAGCGGGCGGAGTTGACGACGACGCGGACGCCCGCGGCGGCCAGGCGCCGGGCGACGGCCGCGCCGATCCCCGAGGAGGACCCCGTCACGAGGGCGACGCGCCGCTCGGTGCCGTGGGTGGTGTCGCTGTCGTTGGTGCTGTTGTTCATCGAGCCTCGAGCCTCTGTGTCCGTCCGGCCTGTCGGCGCCCGCACCGATCATGCCAGACGCCCCACCGGGCCCCACCGCGCGTCAGCCCCGCGGGTCCTCGCCGATGCGGCCCAGCTCGGACTGGAACCAGTCGAGGCGCGCCTGGAGCAGCGCGGCCTCGGCCATCAGCTCGGGCATCCCGAGCCCCGTCAGGCCGTCCCCGGACACGAGCGGCGGCGCCGCCACGACCCTCAGCCCCTCCCCCGCGATCCGCTCGAACTCCGCGACGGCCACGGCGACCCGCGCGCCCCTGCACCGCCCGCACGCCGCCTCGAGCACCCGCCACCCCGGCCTGCCCCACCCGGCGTCCGCGAGCAGCGAGGCCGCGGCGCCGCACTCGCAGGGCGGCACCGTCGCGGTGCGCACCCGCTGCCGGGCGTACCGGTAGCCGCGTTCGAAGCGGATGTAGGCGCCGAGCACCGTCACGTCGAGCAGGGCCGCCTTGCGGTGCTCCGCGGTGCACAGCAGACCCTCGGCGGTGGCGCGGTCGTGCACGCAGTGGAAGCCGCAGTCGCAGCGCCGGTGCGGGGCGCGGTGCCGTCGGCCGTAGACGCAGCCCGCCTCGTCGAGCACCCCGTACGGCAGGCCCGCGCCGAGGGAGACGCCGGTGAACCCGGCCCGGGTGCCGTCGTGGGACAGCACCGGGCGGGCGATCTTGTATCCGGTCGGCGGCTCCGTCGGGCGTTCCTCGGGGAGCCGCAGCCTCACCGGGCCGCCGCGGCCTCGGCCGGCCGGGGCTCCTCGGCCGACTCCCGGGTCCGCGGGTCCGGTTCGGGCACGGACGCCCCGTACTCCTGCGCCTGTTCGTCGTGGTGCGGCCGCTCTTCGGCGATACCGGTGGCGAGTGCCTTGCCGAGCCTCATGGTGCCTCCTGGGGGACCGACTGGGACCGACTGTTCCGCCATGGTGGCGCATACGGGGGCGAGTTGGCACCCGTGCCCGCGCCAATCTCGCGCCCCGTCCCGGGCCCGCCCGCGCCCACCTCGTAGCGTTCCTGAGCGTTACCTCGTAGGAGAATTAAGTGGAGCTTCAGCACGTCCGTGCCGAGACTTCCCCCATGACCCCTGCGCCCTCCCGTCCCACCGCCCCCTTCGGCCGCGCCCTGTGCGCGATGGTCACGCCCTTCACGGACGCGGGCACCCTCGATCTCGACGGCGCCCAGCGGCTGGCCGACCACCTGGTCGCGGGCGGCTGCGAGGGCGTGGTCCTGTCCGGTACGACCGGCGAGTCGCCGACCACGTCCGACGCCGAGAAGGCCGCGCTGGTGCGGGCCGTGGCCGAGGCCGTCGGCGGGCGCGCGTCCGTCGTCGCGGGCGTCGGCAGCAACGACACGCGGCACACCGTCGAGCTGGCCCTCGCCGCCGAGAAGGCGGGCGCGGACGGCCTGCTGGTGGTCACGCCGTACTACAGCAAGCCGCCGCAGGACGCCGTCGAGGCGCACTTCCGCGCGGTCGCGGACGGCTCCGGGCTGCCGGTCCTGCTGTACGACATCCCGGGCCGCACCGGCACCCGGATCGCCCCGGAGACGATGCTGCGTCTGGCGGACCACCCCCGGATCGTCGGCGTGAAGGACTGCGCCTACGACCTCCTCGGCAGCCAGCAGGTCATCTCCCGGACGGAGTTGGCGTACTACGCGGGCTGCGACGAGTTCAATCTGGCGCTGTACGCGGTGGGCGGCGCGGGATACGTCAGCACGGTGTCCAACGCGGTCCCCGGCCACCTGCGCGCGGTCCTGGACGCGTTCGACGCGGGCGACACGGCGGCGGCGACGCGCGGCCAGCTGGCGGCCACCCCGCTGATCGAGCTGATGATGGCCTCGGGCCTGCCCGGCACGGTCACCGCGAAGGCGCTGCTCGCCGCGCTCGGCCTGCCCGCCGGCCCGGTGCGGCCACCCCTGCTGCCCGCCGGCCGCGAGGCGACCGACGGGCTGCGCGCGGCGTACGAGGAGCTGCTGCGCGGGGCGGCCGTCTGACCGGCCCCGCGCGAGGGGCACGGCTCACCGCTCAGGACAGCACGCCGCTCGGCACGGCAGGTCACTCAGCGCCGTGCGAAGAGCGGCGTCCAGCGTCCCGACGAGCCGTCCTTCGGGGTGCGGTAGCCGCTGAGCGGGACCGTCTTCTTGCTGCCGATGGTGACGAGGACGAGCCGCTGGCGGTACTCGTTCGTGCCGGGCGCGATGTCCCAGGCGATGAGCCGCTCGTCGTCGGCCCAGGCGAGCAGCTGCTGGCCCGGCACCTTGGCGACGCGCCTGCCGGTGCGCGGGTCGAGGACCTCGGTGGCGGTGGTCTTCGCGCCGCCCGCGAAGTCGCCCGCGGCGAGCTTCCCGCTCGGCGAGAGCCCGGCCTCGACGAACCAGGTCACGTGCTTCTCGTCGGCCGGGGTGCCCGTCTCGCGGCCGCGGACGTCGTAGTACCGCTGGTGCGGCGCGGAGGTGAGACCCGTGTAGACCAGGGATCCGTCGCGGCTGAAGGCGAAGTCCTGGCGGGTGTTGATGTCCGAGAGGCCGAACTCGCCGCTCTTCGTGCGCACCTTGCTCCAGCGCGCGTCGCCCGACGCGACGTCGACGACGTAGAAGCCGGTCCTGCTGGGCTTGCCGGGGCCCGGCACCTCGCGCTTGCCGTCGTGGATGGGCCGGTCCTTGTCGAGCCGGTCCGGGTCGTCCGCGTACGTCGTCGCGACGAGCTTCCTGCCGTCGGGCGAGAACGCGACGCCCGCGACCCCGCGGTCCGCCGGGATCCAGCGCTCGACCTTGCCGGTGGCCAGGTCGAGCAGGCCGATCCGCCGGGCGGGCAGGCCGCGTTCCAGGACGGCCGCGGTGCGCAGGCCGGGCGCGACGGCGAGCCACGACCAGCGCGAGTCCTTGCGGTAGGTGCCGGTCCGCACGTCGAGGAGGTGGTAGGTGCGGGTGACGAGGACGTCCCCGTCGGGCTGCTTGACGCGCTCGCTCGTGCTGTACGCGGCGAGCGCCGTGTCCCCCGCGGCGATCAGCTCGCGAGGCGGCGTCTGACCGGGGTGCCCGACGACGTCCCCGGTTCTCGACTCGCCGGCCGGGCGGGTCTCGCGCCCGGCCTGGTCCGGGGCGAGGGCCGGCACCGCGACCGCGACGACGGCCGCCGTCACCGCCGCGAGCGAGGCGCCCGCGATCGTCCTGGTCCTGCGCCGGCGCCGTACGGCGAGGATCCGGTCGGCGAAGTCCCCCGGCAGCGGAGCCTTGTCCTCCGCCTGCTCCCGCAGCGTGTCGCGCACCAGCTCTTCCACGTTCACGGTCATGCCTCCACGGGCGAGTAGTCGGGGGACGCGGGACGGGTGCCGGAGCCGGGACCGCCGAGCTGCGCCAGCTCGGGCGCGAGGTCCCGCAGGCGCGCCAGGGAGCGGTGCGTCGTGCTGCGCACCGTGCCGACGGAGCAGCCGAGGAGCGCGGCGACCTCCCCCTCCGGCAGGTCCTCGAAGTAGCGGAGCACGAGCACGGTGCGCTGGCGCGCGGTGAGCCGGGCGAGCGCCCCGCGCATCACGATCCGCAGCTCCGCGGCGGACGCGCCGTCCGCGGCGGCGGGGCTCTCCGGCGGCTCGGCGACGGCCAGTTCGCGCCGCGGCCACTTCAGCCGCCAGCGGCTCACCTGCTGCCGGTACAGGATCCGTCGTACGTACGCCTCCGGCTCGTCGATCCGCTGCCAGCGTCCCGCCGCCTTGACGAGGGCGTTCTGCAGGAGGTCCTCCGCCGCGTGCCGGTCGCCCCCGCTGAGCAGGACGGCGGTCTTCAGCAGCGCCGACGACCTGGTCTCCACGAAATCCCGGAAACTCTCCTGCTCCTCGGCATTCATCGTCACCTTCGCTCCCCGGTGGGCCTGTTGCCCTCCCTCATGGGTGAGGACGAGGCCGGACGGGCCCCGCTATGCCTGTGGCCCGAAAAAACGCCGGAAGCGGCCACTCCGAGCGAGTGGCCGCTTCCTTCGGCGATGAGCGCGCGTCAGTGCGCGGCGGGGAAGCCCGTCCCCTTGGTCCAGCGCAGCGTCTTCCCGCCCCCGCTGAACGTGACCTTCTTGCCGCCGGACGCGACGGCGATCTTCTCCCAGCCGTCGAAGTCCTTCGTGAGGTGCGTGTCCCACGTGGTCAGCGGGCCCACGGCCACCGCGGCGACGGACTCGGTCGGCGGCTCGCCGTCGGCGCAGTACACGCCGAAGTCGCCGAAGGCCGCGACGGTGCCGTCCTTGGCCTTGAGCGTGATGCCCTGGCAGGCGTCGGTCTTCGCCTTGTAGACGACGGCCGGCTTGGACCAGCCCCGGGCACGCGGACTGTAGTCCTGGACGTACAGCTTCTTGTCCCGGAGGTAGTGCATGGCCACGCGGCGCCCGTCGGCGAGCCTCACCTGCGCGTTGAACGGGCTCGGGCTGCCGCTCCAGGGGATGTCGCTCTTCCGCAGCGGGTAGCCGTGGTCGCCCGTGGCGACGGCCCGGCTCACCTGCTGCGCGGCTCCCTTGCCGGTGTCGCGCGGCTGCCCGGCGCTCTGGCCGCACCCGGCCACGAGCCCGAGCACCACCACCGACCCCAGGGCCAGGCCCCGGATACCCGCTCTGCGCATGTTCTTCCCCCGTGTTCCGTACGTAACGGTCCGCGCCACCCCGGCGGGGTGGCCGCGTCCCTCAGTTGTGGCTGTGCAGGACCTCGTTCAGGCCGCCCCACACCGCGTTGTTCGGGCGGGCCTCCACTGTGCCCGTGACCGAGTTGCGGCGGAAGAGGATGTTCGAGGCGCCGGAGAGCTCGCGGGCCTTCACGATCTGCCCGTCGGGCATCGTGACGCGCGTGCCGGCCGTGACGTAGAGGCCCGCCTCGACGACGCACTCGTCGCCGAGCGCGATGCCGACGCCCGCCTCGGCGCCGACCAGGCAGCGCTCGCCGATGACGATGCGGACGTTGCCGCCGCCGGACAGGGTGCCCATGGTGGAGGCGCCGCCGCCGATGTCCGAGCCGTCGCCGACGACGACGCCCGCGGAGATGCGGCCCTCGACCATGGAGGTGCCGAGCGTGCCGGCGTTGAAGTTCACGAAGCCCTCGTGCATGACCGTGGTGCCCTCGGCCAGGTGCGCGCCGAGGCGGACGCGGTCGGCGTCGGCGATGCGGACGCCCTTCGGGGCGACGTAGTCCGTCATGCGCGGGAACTTGTCGACCGAGGTCACCTGGAGGTGCAGGCCCTCGGCGCGGGCGTTCAGGCGGACCTTCTCGACGTCGTCGACGGCGACCGGGCCGAGCGAGGTCCAGGCGACGTTGGCGAGGAAGCCGAACTGGCCGTCCAGGTTCACGCCGTGCGGCTTGACCAGGCGGTGCGAGAGCAGGTGCAGGCGCAGGTAGACGTCGTGCGCGTCCAGCGGCTTGTCGTCGAGGGAGGCGATGACCGTGCGCACGGCCACGACCTCGACACCGCGCCGGGCGTCGGGCCCGATCGCCTTCGCGGCGCCCTCGCCGAGCAGTTCGACGGCGCGCTCGGCGGACAGCCGCTCGGAACCGGCGGGACCGGCGTCGGCGACGAGCTCGGGCGCGGGGAACCAGGTGTCGAGAACGGTGCCGTCGGCGGTGACGGTGGCGAGGCCTGCGGCGACGGCGCCGGTGGTGCGAGAAGCAGTGGTGTCGGTCATGGGTGAAACCTAACCGGAGGGGCGCCGCGCGAGCGAACCGGTCTCAGGCTCCGGTCGGCGGGTCTGCAGGCCGGTGGGCCGCGACGGGCCGCCCCGGCCCCTCAACCCCCCGAAGCGAGAATCCGCCCCAGCATCTCGCGCGCGTGCGCCTCGTCGTACTCGACGCCCGTGAGCAGCACCTGCAGACAGATGCCGTCCATCAGGGCGATCAGGGCGCGGGCCGTGTCCGGATCGGTGCGGCGGACCAGGAGGTCGGTGACGCCCTCGCACCACTCGACGGCCACGGGCCGCAGCGCGGGCCTGCGGACGGCGGCGAGATAGAGCTCGTACTCCAGCTCGGCCCCCGCGCGGCCCGCCGCGAACCACTGGCCGAGCAGCCGCGCGAGCTCCGCGGCGAGGTCGGCCCGCGGGTCATCGAACGCGCCGCTGGCCGCCATGGCCTTCGCGAAGCCCTCGTTGGCCTGGCGCAGGGCGGCGACGAGGAGTTCGTCGAGCGTCGCGAAGTGGTACGTCGTCGAGCCGAGCGGCACGTCCGCCTCGGCCGCGGCCGAGCGGTGGCTGAGGCCCGCGATGCCCTTCGCGCCGACCACCCGGATCGCCGCGTCGATGATCCGCTGCCGGCGCTCGGGGTCGTAGCGCCGCGCCCTCAATGCGCGCCGCCCAGATTGAGCACGACGACGCCCGCGATCACCAGCGCGATCCCGGCGACCTTGACCATGCTGGTCGACTCCCCCAGGAACAGCATCCCGATCGCGGCGACGGCGGCGGTGCCGATGCCCGCCCAGATCGCGTACGCCGTGCCCACGGAGAGCGTCCTCAGGGTCTGCGCGAGCAGCGTGAAGGCGAGCAGATAGCCGGCGACCGTGATCACCGAGGGCCACAGTCTGCTGAACCCCTCGCTGTACTTCATGGCGGTGGTCCCGGCCACTTCCGCCGCGATGGCGCCGGCCAGCAGTGCGTATCCCATGCGTACGAGTGTACATATCGCCGCCCGCACCCATACCGGAACCGGGGAAACCGGCGACCTGCGCGGCCACCCTGCACGAGGCGGTGCTCGGTCGGCCCGCTCCCTGGCGCGCGGTCTGGCGCCGGGCCTGGTCCCGCACCCCGTCGGTGGCCGGCGTGACACTGCTGCTCGGCCTGATCCTGCTCCTGCCGGTGACGGCGTCCGTCCTGTTCTTCGTCTCCCTCGTCCTGCTGTTCCTGTCGCAGTCGGTGGTCCCGTTCGGCCTCGTCTTCCTGCTGGCGCTCGTCATGTTCCCGCTGGCGGCCTGGCTGTACGTCCTGTTCGCCTTCGCCCCGGCCGCCGCGGTCCTGGAGTCGGCGGGCCCGCTGACGGCGCTGCGCCGCTCCGTGCGGCTGGTGCGGGGGTCCTGGTGGCGCACGTTCGGCATCTCGCTGCTCGCCGCGTTGACGGTGGGCATCGTGGCGATGGTGTTCCAGCTGCCGCTCCAGCTCAGCGCCCCGCGGCCGACCCCGGTCGAGCCGGGCACCGCACCCTCCACGGTGCTCCTGGACCAACTCCGTTCCCAGTCCGGCCTGTACGCCGTGGTCGGCATGGCCGGCACCCTGGTCACCCAGCTGATCGCCGCGGTCTTCCTCCCCCTGGTGACGGCCCTGCTCTACATCGACCGCCGCATCCGCACCGAGGGCCTGGCCCACACCCTCACCGAGGCATCCACCCGCACTCCGGCTCCGGAGCCCTCGGTCCCGTAGCAGAACCGGGTCCGGTGAACCGGGCCCGACGCCACGAGAAGGCCCTCCGCACCGATGGTGCGGAGGGCCTTCTCGTGGCAGAAATGCTCGCTCAGACGTTGAACCCGAGCGCCCGAAGCTGCTCGCGCCCGTCGTCCGTGATCTTGTCCGGGCCCCACGGCGGCATCCAGACCCAGTTGATCCGGAGTTCGTTGACGATGCCGTCCGTGGCGGACTTCGCCTGGTCCTCGATGACGTCGGTCAGCGGGCAGGCCGCGGACGTCAGCGTCATGTCGATCGTGGCGATGTTGGCGTCGTCGACGTGGATGCCGTAGATCAGACCGAGGTTGACGACGTCGATGCCCAGCTCGGGGTCGACGACGTCGTACAGCGCCTCGCGGACCTCTTCCTCCGAAGCGGGCTTCGTGGTCAGGGTCTCGTTCTCGCTCATGCCGTCTTCCTTTCAGCGGCCCCGTCGTTCTCGCCCAGCGCCTGAGCCGTCGCGTCCTTCCACGCCATCCAGCTCAGCAGGGCGCACTTCACCCGCGCCGGGTACTTGGAGACACCGGCGAACGCCACGGCGTCCTCCAGGATCTCCTCCATCGCGTCGTCCGGCTCCAGCTTGCCCTTGGACTGCATCAGCTCCAGGAACGTGCCCTGGATCTGCTGCGCCTCGGCGAGCTCCTTGCCGACGAGCAGGTCGTTCAGGACGGACGCGCTGGCCTGGCTGATGGAGCAGCCCTGGCCCTCGTACGACACGTCGGCGATCGTCGTCCCGTCGTACCTGACGCGCAGCGTGATCTCGTCGCCGCACGTCGGGTTGACGTGGTGCACCTCGGCGTCGCCATCGCGCAGACCACGCCCGTGCGGGTGCTTGTAGTGGTCCAGGATGACTTCCTGGTACATCGAATCCAGCTTCACGTTCCCAGCCAGCCCCTCAGCCGAAGAAGTTCCGTACGTGCTCCAGGCCGTCGACGAGGGCGTCGATCTCGCCGGGCGTGGAGTACAGATAGAACGACGCTCGCGTGGTCGCGGGAATTCCGTAGCGCAGGCAGACGGGACGCGCGCAGTGGTGGCCGACACGCACCGCGATGCCCTGCTCGTCGAGGACCTGGCCCACGTCGTGCGGATGGATGTCGCCGAGCGTGAAGGAGATCGCGGCGCCCCGGTCCTCGGCCGTCGACGGACCGATGATCTTCAGGTCCGGGACTTCCAGGAGCCGCTTGACCGCGTACTCGGTGATCGCGTGCTCGTGCGCGGCGATCTTGTCCATGCCGATCGCCGACAGGTAGTCCACGGCCGCGCCGAGGCCGACGGCCTGGGAGACCGGGGGCGTGCCCGCCTCGAACTTGTGCGGGGCGGGAGCGTACGTCGACGAGTGCATCGACACCGTCTCGATCATCTCGCCGCCGCCGAGGAAGGGCGGGAGGTCCTCCAGGAGCTCCTGCCGTCCCCACAGGACGCCGATGCCCGTCGGGCCGAGCATCTTGTGGCCGGTGAAGGCCACGAAGTCGGCCTGCAGCGCCTGCACGTCCAGCGGCATGTGCGGCGCGGCCTGCGAGGCGTCGATCAGGACGAGCGCGCCGACCTCCTGGGCGCGGCGCACGATCGCCTCGACCGGATTGACCGTGCCCAGGATGTTCGACACGAGCACGAAGGAGACGATCTTCGTCTTCTCCGTGATGATCTCGTCGATGTTCGAGAGGTCGAGCCGACCGTCGTCGGTCAGGCCGAACCACTTCAGCTTCGCGCCGGTGCGCTGCGAGAGCAGCTGCCACGGAACGATGTTGGAGTGGTGCTCCATCTCCGTGATGACGATCTCGGTCTCGTGGTCCACGCGGTAGGGCTCGTCGGCCCAGCCCAGCATGTTCGCCACGAGGTTGAGCGACTCGGAGGCGTTCTTGGTGAAGATCACCTCGTCGCGGCTGGGCGCGTTGATGAACTCCGCGACCTTGTCACGGGCGCCCTCGTACAGCGCCGTGGCCTCCTCGGCGAGGACGTGCACGCCGCGGTGAACATTGGCGTTGTGCTGCTCGTAGTACTCGTTCAGTACGTCGAGGACCTGGCGCGGCGTCTGGGAGGTCGCCGCGTTGTCCAGGTACACGAGCTTCTTGCCGTCGTGGATCCGGCGATCCAGGATCGGGAAGTCCTTGCGGATCGCCTCGGTGTCGAGGAGGCCCGGCAGCTGTGTCACGAAGATGCGCCACCCTTCGTGTAGGCCTCGTAGCCCTCGGCCTCGAGCTTGTCGGCGAGCTCGGCGCCGCCGGACTCGGCGATGCGGCCGTTCGCGAAGACGTGCACGAAGTCGGGCTTGATGTAGCGCAGGATGCGCGTGTAGTGCGTGATCAGCAGGGTGCCGACCTCACCGGTCTCGCGGACGCGGTTGACGCCGTCCGAGACCTGGCGCAGGGCGTCGACGTCCAGGCCGGAGTCCGTCTCGTCGAGGATCGCGATCTTCGGCTTGAGGAGCTCCATCTGGAGGATCTCGTGGCGCTTCTTCTCACCGCCGGAGAAGCCCTCGTTCACGTTGCGCTCGGCGAAGGCCGGGTCCATCTGGAGCTGCTCCATCGCGGACTTGACCTCCTTCACCCAGGTGCGCAGCTTGGGGGCCTCGCCGCGGATCGCCGTCGCCGACGTGCGCAGGAAGTTGGAGACCGAGACGCCGGGGACCTCGACCGGGTACTGCATGGCGAGGAACATGCCGGCGCGGGCACGCTCGTCGACGGACATCTCCAGGACGTCCTCGCCGTCGAGGGTGACGGTGCCCTTGGTGATCGTGTACTTGGGGTGGCCCGCGATGGAGTAGGCGAGCGTCGACTTGCCGGAGCCGTTCGGGCCCATGATGGCGTGGGTCTCGCCCTGCTTCACGGTCAGGTCGACGCCCTTGAGGATCTCCTTGGTGGAGTTGTCGGCCTCGACGGTGACGTGCAGGTCCTTGATTTCAAGCGTTGCCATGGGTGCCTCAGGACTCCTGGGAGAGGGAGACGAGCACGTCGTCCCCTTCGATCTTTACGGGGTATACGGGGACGGGGCGCGTCGCGGGAAGGCCGGACGGCTTGCCGGTGCGGAGGTCGAACGCGGAGCCGTGCAGCCAGCACTCGATCTGGCAGTCCTCCACCTCGCCCTCGGAGAGCGAGACGTTCGCGTGCGAGCAGATGTCGTGGATCGCGTACACCTCGCCCTCGGTGTGGACGACCGAGACCGGCGTGCCGTCGAGTTCCACCCGCTTGGGGGTGTCCTCCTCCAGCTCGCTCAGTCCGCAGGCGCGTACGAAGGTCATGCGACCGTCGCCTCCAGCTCCTGCTCGATCTTGGCGATCAGGCGCTCCTCGACGTCCGGCAGGCCGATCTGCTGGACCAGCTCGGCGAAGAAGCCGCGGACGACCAGGCGGCGGGCCTCGTCCTCCGGGATGCCGCGCGACTGCAGGTAGAAGAGCTGCTCGTCGTCGAAGCGGCCGGTCGCCGAGGCGTGGCCGGCGCCGACGATCTCGCCGGTCTCGATCTCCAGGTTCGGCACCGAGTCGACCCGGGCGCCGTCGGTCAGCACGAGGTTGCGGTTCATCTCGTACGTGTCCGTGCCCTCGGCGGCGGCCTCGATGAGGACGTCGCCGATCCACACCGCGTGGGCGTCGTCGCCCTGGAGCGCGCCCTTGTAGACGACGTTCGACGTGCAGTGCGGGGTGTTGTGGTCGACCAGGAGGCGGTGCTCCTGGTGCTGGCCGGCGTCGGTCACGTACAGACCGAAGAGCTCGGCCTCGCCGCCGGTGCCCGCGTAGTTGACGCGCGGGTGGAGGCGGACCAGGTCGCCGCCGAAGGTGACGACGACGGACTTGAAGGAGGCGTCGCGGCCGACCAGCGCGTTGTGCTGGGCGACGTGCACCGCCGTGTCGTCCCAGTCCTGGACGGAGACGACGGTGAGCTTGGCGCCGTCGCCGACGACGAAGTCGACGTTGGCGGCGAGCACGGCGTCACCGGTGTGGTCGATGACGACCAGGGCCTCGGCGAACGCGCCCAGCTCGATGACCTGGTGCGCGAAGGCGGTGCCGCCCTCGCCGTGCACGGCGATCCGGATCGGCTCGGTGAGGACCGTCTCCTTGGGGACGGTGATGACCGAGGCCTTCTCGAAGGACGAGTACGCCTGGGCGGCGACGCGGTCGACGGGCTTGCCCGCCTTGCCGACGCGCGCGTCGTCCCGGCCGACGGTCTCCTGGGTGACGCCCTCGGGGGCGACCACCTCGACGCGGATGCCGCCGTCGGCGACCGCCGTGCCGTCGTGGAGCCCGCGCAGGCGCTCCAGCGGCGTGAACCGCCACTCCTCCTCGCGGCCGTGGGGGACCGGGAAGTCCGCCACGTCGAAGGACGGGGGCGCGCTCATGCGGGTGGCGACGGTGGACTCGGCGGCCACCGCGATCGATCCGGCGGTGGTCGAGCCCACCGGGATGTTCTGAGCCTCAGCCATGGCTGTCGTCGTGCTCTCTCTCTGCGTTAAAGAAGTCTGCTCGCTGCGGCGGGAGGCGGCCGGACTAGCCGACCGCGCCCTCCATCTGCAGCTCGATCAGCCGGTTCAGCTCCAGGGCGTACTCCATGGGGAGCTCCTTGGCGATCGGCTCGACGAAGCCGCGCACGATCATGGCCATGGCCTCGAACTCGGTCAGACCGCGGCTCATCAGGTAGAAGAGCTGGTCGTCGGAGACCTTGGAGACGGTCGCCTCGTGGCCCATGGAGACGTCGTCCTCGCGGACGTCGACATAGGGGTAGGTGTCCGAGCGCGAGATCGTGTCGACGAGCAGCGCGTCGCACAGCACGTTCGACTTGGATCCGGCGGCGCCCTCACCGATCTCGACGAGGCCGCGGTACGACGTACGGCCGCCACCGCGGGCCACCGACTTGGAGACGATGTTGGAGGACGTGTTCGGCGCCATGTGGACCATCTTGGAGCCGGCGTCCTGGTGCTGGCCCTCGCCCGCGAAGGCGATCGACAGCGTCTCGCCCTTGGCGTGCTCGCCCATGAGGTAGACGGCGGGGTACTTCATCGTCACCTTGGAGCCGATGTTGCCGTCGATCCACTCCATGGTCGCGCCCTCGTACGCCACGGCGCGCTTGGTGACCAGGTTGTAGACGTTGTTCGACCAGTTCTGGATCGTCGTGTAGCGGCAGCGGCCGCCCTTCTTGACGATGATCTCGACGACCGCGGAGTGCAGCGAGTCCGACTTGTAGATCGGCGCGGTGCAGCCCTCGACGTAGTGGACGTAGGCGTCCTCGTCCACGATGATCAGCGTCCGCTCGAACTGGCCCATGTTCTCCGTGTTGATGCGGAAGTAGGCCTGGAGCGGGATCTCGACGTGCACGCCCTTGGGGACGTAGATGAACGAGCCACCGGACCACACGGCGGAGTTCAGCGACGCGAACTTGTTGTCGCCGACGGGGATGACGGTCCCGAAGTACTCCTTGAAGAGCTCCGGGTGCTCCTTCAGCGCCGTGTCGGTGTCCAGGAAGATGACGCCCTGCTCCTCCAGGTCCTCGCGGATCTGGTGGTAGACGACCTCGGACTCGTACTGGGCCGCGACACCGGCGACGAGGCGCTGCTTCTCCGCCTCGGGGATGCCGAGCTTGTCGTACGTGTTCTTGATGTCCTCGGGCAGGTCCTCCCAGGACTCCGCCTGCTTCTCCGTGGAGCGCACGAAGTACTTGATGTTGTCGAAGTCGATGCCGGAGAGGTCCGAGCCCCAGTTCGGCATGGGCTTCTTGTCGAAGAGGCGCAGGCCCTTGAGGCGGAGCTTGGTCATCCACTCCGGCTCGTTCTTCTTCGCGGAGATGTCGCGGACGACGTCCTCGCTCAGACCGCGCTTGGCGGCGGCACCGGCCGCGTCGGAGTCGGCCCAGCCGTACTCGTAGTTGCCCAGGCCCTCGAGCTCAGGGTGGGCAGTCTCCGTGGGGAGAGTCATGCGGGGTTCCTCCCGGCCGTGCTTGCTGATGCTGATGTGGTGGTCCGTGTGGTGGTGCTGCCGCCGCTGCCGCTGCCGCCGCTGCGCGGGATGAACGTCGTGCAGACGCCGTCTCCGTGGGCGATGGTGGCAAGGCGCTGCACATGCGTGCCGAGCAGCGCGGAGAAGATTTCCGTCTCCGCCTCGCACAGTTGCGGGAACTGCTCGGCGACATGGGCGACCGGGCAGTGGTGCTGGCAGAGCTGCTCGCCGACCGGTGCGCTGCGCGCCGTAGCAGCGTACCCGTCGGCGGTCAACGCCTTCGCCAGAGCCTCCGTGCGCTGCTCGGGCGGCGCGGCGTCCATGGTCCTGCGGTACGTCTCCGCCTGGGCGGTGATCCTCGCGCGGGCGAATTCGACGACCGCCCCCTCGCCGTGGTGGTCAGCGATCCAGCGCAGCGCGTCCGCGGCCAGCTTGTCGTACGACTGGTCGAAGGCGTCGCGTCCGCAGTCGGTCAGGGCGAAGACCTTGGCGGGCCTGCCGCGGGTCCGGGCGCCGTAGACCCGCTGTTCACGGGGTTCGACGACGTTCTCGTGCGCGAGGGCGTCGAGGTGCCTGCGGACGGCGGCCTGGGTGAGGCCGAGGCGCCCCGCGAGGTCGGCGACGGTGGACGGGCCGTGGTCCAGGATGGAGCGCGCGACTCGGTTGCGTGTGGACCGCTCACCGGTCGCGAGTTCCTCCTGGGGGGGCTCGCCGACGTTTTTCACAACGCCATTGTTGCGTAATTCCTCAGAGCCTGACAACCCGCGCCCGGACCACCCGCTCGTGCGCTGCATCACTTAGGCATACCTAAGCTGACCTGCGGAAACGATCACTGATCGATCAAATCGGTGGCGTGCGCGAGGCCCTTCCGGAAGACTCCTTGACCATGCCGACACCCCCTCCGACCGGCCCTTTGTGCACCCGCGCCTCGCTCGCGGCCGAGCTCCTCGAGCTCGGCGTGCGCCCCGGCGAGACGCTCCTCGTGCACACCTCGCTGAGCGCCCTCGGCTGGGTCAGCGGCGGCGCGGTCGCACTCGTCCAGGCGCTGCTCGACGCCCTGGGCCCCGACGGCACGCTGGTGGTCCCCACCCACACCGGGGACAACTCCGAGCCCTCGGTGTGGCGGGACCCGCCCGTGCCCGAGAGCTGGTGGCCGGTGCTGCGCGCGACGATGCCCGCCTACGACCCGCTGACCTCGCCCTCCTTCGGCGTCGGCGTCGTCCCGGAGGCCGTGCGCACCTGGCCCGGCGCCCTGCGCAGCGCGCACCCCCAGGCGTCCTTCGCCGCGCTCGGCCCGGCCGCCGCCACGATCACCGCCGGGCACGCCCGCGGCTCCAGCTTCGGCGAGCGCAGCCCGCTGGCCCATCTGGAGAAGGCGGGCGCCCGCGTGCTGCTCCTGGGCGCGGGCTACGACTCCTGCACCGCCTTCCACCTGGCCCAGTACCGGGTCCCCGGCCCGGAGACGGAGAACTCCTTCGCGGCCATGACGTCCCGGGGACGCGAGTGGAGGACCGTGCGGGAACCGGCGACCCCCAGCGACCGCTTCGGCGAGCTCGGCGCGGCCTTCGAGCGGGACACGGAGGTCGTGCGCGGGCTCGTGGGCGCCGCCGAGTCGCGGCTGTTCCCGCTGGCCGACGCCGTCGCGTACGCCGAACAGTGGCTGCCCGCGCACGCGCCGCGCCCCGAGCCGTAGCCCTCAGAGGTCCTCTTCGCGCTCCGGCCGCCCCATGAACCAGTACGACCCGGCCACCAGGAGCCCGCCGCCGACCACGTTGCCCGGCACCGTGAACAGCAGGTTCCGCCCCAGATCGGCGAGGCCCGCCCCACCGTCGAGGATCGCCAGCGCGAACAGCGCCATGTTCGCCACGCAGTGCTCGAAGCCCACCGCGACGAAGACGAGGACCGGGATCCACAGCACGAAGACCTTCGCGCCGTCCCCCTTGGCCCGGTAGAACATCCAGATGGCCAGGCAGACCAGGAAGTTGCAGAGCACCGCCCGCCAGAACAGCTGACCGCCGTCCAGCTCCTGCTTGCCGTGCACCATCTCCGCGAGCATCGCCCGCGCGGACGGCGTCGACGTCACGCCCGACGCGTGCACCATCGCGCCGAAGAGGAAGGCGCCGACGAGGTTGCCCGCCAGGGAGAGCACCCAGCTGCCGACCAGGTCCCGCGCGCCCGTCCGGCCCGTCAGCGCGCCGATCAGCATCACCATCACGTTGCTGGTGAACAGCTGGGCCCCCGCGAACATCACGATCGTCAGGGCGATCGGGAAGACCGCTCCTTCGAGGAGTTTCACCGCCGGGGAGCCCGCCGCCACGAACGGCGACACCGCCACCAGGAGCAACACCTCGCCGATCCCGATGTACGCGCCCGCGAGCACCGCCGAGACGAAGTAGCGGGGGGTGCGCCGCAGGTCGTGCGCCTTGTGGGCCGCCTGCTCCGAGGTCTCCTCGACGTTCTCCGCGATGCTGGTCACGTATCGACGCTAGGCCCCGCCCCGTCCCCGTATGACCGGAAAAAGTCACCAAGAAGAGGACCGGCGCCCCGCCCGCCCGGGACCTCGGGCCCGTCCCTAGACTGGCTCACCATGCGAAACGAGTCCGTCGTCCGGATCCAGAATCTGGTCAAGCGGTACGGCACCAAGACCGCGGTCGACGGTCTCGACCTGAGTGCCGGGGCGGGCATCACCGCCGTCCTCGGCCCCAACGGCGCCGGCAAGACCACCACGATCGAGACCTGCGAGGGCTACCGGAAGCCGGACTCCGGCACCGTCCGCGTCCTCGGCCTCGATCCGGTCCGCGAGGCCGACGCGCTGCGGCCCCGGATCGGCGTGATGCTCCAGTCCGGCGGCGTCTACTCCGGCGCCCGCGCCGACGAGATGCTGCGCCACGTCGCCAGGCTTCATGCCGCCCCACTGGATGTCGCCGACCTCATCGAGCGCCTCGGCCTCGGCAGCTGCGGACGCACCACCTACCGGCGCCTGTCCGGCGGCCAGCAGCAGCGCCTCGCGCTCGCGATGGCGGTGGTCGGCAGGCCCGAGCTCGTCTTCCTCGACGAGCCGACCGCGGGCCTGGACCCGCAGGCCCGCCGCGCCACCTGGGACCTGGTGCGCGACCTGCGCCGCGACGGCGTCTCCGTCATCCTCACCACGCACCACATGGACGAGGCCGAGGAGCTCTCCGACGACGTCGCGATCATCGACGCGGGCCGGGTCATCGCCCAGGGCAGCCCCGACGCGCTGTGCCGCGGCGGCGCCGAGAACACCCTGCGCTTCACCGGCCGCCCCGGCCTCGACGTCGGCTCGCTCCTCAAGGCGCTCCCGCCGGACTCGGCCGCGGCCGAGCTGACCCCCGGCGCCTACCGCGTCAGCGGCACGGTCGACCCCCAGCTGCTCGCCACCGTCACCTCCTGGTGCGCCCAGCACGGAGTGATGCCGGACAGGATCTCGGTCGAACGCCACACCCTGGAAGACGTCTTCCTGGAGCTCACGGGTAAGGAGCTGCGCGGATGAGCGCCGCCGGTACGTACACGCCGAAGCCGGGCGCCGCCCCGCTCCCCCGCATGATCGCGGCGCAGGCGGCCCTGGAGACGAAGATGCTGCTGCGCAACGGCGAGCAGCTGCTCCTGACCGTCGTCATCCCGACCCTGCTGCTCGTCCTGTTCAGCGCGGTCGACATCGTCGACACGGGTGACGGCAAGGCCGTGGACTTCCTCGCGCCCGGCATCCTCGCGCTCGCGGTGATGTCGACGGCGTTCACCGGTCAGGCCATCGCGACGGGCTTCGAGCGGCGCTACGGCGTGCTCAAGCGGCTCGGCGCCTCCCCGCTGCCCCGCTGGGGCCTGATGACGGCGAAGACGCTCTCCGTCCTGGTCACCGAGGTCCTGCAGATCGTGCTGCTCACGGTCATCGCGTTCGCCCTCGGCTGGTCGCCGCACGGCAACCCCTTCGCCGTGCTGCTGCTCCTGGTGCTCGGCACGGCCGCGTTCTCCGGGCTCGGGCTGCTGATGGCCGGCACGCTCAGGGCCGAGGCGACGCTCGCCGCCGCGAACCTCGTCTTCCTGCTGCTCCTCATGGGCGGCGGCGTGATCGTCCCGCTCGACAAGTTCCCCGACGCGGCCCAGTCGGTGCTCGGCCTGCTGCCCGTCTCGGCGCTCTCGGACGGGCTGCGCGACGTCCTGCAGCACGGCGCGGGCATGCCGTGGGCGGACCTCGGGATCCTCGCCGTGTGGGCGGTCCTCGGGCTCGGCGCGGCGGCGCGGTTCTTCCGCTGGGAGTAGCGGCGACGGTCCGCCGGGAGCAGTAACCGTGGTCACAAAAGCACCGCATACGTCCCCCTCGTGAAGCCGTGCACAAGCGGCCCCCTACGATGGAGCGCGTGCCCAACGTGACCCGAGCCGACGTCGCTCAAGCCGTGCGGAACCCGCTCGCCTTCATCGCCGAGCGCTGGACCCCCACCCAGCGGACCGTCCAGCGGGCGGCCCTCCTCTCCGTCGTGATGACCGTCGTCATCGTGGTGACCGGCGGCGCCGTCCGGCTGACCGGCTCGGGCCTCGGCTGCCCGACCTGGCCCAAGTGCACGGACGAGTCGCTGACCGCGACGAGCGAGATGGGTCTCCACGGCGCCATCGAGTTCGGCAACCGCATGCTGACGTACGTGCTGTGCGCGGTCGTCGGCTGGGCGATCATCGCGGCCCGCTCGCAGAAGCCGATGCGGCGCAGCCTCACCCTGCTCGGCTGGACGCAGTTCTGGCTGGTCATGGGCAACGCCGTGCTCGGCGGCATCGTCGTCCTCGTCGGGCTGAACCCGTGGACGGTCGCGGCGCACTTCCTGCTCTCCTCCGCCCTGATCGCGGTCGCCGTCACGATGTGGCAGCGCACCCGCGAGGGCGACGCGGAGCCCCGTCCGCTGGTCGGCAAGGCCGTCGTCCAGCTGGTGTGGTTCCTGGTCGCGGCCTCCGTCCTGCTGATCGCGGTCGGCACGGTCGTGACCGGCTCCGGGCCGCACGCGGGCGACTCCAGCGACGTCCCGCGGATGGGCTTCGACTGGGAGATGGTCAGCAAGCTGCACGCGGTGCTCGCGTGGATCGTGGTGACGCTGACGTTCGCCCTGTGGTTCGTGCTCAAGGCGGTCGACGCGCCGCGCGGCCCGCTGGCCCGCACTCGCGACCTGTTCCTGATCCTGCTCGCGCAGGGCGCCATCGGCTACGTCCAGTACTTCACGGACCTGCCGGAGGTCCTGGTCGGCCTGCACATGCTGGGCTCGTGCCTGGTGTGGATCGCCGTGATGCGCGTCCTGCTCGCGCTGCGGGAGCGCCCGGTCACCACGGCCGACCTGCCCGCCCAGGCGGACGACTCACGCCTCTCGGCCGTCTGAGAGGCCGTACACCCTGCGGGCGTTGCCCGAGGCGATCAGCCCCGCCACGCGCTGCGCGTCGGTGAGCGACCAGGCGCCCTCGGCCACCCAGGTGCCCAGCACCCGCCCGAGCGCCTCGCGGAACAGGTGAGCCCCCACGACGTGCAGCTCCGGCAGCCCGTGGGCGCCGCTGGAGAACAGCAGCTTGCCGAAGGGCGCGAGTTCGAGGATCTCCGCGAGGACGGCCGCCGCGCGGGCCCCGGTGCGCACGAGCGCGGGGCCGAGGTCGGCGTACACGTGCGGGAAGACGGCCGCGAGGTGCGCGGCGCTGCGGTGGTACGGATAGCCGTGCAGCAGCACCAGATCGGTGCCGAGCCCCGCGGTGGCGCGCGCGAAGTCCCCGAAGTACGTCTGCGGGTCGCCGGCGCCCGCGTGCAGCTGGAGCGGCCGGCCCGAGGCCACGGCGATCCACAGCAGATGCCGCAGCAGCACGGGATCGGTGAGCACGCCGCCCACCTGCCGCCCCGTGAGCCACCGCCCCACCGCGCCCCGCACCTCGCCGGGCCCCGGCGCCCGCGCGTCCAGGGCGAGCGGGTGGCGCACCCCCGCGACCGAGGTGAAGGCGACGGCGTGCGCGGCCGCGGCGTGCACGGACTCGGCGAGGTTGGCGAGGAACGAGTCGGCGGTGCCCGAGGTGTCCGCGACCTGCTCGGCCAGTAACTCCAGGCGGACGATCTCGCGGGCCTCGGCGTCGCCGGTGGTGGCCATCTCGGACGGCCCGGTGAGGTCGCCGGGCAGGCCGGTGTCGACGAGGTAGGTGGTGATGCCGCTGCCCCGGAGCAGGCGGCGCCCCGACTCGAAGACGCCCAGCTCGCGGCGGCGGGCGAGATAGCGGGCCGGCGGGCAGTGCGGCTCGAGGCCCAGCAGCGGCGGACACCAGCGGCGCACCGCGAAGCCGGTCTGGGTGTCGAAGAAGGTGGTGCCGGGGGCGGGCGGTCCCTCGCCCCGGCCGAGGTGGGCCTCGAAGGTGCCGAGGCCCAGCTCCGTACGCAGGACTCCATGGCAGTACTGGTCCACCAGGGACGGCGTTTCGATCATCCGGGGCTCCCGCTGAGTGGACCGTGCTTCTACGGTCCTAACGGGTGAACCCGGTGACAGGTGTTGCTTTCGGCCGGTCCCGGGAGGGAGCCGGCCCGGCATCAGCCGTTGCGGGGGCCTCCGGCGTCAGCCGTTGCTGGGTCCGCCGATCTGGATGCCCGCCATCCGGGTCCACTCGTAGGGACCGGTCTTCACCTTGGCGGCGAAGTCGCCGTCGAAGTCCTCGTGGACGGTGATGCCGGCCTTCTCCACGGCGCTCTGCGCGACGGCGTAGGTCGGGGCCACCAGGTCGCCCCAGGCGCCGTCCTCGCCGACGAGGACGATGCGGGTGCCCTCGTGCCCGATGTACGCGATCTGCCCCTCGGCACCGCCGTGCGCCCGCGCGAAGGCGCCGATCTCCTTGGCGAGCCCGGCCGCCCGGCGCTCGGCCCTGGCGGCTTCCTTGCTGTCCACCTGCTGCGTGTCTGCCATGGGCAGGATGCTACCGACGGGTAGATCAACTGGCGACGGGCGGGGCGCGTGGTCTTCGACACCACGCGCCCCGCCCGTCGGCGAAGTCTCGGATCAGCGCAGGAAGGGGTCGACCGCCACCGCGACGAAGAGGAGGGAGACGTAGGTGATGGACCAGTGGAAGAGCCGCATCTCCTTGAGCTTGACGCCCGTGACCTCCGCCTTGGCGCGGTTCTGCAGCCCGTGCGCCTCCCACAGCCACCAGCCGCCGGTGACCAGCGCCACGGCCGTGTAGAACCAGCCGGTGTAGCCGAGCGGCTGCAGGAGCAGCGAGACGGCGACCATGACCCAGCTGTAGAGGACGATCTGACGGGCGACCACCTTGTTGGAGGCGATCACCGGCAGCATCGGCACGCCCACGCGGGCGTAGTCGTCCTTGACCTTCATGGACAGCGGCCAGTAGTGCGGCGGCGTCCAGAAGAACATGACGAGGAAGAGGATGATCGGCGCCCACGACATGGAGTTGGTGACCGAGGACCAGCCGATGAGGACCGGCAGACAGCCCGCGATGCCGCCCCAGACGATGTTCTGCGAGGTGCGGCGCTTCAGGATCATCGTGTAGACGACCACGTAGAAGAGCAGCGCGCCGAGCGAGAGCCAGGCGGAGAGCCAGTTCACGGCGTAGCCGAACAGCAGCGTGGAGACGATGCCCAGCGTGATGCCGAAGACGAGGCACTCACGGGGGCTCACCATGCCGGTGACCAGCGGCCGCTGCGACGTGCGGTCCATCATGGCGTCGATGTCGCGGTCGATGTACATGTTGAGCGCGTTGGCGCCCCCCGCGGAGAGGTAGCCGCCCACGCAGGTCACGAAGACCAGCCACAGGTCGGGCACACCCTGCTCGGCGAGGAACATCACCGGGACGGTGGTGATGAGCAGCAGCTCGATGATCCGCGGCTTGGTCAGCGCCACGAACGCCTTGACGCGGGCCCCGAACGGCCGATGGCTCGGGCTAATGTCCGTCCCGGAAACCCCCGCTGGACGGGATTCAACGGCCGTCACGCACACCCCTGACAGAGACATCCCAGCGAGCCGACCAGCACCTTCTGACATGAAGATCCGGTAAAGGCTCGCGCGTACCACGCCACTGTAGACGTTGCCCATACCTCGCCCTTCGCGGGGGTGGGGTCGTGTTGGGCGGCGGGTCGAAGCGCGCCGGTGGTGAGTTGGACCGTCACATGAGCGGACCGACGGGTCCCTCGAGCGGACACATGAGCGATCCCGACGGCCCTTTGAGCGGTCACATGAGCACCTCCTTATTCACTTGGTGAATCCCGCCCCTTTCCTTTCAGGAGGCGGATCCCGGCATGTCCCGGCAGTCTGGAATGACTCGAAAAAATGCACGTTCTCGCAGCGGTAGGCTCGACATCGGCCGGCTGGGATCTCCCTCACCGGCATTCGACATGTGGAGAGGAGCCCTGACTCAGGGTGAGCACCAAGCCGACCACCACAGACCTCGAGTGGACCGAACTGGACCAGCGGGCCGTTGACACCGCTCGTGTCCTGGCCATGGACGCCGTACAGAAGGTCGGCAACGGCCATCCCGGTACGGCGATGAGCCTCGCGCCCGCCGCGTACACGCTCTTCCAGAAGGTCATGCGCCACGACCCGGCCGACGCCGAGTGGACGGGGCGCGACCGGTTCGTCCTCTCCGCGGGCCACTCGTCCCTGACCCTCTACGTCCAGCTGTACCTGGCCGGCTTCGGCCTGGAGCTGGACGACCTGAAGGCCTTCCGGACCTGGGGCTCGAAGACCCCGGGCCACCCGGAGTACGGCCACACGGTCGGCGTGGAGACCACCACGGGCCCGCTGGGCCAGGGCGTCGCCAACGCCGTGGGCATGGCGATGGCGGCCCGCTACGAGCGCGGTCTGTTCGACCCGGAGGCGGCCGAGGGCGCCTCTCCGTTCGACCACTACATCTACGCGATCGCGGGCGACGGCTGCCTCCAGGAGGGCATCTCCGGAGAGGCCTCCTCGCTGGCCGGGCACCAGAAGCTCGGCAACCTGGTCCTGCTGTGGGACGACAACCACATCTCGATCGAGGGCGACACGGAGACCGCGGTCTCCGAGGACACGATGAAGCGGTACGAGGCCTACGGCTGGCACGTGCAGCGCGTGGAGCCCAAGGAGAACGGCGACCTCGACCCGGCCGCCCTCTACGCCGCGATCCAGGCCGCCAAGGCCGTGACGGACAAGCCGTCCTTCATCGCCATGCGCTCGATCATCGCCTGGCCCGCCCCGAACGCGCAGAACACCGAGGCCGCGCACGGCTCGGCGCTCGGCGACGAGGAGGTGGCCGCCACCAAGCGCGTCCTCGGCTTCGACCCGGAGCAGACCTTCGAGGTCTCCGACGAGGTCATCGGGCACACCCGCAAGGCCCTCGACCGCGGCCGCGAGGCCAGGGCCGAGTGGGAGAAGGGGCTCGCCGCCTGGCGCACCGCCAACGCCGAGCGCGCCGCCGAGTTCGACCGCATCGCCGCGGGCGAGCTGCCCGAGGGCTGGGAGGAGAAGCTCCCCGCGTTCGAGACCGGCAAGGGTGTCGCCACGCGTGCCGCGTCCGGCAAGGTCCTCCAGGCGCTCGGCGCGGTCATCCCCGAGCTGTGGGGCGGCTCCGCCGACCTCGCGGGCTCGAACAACACGACGATCGACAAGACGAGCTCCTTCCTGCCGGCGGACAACCCGCTGCCGGAGGCGGACCCGTACGGCCGCACGATCCACTACGGCATCCGCGAGCACTCCATGGCCGCGGAGATGAACGGCATCGCGCTGCACGGCAACACCCGCATCTTCGGCGGCACCTTCCTGGTGTTCTCCGACTACATGCGCAACGCCGTCCGCCTGTCGGCCCTGATGCACCTGCCGGTGACGTACGTGTGGACGCACGACTCCATCGGTCTGGGCGAGGACGGCCCGACCCACCAGCCGGTCGAGCACCTCGCCTCGCTGCGCGCCATCCCGGGCCTGAACGTGGTCCGCCCGGCCGACGCCAACGAGACGGCCGTCGCCTGGCGCGAGATCCTGCGCCGCGGCAAGAAGGACTACGGCAAGAGCGCCCCGCACGGCCTCGCGCTGACCCGCCAGGGCGTGCCGACGTACGAGCGCAACGAGGACGCCGCCAAGGGCGGTTACGTCCTGTTCGAGGCCGAGGGCGGCGCGCCCGAGGTCGTGCTCATCGGCACCGGTTCCGAGGTGCAGCTCGCCGTCGAGGCGCGCGAGCAGCTGCAGGCCGCGGGCGTGGCGACGCGCGTCGTCTCGATGCCGTCGGTCGAGTGGTTCGAGGAGCAGGACCAGGGGTACCGCGACAGCGTCCTGCCGCCGTCCGTCAAGGCGCGCGTGGCGGTCGAGGCGGGCATCGGCCTGACCTGGCACAAGTACGTGGGTGACGCGGGACGCATCGTTTCGCTGGAGCACTTCGGTGCCTCCGCGGACGGCAAGGTGCTCTTCCGCGAGTTCGGTTTCACGGCCGACGCCGTGGCCGCCGCGGCCCGGGAATCGCTCGACGCCGCACGGCGCTGACGCCGACATACGACGAAGTCTCAGAAATCGGGAGATGTATTTTCCATGACAGACGCACTGAAGCGCCTCTCCGAAGAGGGCGTCGCGATCTGGCTGGACGACCTGTCGCGCAAGCGGATCACGTCCGGCAACCTCGCCGAGCTGATCGACCAGCAGCACGTCGTGGGCGTCACGACCAACCCGTCGATCTTCCAGAAGGCGATCTCGTCGGGTGACGGGTACGAGCAGCAGCTCGCCGACCTCGCCGCCCGCAAGGTCACCGTCGAAGAGGCCATCCGCATGATCACGACGGCGGACGTCCGTGACGCCGCCGACATCCTGCGCCCGGTCTTCGACGCGACGGGCGGCCAGGACGGCCGGGTCTCGATCGAGGTCGACCCGCGCCTGGCCCACAACACGGCGGCGACGATCGCCGAGGCCAAGCAGCTCGCCTGGCTGGTGGACCGCCCCAACACGCTCATCAAGATCCCGGCGACGAAGGCGGGCCTGCCCGCGATCACCGAGGTCATCGGCAAGGGCATCAGCGTCAACGTCACGCTGATCTTCTCGCTGGAGCGCTACCGCGAGGTCATGGAGGCCTACCTCGCCGGCCTGGAGAAGGCCAAGGAGCGCGGCCTGGACCTCTCCAAGATCCACTCGGTGGCGTCCTTCTTCGTGTCCCGTGTGGACACCGAGATCGACAAGCGCCTGGACGGCGTCGGCACGGACGAGGCCAAGGCCCTCAAGGGCAAGGCCGCGCTCGCCAACGCCCGCCTGGCCTTCGAGGCGTACGAGGAGGTCTTCGCCTCCGACCGCTGGGCGGCCCTGGACAAGGCGCAGGCCAACAAGCAGCGTCCGCTGTGGGCCTCGACCGGCGTCAAGGACCCGGCGTACAAGGACACCCTGTACGTCGACGACCTGGTCGCGCCGAACACGGTGAACACGATGCCGGAGGCGACCCTGGAGGCCACCGCCGACCACGGGCAGATCACCGGCAACACCATCGCGGGCACGTACGACGCCTCGCGCGCCGAGATCGCCGCCGTGGAGAAGCTCGGCATCTCGTACGACGACGTCGTGCAGCTCCTGGAGGACGAGGGCGTCGAGAAGTTCGAGGCGTCCTGGAACGACCTGCTCAAGTCCACCGAGGCGGAGCTCCAGCGCCTCACCCCTTCGGAGGGCTGACCACCTTGTCAAGCAGCAATCCGCTGCGTGACGCCGCAGACCGACGGCTCCCGCGTATCGCGGGGCCGTCGGGCCTGGTCATTTTTGGCGTCACGGGCGATTTGTCCCGTAAAAAGTTGATGCCCGCCGTCTATGACCTCGCCAACCGCGGTCTGCTGCCGCCGGGCTTTTCCCTCATCGGTTTCGCCCGCCGCGAGTGGCAGGACGAGGACTTCGCGCAGGAGGTGCACGACGCCGTCAAGCAGCACGCGCGCACGCCCTTCCGCGAGGAGGTCTGGCAGCAGCTCATCCAGGGCATGCGCTTCGTCCAGGGCAACTTCGACGACGACGCGGCCTTCGAGCAGCTCAAGGCCACGATCCAGGACCTCGACAAGGCGCAGGGCACGGGCGGCAACTTCGCCTTCTACCTCTCGGTGCCCCCGAAGTTCTTCCCGCAGGTCGTCCAGCAGCTCAAGAAGCACGGCCTCGCGGACGCGCCGGAGGGTTCGTGGCGGCGCGCCGTCATCGAGAAGCCGTTCGGCCACGACCTGGGCTCCGCGCAGGACCTGAACGCGATCGTGCACGAGGTGTTCGACCCGGACCAGGTGTTCCGGATCGACCACTACCTCGGCAAGGAGACCGTCCAGAACATCCTGGCGCTGCGCTTCGCCAACCAGATGTTCGAGCCGATCTGGAACCGGTCGTACGTGGACCACGTGCAGATCACGATGGCCGAGGACATCGGCATCGGCGGCCGCGCCGGCTACTACGACGGCATCGGCGCCGCCCGTGACGTCATCCAGAACCACCTGCTCCAGCTGATGGCGCTGACCGCCATGGAGGAGCCCGCCTCCTTCGACGCGGACGCGCTCGTCGCCGAGAAGGCGAAGGTGCTGGGCGCGGTGAAGCTGCCGAAGGACCTCGGCAAGGACACCGTGCGCGGGCAGTACTCCGCGGGCTGGCAGGGCGGCGAGAAGGCCGTCGGCTATCTCCAGGAAGACGGCATCGACCCCAAGTCGAAGACCGACACCTACGCGGCCATCAAGCTGCAGGTGGACAACCGCCGCTGGGCGGGCGTGCCGTTCTATCTGCGCACCGGCAAGCGGCTCGGCCGCCGGGTGACGGAGATCGCGGTGGTCTTCCAGCGCGCGCCCCACTCCCCCTTCGACCACACCGCCACCGAGGAGCTCGGGCAGAACGCGATCGTCATCCGCGTCCAGCCCGACGAGGGCATCACGGTCCGGTTCGGCTCGAAGGTGCCCGGCACCTCCATGGAGATCCGGGACGTCTCGATGGACTTCGCGTACGGCGAGTCCTTCACCGAGTCCAGCCCGGAGGCGTACGAGCGCCTGATCCTGGACGTCCTGCTCGGCGACGCCAACCTCTTCCCGCGCACGGAGGAGGTCGAGCTGTCCTGGAACATCCTCGACCCGATCGAGGAGTACTGGGACAAGCACGGCAAGCCCGCGCAGTACCCGGCCGGCACCTGGGGCCCGACCGAGGCGGACGAGATGCTCGCACGAGACGGACGGAGCTGGCGTCGGCCATGAAGATCGACCTCACGGACACCACGTCCAGCAAGATCAACAAGGCGTTGGTGCAGGGGCGCCGGGCGATCGGCACCCCGGCCGTCGGCATGGTGCTGACCCTCGTCATCGTCACCGACGAGGAGAACGCGTACGACTCCCTGAAGGCGGCCAACGACGCGTCGCGCGAGCACCCCTCGCGCACGCTCGTCGTCATCAAGCGCGCGGCGCGCTCGCCGCGCGACCGCACCACCTCGCGCCTGGACGCCGAGGTGCGGGTGGGCGCGGACGCGGGCACCGGCGAGACGGTGGTCCTGCGCCTGTACGGCGAGGTCATCAACCACGCCCAGTCGGTCGTCCTGCCGCTGCTGCTGCCCGACGCCCCCGTGGTCGTCTGGTGGCCGGTGAACGCGCCGCTGGACCCCGCCAAGGACCCGCTCGGTGCCCTGGCCCAGCGCCGCGTCACGGACACGTACGCGGCCGAGCAGCCGATCCACGAGCTGACCACGCGCGCCGAGGCCTACCACCCCGGTGACACGGACCTGTCCTGGACCCGCATCACGCCGTGGCGCTCGATGCTGGCGGCGGCGCTCGACCAGGTCACGTGCAAGGTCACCTCCGTGCAGGTGGAGGGCGAGGAGTTCAACCCGAGCTGCGAGCTGCTCGCCATGTGGCTCGCGGACCGGCTCGACGTGCCGGTGAAGCGGTCGCTGTCGGCGGGCCCCGGCCTGACCGGCGTGCGCATGGAGACCGACTGCGGTCCCATCGTGCTCGACCGCGCCGACGGCTCGCTCGCGACGCTCTCCATCCAGGGGCAGCCCGACCGCGCGGTGGCGCTCAAGCGCCGCGAGACGGCCGAGCTGATCGCCGAGGAGCTGCGGCGCCTCGACCCGGACGACACCTACGCGTCCGCGCTGAAGTACGGCGTGGACCGCCTGGGCGAGCCGGCGGAGTCCTCCGCCGAGGCCAAGCCGTCCGACGACGCGAAGCCGTCCGGGGCGGCGTCGTCCGAGGCCCCGAAGAAGGCGGCCCCCGCCAAGGCCTCCCCCGCGAAGAAGACGGCGGCCAAGAAGGCGGCGGCGAAGTGAGCGGAGCACCGCAGCTGGTCGTCCACCGCGACAAGGAGCTGATGGCGCGGGCCGCGGCGGCCCGTCTCATCACGCGGATCGTCGACGCGCAGTCCGCGCGCGGGTACGCGTCGGTGGTCCTGACCGGCGGCCGCAACGGCAACGGCCTGCTGGCCGCGCTGAGCGCGTCCCCCGCGCGGGACGCGGTCGACTGGTCGCGTCTGGACCTGTGGTGGGGCGACGAGCGCTTCCTGCCGGACGGCGACCCGGAGCGCAACTACACGCAGGCCCGCGAGGCGCTCCTGGACTCGGTGCCGCTCGACCCGGCCCGGGTGCACCCGATGCCCGCGTCCGACGGCCTCTACGAGGTGGACGCGGCCGCCGAGGCGTACGCGGCCGAACTGGCCGCGGCGGCGGGCCCGGAGCACTATCAATCAGCGGCCGCCGCCGCGGGCGTCCCGGTACCGACCTTCGACGTCCTGATGCTGGGCGTCGGCCCGGACACGCATGTCGCGTCGCTCTTCCCGGAGCTGCCGGCGGTGCGCGAGACGGAACGCACGGTGGTCGGCGTGCACGGCGCGCCGAAGCCCCCGCCCACCCGCGT
>NZ_LIRJ01000074.1 GCF_001419745.1 Streptomyces silaceus | reverse complement strand
GGGGTGGGGTGGCAGGGCGGCGTGACGGCTGGCCGTCGTGGCGGACGGTCGGCGCCGTGGGGCGTACTCATTCACGTACAGAATTCACATCCATGGACACGCTAGGGATCGCGGTCGCGCCGCGTCAAGGGGCTCGCGGAGTCCCTCCGGAGGCGGTAAATCCGCTCCCGCGCGGGCAGTTGACCGGCTTGACCGGGCCCAAGAGGGCAGCTTAGCGTGGGTGCGTTCAGGGATATGGACATGAATCAGAAACGTGCACGCCCTAGGGAGAGCCCGTGACGTCAGCCCCCCTTGCTTCCCGACTCCGCGTCCCCAGCGGGCCGCTGTTCTTCCCGGTCACCGCGTACGGGCCCGACGGCGGACTCGACCTGGCGGCCTTCCGCGCCCATGTGCGCGGCGGCATCGAGGCCGGCGCGGCGGCCGTGTTCGCCTGCTGCGGCACGGGTGAGTTCCACGCCCTGACGCCCGAGGAGTTCCAGGAGTGCGTCGCCGCCGCCGTCGACGAGGCGGCGGGGCGGGTGCCGGTGGTCGCGGGCGCGGGTTACGGCACCGCGCTCGCCGTGCGGTACGCGCGCCTGGCCGAGGAGGCGGGCGCCGACGGACTGCTCGCCATGCCGCCCTACCTGGTCGTCGCGGGCCAGGAAGGGCTGATCCGGCACTACACCGAACTGGCCGCCGCCACCTCCCTGGACGTCATCGTCTACCAGCGCGACAACGCGGTCCTCACCCCGGAGACCGTCGTCGAACTCGCCCGCGCCGACGGCGTCATCGGCTTCAAGGACGGCCTCGGCGACATGGACCTGATGCAGCGCACCGTCAGCGCCGTGCGCGGCGCGGCGGTGGGCGACTTCCTCTACTTCAACGGCCTGCCGACCGCCGAGCTGACCGGCCTCGCCTACCGCGGCATCGGCGTGAGCCTCTACTCCTCGGCGGTCTTCTGCTTCGCGCCCGACATCGCCCTCGCCTTCCACCGCGCGTTCAACGCCGGTACGCCGGAGGGCGACGCCGTCGTCAACCGGCTCGTCGACGGCTTCTACCGGCCCTTCGTGGAGCTGCGCGCCCTCGGCCGCGGCTATGCCGTCTCCCTCGTCAAGGCGGGCGTGCGGCTCGGCGGCCTGGACGTCGGCCCGGTGCGGCCGCCCCTGCACGAGCCCGCCGACGAGCACGTCAAGCTCCTCGCCGAACTCGTCGAACGGGGGCGCGAGTTGCTCGGCGCCGACCTGCCGGGCGGGCCGGAGGCGGGGGAGTGAGGGCCGCGGCGTTCCTCTACCCCTGGGACGTCGTCGGCGACCCCGACGCCCCCGCCCGCCTCGCCGCACTCGGCATCCGGCAGGTCACCCTCGCCGCCGCCTACCACTCCACCCGCGCGCTGACCCCCCGCCACCCGCGCCACCGCGTCGTCACGGCCGCGCACGCCGCCGTGCTCTACCCGCCGGGCGAGCGGTGGCGGGGCCGCGAGCCGCGGCCGTACGCCGCCGGGGACTGGGCGCCGGGCGACGCGTACGCCCAGGCGGCGCGGGCCCTGACGGACGCCGGCCTCGACGTGCACAGCTGGGTCGTCCTCGCCCACAACTCCCGCCTGGGCGACGAGCATCCGGACACCTCCGTGGTCAACGCCTACGGAGACCGCTATCCCTGGGCGCCGTGCATCGCCCGGCCCGCCACGCGCGCGTACCTCGTCGATCTGGCCGCGGAGGCGGCCGTGCGCCCCGGGACCGGGACGGGCGGCACCGAACTGGAGTCGTGCGGCTGGTACGGCCTCGCGCATCTGCACGCCCACGACAAGATCTCCGGCGTCGCCCTCGGCGAGGCGGGCCAGTACCTGATGTCGCTCTGCTTCTGCGCCTCCTGCCGCGCGGGGTACGCCGAACAGGGCCTGGACCCCGACGAGTCGGCCGCCGCCGTGCGGCGCGCCCTGGAGCCCGTGTGGCGCGGCGAGGAGCCCGCCGGGGGATGGGACGCCGTCGAGCAGCTCCTCGGCGCCGAGAAGGCCGCCGCCACGCGCGCGTGGCGCGAGAAGACGGCCCGCACCCTCCAGGAGGCCGCCGTCCGCGCCGTACGGGAGGCCGCGCCCGCCGGCTTCCAGGTGCTGCTCCACGCCGACCCGGTGTCCTACCGCTGCGGGGCGAACGCGGGCGTCGACCCCGCGCACGTCCTGTCCGTGGCCGACGGCGTGGTCGTGCCCTGCACCGGCGGCGCCGAGCCGCTCGCGCCCTTCGCCGCGCACCGCACGCCGGCCACCGTGCTCGCCGCCAGCCTCACCGTCGTCTCCGGCATGGGCGGACGCCCCGCCGCGCTGGCCGACGACGCCGCCCGTGCCGCCGCGCGCGGCGCGGACGAACTGCGGCTCTACCACGCGGGCCTGGCCTCCGACAGCGACCTCGCGCACGTCGCGAAGGCCCTGTCCCGCCTGGAGTGATCGCCGATACGATCCGCGCAACCACGACCGTCGCTCCCGTACCAGGGGACAGAGGAGGACAAGGGTGCGCAACAAGGGGATATCCGCGCTGATCTGTGCCGGACTGCTCGCGGGCGCCGCGGTGCTCGGCGGCACGGCGCCCGCCGCCGCGCACCAGCCCGCGGCCCGCGCGGGGGCCGCGCCGTCCGACATCCGCGAGCGCCTGGAGCGCATCCCGGGCATGACGGTGGTCTCCGTCGCGGACAAGGAGGGCTTCCCGCTCTACACGCTCACCTATGCGCAGCCCGTCGACCACCGCGACCCCGACGGCCCGGCCTTCACCCAGCGCGTCACGCTCTGGCACAAGGCCACGGACAGGCCGACCGTCTTCTACACCGGCGGCTATACCTTCTCCGGCGGCACCACCGCCCTCACCAAGCTGATCGACGCCAACCAGGTCAGCGTCGAGCACCGCTACTTCGGCCGGTCCCGGCCCGCCGGGGCGGCGGGCGACGACTGGTCCAAGCTGACCGTCCGGCAGGGGGCGGCCGACGAGCACCGCCTCACGCAGGCCCTGCGGACCATCGAGAAGGGCAAGTGGCTCGGCACCGGCGGCAGCAAGGGCGGCATGACGGCGACGTACCACGAGCGCTTCTACCCCGAGGACCTCGACGCCGTCGTCGCGTTCGTGGCGCCCAACGACGCGAACAACCGCGACGACAGCGGCTACGAGCGCTTCTTCGCGACGGTCGGCACCAAGGAGTGCCGGGACGGCCTGAACGCCGTGCAGCGCGAGATGCTCGTCCGCCGCGAGGCGCTGCTCCCCCGGTTCGAGAAGGACGCGAAGGCGGACGGCCAGACCTTCGAGGAGACCCTCGGGACCACCGACCGCGCCTATGAGTTCGCGGTCCTCGACCAGGTGTGGAACTTCTGGCAGAGCGGCACGGAGGCCGACTGCGCGAGCGTCCCCGACGCGAAGAAGGCCACCGACGACCAGCTCTACGCGTGGTCCAAGGGACGCGGCCTCAGCGTCTACCACGACGAGGAACTCGGCATCAACGGCCTGGGCCCGTACTACCGGCAGGCCGCCACCCAACTCGGCTGGGCCGACCTGAAGTTCAAGCACCTCAAGGGCGTGCGCCACTACCCCGGCCTCTACCAGCCGAACTCGGTGCTGCCCGCCGCCATGCGCGGCACCTACAGCAACCGGACCATCGCGGACGTCGACCGCTGGGTGCGGACCCGGGGGCAGCGGATGATGTTCATCTACGGCGAGAACGACCCGTGGAGCGCCGAGCGGTTCACCCCGAGCCACCGCGACTCCTACCGCTACGAGGTGCCGGGCGCCAACCACGGCGCGTCCATCGCCAAGCTGCCCGCGGCCGAGCAGGCGGAGGCCGTCGCGACCATCAAGCGCTGGGCGGACGTGAAGTAGCCAGGGCCCGGGGCCGCAGCAGCGGCGCGGCGATCAGCAGCCGCGTCACGGCGAGCACCGGCAGCAGCACCCGGATGTCGACGCTCTCCACGAGGGCCGCGCCGGCCGCGATCCCGATCGCGGTCGGCGCGAACATCAGCGTGCTCGCGGTCGCCGCCACCCGCCCGAGCAGCGCGTCCGGCGTCTCGCGCTGCACCGCCGTCAGGCCCGCGATCAGGGCGCAGGGCAGCCCGATGCCGTTGAGGAGATGGCCCACGAGGACGACGGCGTCGTCCGGGACGGCGACCAGCGCCACGGAGACACCGGTCAGCGCGATGCCCGCGCCGCCGAACCGCCGCGCCCCGAACCGCCGCATCAGCGCCCCCGAGGCGATGCCCACCGCCACCGACCCGGTGCCCTGCACCACGGACAGCACGCCCGCGTACGTCGGCGCGTGCCCGAGCCCCTCGACGATCGCGTAGACCGTCGCCCCGCTGATCCCCGACGTCAGCATCGTCAGACCGCCGCCGAGCACCAGGGGCCGCAGCCGCTCGTGCCCCCACAGGTACCGCGCGCCTTCGACGGTCTGCTCCCGCAGGGACGCCCGCTTCCGCTCGGGCCTGCTCTCGCTCACCCGCAGCAGCCCGTACATCCCCGCGGCGAGCACGAACGTCACGGCGTCCAGGAGCGCCACCCGGGCACCGCCGTACGCGGCGAACAGGCCCGCGCCCGCGAGCGGCGCCACCAGTTTCATGCCCTCGTTCGCCGACATCCGCAGGCCGTTGAAGTCGCCGAGCAGCTCCTTGTCGACGGCCGTCGGGACCAGGGCGGCCTCCGCCGCGTCCGTGACGACGCCGCACGCCCCGTACACCACGAGCACCGCGAAGAGGATCCACAGCCGGCCCGCGCCGTCGACGGTGAAGAGCGAGAGGACCAGCACACCGGTCGCGAGGTTGGCGGCCACGAGCAGCGGCCTGCGGCGCGTGCGGTCGGCGAGCGTGCCGAGCAGCGGGCCGATGAGGGTGGGCGCCCACAGCGCGAACTGACAGAGCGCGGCGAGTCCGTCGGACCCGGTCAGCTCCTTCACCCAGATTCCGGAGACCAGCCACAGCGCGGTGCTCCCGAAGCCGGAGACCACCACCGCACCCAGATACAGCCCCGCGTTGCGGTCCCGCAGGACGCGCCCGATCGTCGATGTCATGCCTGGTGATGCTGGTTCCTAAGGCCCCCGCGGCGGTATGGGGCGGATTCCCTAAGCCGGTGCCGATGAGTTCACGGAACGGGGCCGGTCTACAGGGGAGACGTACCGAGAAAGCCGCCTTACGGCACCGCCGGGGCGACGGGACCACGACCTTGGGAGACCCCGATGACGGACACCACCCTCGACTTCGGTCCGCAGGCCCGCCTGGTGGCGCTGGTCGCCGGGCGCGTCACGGACGAGCAGCTCGCGGCGCCCACGCCCTGCCCCGCGTTCGCGGTGCGCAACGTGCTCGGCCATGTGCTCGGGCTCGCCGAGGCCTTCCGGCAGGCGGCGGGCAAGGAGTTCGGCCCCGCGACGGACACCGACCCCGGCAGCGTCACGCCGGACATCACGCCCGGCTGGCGCGCCGAGCTGCCCAAGGCGCTCGACGCCCTCGCCGAGGCGTGGCGCGATCCGGCGGCCTGGCAGGGCATGACCCGCGCGGGCGGCCTCGACCTGCCGGGCGAGGTGGCGGGCCTGGTCGCGATGGACGAACTGGTCGTCCACGGCTGGGACCTGGCGCGCTCCACCGGCCAGGAGTACGCGCCGGACGAGGCGAGCCTGGAGGCGGCCCACGCGCTCCTCACGCCGTCCGGGGACGAGGGCGACCAGGCGGAGGGCGGGCTGTTCGGGCCGCCGGTGGCGGTGCCGGACGGCGCCCCGCTGCTGGACCGGGTGATCGGCCTGAGCGGACGCGACCCGCGGTGGCGGGCCGCGCGCTGAGCGGCCGGCGCCGGCCTCCCGCCGGGCCGGAAGGCCGCGGGCCGAGCGTCCCTCAGGCGCCCCTGGATCAGGTATCGATCGGGTAAAGGGTCTCCCCACGCCCTCCCCAGGGCGGTGTTGATGCGCGTAGACAAGCCTTGACCTGCCCGAACCCTGATGCGGAGACGCAACACATGCGGAAGTCCCTACGCGTGGCCGGCCTGGCCACCGCCTGTACCGTCGCCGGCGCCGCCCTCTACGCCACCGGCGTCGCCAGTGCCGACCAGGACCGCCCCCGCCCCACCAAGGAGCCCCACAACATCGGCCTCCTCGTCGGCGAGATCGACGCGTACTACGGCGCCACCAAGGGCGCCGACGGCGTGTGGAAGGCGTCGCCCGGCAGTCCGTACGCCAAGGACCTGGCCCGCATCCAGGCCAAGGCGAAGAAGGACATCGAGAAGGCCGCGCACCACGGCCGCCACGGCAAGAAGAAGCCCGCGATCGTCCTGGACGTCGACGACACCGCGCTGCTCAGCTTCGACTACGAGAAGTCGACCAACTTCACGTACGACAACGACAGCTGGGACGCCTACGTCAAGGCGGCCAAGCGGCCCGCCGTCTTCGGCATGCCCGAGCTGGTCCGTTACGCCAAGAGCAAGGGCGTCGAGGTCTTCTTCCTCACCGGCCTCGCCGAGTCGCAGCGCGAGGGCGCGGTGACCAACCTCGCCAAGGCCGGGTACGCGACGCAGCTCGACCGCACCCACGTCTTCACCAAGGACAAGGTGAACCCGCCGGCGTACCTGGGCCACTGCGCCACGCCCGCCGCCTGGAACTGCACCACCGTCCAGTTCAAGGAGGGCACCCGCAAGCACATCGAGTCGACGGGCTACGACATCGTCGGCAGCTTCGGCGACCAGACCTCCGACCTCGCGGGCGGCTACGCCGACAAGACGTACAAGCTCCCGAACCCCACCTACTACGTGGGCTGACCCCCTCCCGCGTCGGCTGACCCCTCGGGAGGTCCCGGTAGGTCAGCGTCGCGAGATAGGTTGCATTCCTGACTAGGTCGCCATACGGTCTAGGTAGCTCAGACGCTCAGGGGCTGCGCGGCATGCGTTCGCATGCGCCGCGCGGCCCCTTCGGGAAGGGGGACCCCCATGACCATCTCGCCGGACTTCTCCATCGCATCGACGACCGTCACGGCCGCGCTCGCCGCGTTCCTGCTGATCGGCGAGCCCTGGCTCGGCCGCCGCGCCTACGGCTCGCTGGCCCGCCGCAGGGATGCCGAACCCCGCGCCCTGGTCCGCTACTTCACCTTCGTGCTCGGCGCCTGGTGGGCGTACGCCGCCGTCGCCGTCGCGGCCCTCCTGCTCTCGCCCGGCGTCGACGCCGCCGACCTCGGCATCACCGCCCCCGAGCGCCCCGTGTACACCATCGTCCTGATCATCCTGTTCGCGGCCGTCACCGTGGCGTCGGGGCGCAACTTCCGCGGCCTCGCCGAGCAGGGCAAGAACGTGCCGGGGCTCTCCTCCGTCGAGGCGATGCTGCCGCGCACCGGCAAGGAGCGCGGGCTCGCCGTCGCCGTCGCCGTGACCGACGGCATCTGCGCCGAACTGGTCTACCGCGGACTCCTCATCGCCTTCGGCATCGGCGTGCTCGGCCTCAACAGCTATCTCGCGGTCGCTCTCTCGGCCGTCGTCTACGCGCTGGCCGGCTCCTACCAGGGCCGTCAGGGCATGGCCGCCTTCGCCCTGTTCGGCGTGTTCTTCGGCGGCCTCTACCTCGCCACGGGCAGCCTGCTGCTCCCCGTCGTCGCGCACGTCGCCCTGTCCCTGCGCGACCTGACGCTGCCGGCCCCGGACAAGCTCCGCGCCGCACCCGCCGCGTGAGCACGGACCGCAGGCCCCGGACCTCCCAGAAGCAGAAGGGCATCACCCCGTGACCGACCGCCGCGCCAGCTGGTTCAAGGGCGTACTCGACCTCCTCGTGCTCGCCAGCCTCACCGACGGCGAGAGCTACGGCTACGAGATCGCCAAACTGCTCGGCACCGCGGGTTTCGGGCAGATCAAGGGCGGCACGCTCTACCCCGTGCTCAACCGCCTGGAGGAGGCGGGCCTGGTCGCCGCCGAGTTCCGCGCCACCGAGAAGGGGCCGGGCCGGCGCTACTACCGGCTCACCGAAGAGGGCCGCGAGACCCTCGGCGAGCAGGGCGGCCTGTGGCTCGCCTTCGACGCATCCGTACGCGAGGTCCTGGCGAAGGCCGGGGTGGGAGCACGATGAGCACGCCCGACGTGACGAACGAGCGGTACGAGCAGGACGGCTACCTCCTCGACCTCGCCGACCGGCTGCGCGCCCTCGGCCTGCCCGCCGACCGGGTCGAGGCGACCGTCGAGGAGCTGGCCGCGCACCTGGAGGAGGCGGGCGGGGACCCGCTGGAGGAGTTTGGCCCGGCCGACGAGTTCGCCCGGCAGCTGGCGCCCGCCGAGGGGGAGCGGACGCCCGAGGCCCCGGCCGGTCGGGTCGAGACCTGGCGCTGGACCGCCGACATCTACGTCGACGAGGAACTCCTCAACCGCTTCGGCGACGAGGGCTGGGAGGTGGAGCGGGTCGACGCGATCGGCCGCTTCGTCAGCCGCCGCGACACCGAGCGGCCGCAGCGCTGGGAGTACCGGCGCGAGCTGGTCACGCGCGGCCGCGAGGGCCTGGACGAGCGCCTCGCGCCCGACGGGTGGGAGGCGTGCGGGAACTGGGTGGTCTACGCGTGGTTCAAGCGGCCGAAGGCCGCGAGCCTCGGCCCCGGCGCGGAACTCGCGTCGGCGCCGCCCGCCCCGGGGCGGAGCAACTTCCTGAGCCGGAAGTTCTACGTCCTGCTGGGCGTCGTGGCCGTCGTCGTGGCCGTCTCGGGGACCGTCGTCGCGCTCGGCGACGACGACGGGAGCTCCTCCGGGGCCGGCTTCGCCTCCGGGCTGCTGTTCGGGGCCTGCGTGCCGTTCCTGCTGATCGTGCTCGGCCGGCCGTGCCGCGGGCGTCAGCCCTTCAGGGCCGCCGCCATCATCGCCTTGGCGATCGGCGCCGCCAGGCCGTTGCCGCTGACCTCGTCGCGGGCCGCGCTCGACGACTCGATCATCACGGCGACCGCGACCTCCTTGCCGTCCGAGCCCTTGGCGTAGGACGTGAACCACGCGTACGGCGTCTTGCTGTTGTTCTCGCCGTGCTGCGCCGTGCCCGTCTTGCCGCCCACCTTCGCGCCGTCGATCCGCGCGTTCGTGCCGGTGCCCTTGTCGACGACCGTCTCCATCGCCGACTGAAGGCCCTCGGCGGTGGACTCGCTCATCACGCGCTGGGACGCGGCGTCGTCGTACTTCTCCAGGGCGTTGCCGCTGGAGTCGGTGATCTGCGAGACCATGTGCGGCTTGGCGAGCTCGCCGCCGTTGGCGATGGCCGCCGACACCATCGACATCTGCAGCGGGGTGGCCGTCACGTCGAACTGGCCGATGCCCGACAGGCCCGTCTGCGCCTTGTCCATGTCCGAGGGGTACACGCTCTTGCCCGCGCGCACCGGCACGTCCAGCTTGTCGGCGTTGAAGCCGAGTTTCTCCGCCATCGCCTCGACCTTGTCCTGGCCGAGGTCGACGGCCATCTTCGCGAAGACGTTGTTGCAGGAGTACTGCAGGCCCGTGCGGATCGACGCGTTCTCGCAGGGCGCCGACTGGTTCTCGTTGCGCAGGACCGTCGACGTGCCCGGCAGCGTGTACGGGTTGGGGCTGTCGGTCCGGGCGTCCACGGAGCCGTAGAGCCCGTCCTCCAGGGCCGCGGCCGCGACGACCAGCTTGAACGTCGAACCGGGCGGCAGCGGCTGGCGCAGCGCGCGGTTCACCATCGGCTTCTCCTCGTCGCCGGTCAGCTCCTTCCACGCCTTGGAGTCCGTGGAGCCGCTGATCCGCGAGGGGTCGTACGACGGGGTCGAGACCATGCCGAGGATCCTGCCGGTCTTCGGGTCGATGGCGACCGCGGCGCCCTTCTTGCCGTCGAGCGTCTTGTACCCGGCCTTCTGCACCGCCGGGTCGATCGTCGTGATGACGTCGCCGGGGGCGGCCCGCTTGTTGGTGACGGTGTCGAGCGGGTTCTTCAGCCGGTTGTCGGTGCCGTCGAGGACGTCCTTGTAGATCCCCTCCAGCTGCGTCGCGCCGTACACCTGCGAGCTGTAGCCCGTCACGGGCGAGTACAGCTCGCCGTTCTTGTACGTGCGCTTGTACGCGAGGTCGCCGCCCTTCGTCCGCGCGGAGCCGGTGATGGCCTCACCGCCCACGATGATGTCGCCCAGCGGGTTCGCGTACTGCTCGATCGCGTTGCGCCGGTTGTGCTTGTCGTCCGCGAGCGCCTTCGAGTCGTGGAACTGCACCCAGGTCGCCCGCACGAGCAGGGCGAGCACGAGCAGCAGCGCGAAGACCGAGGCGTGCCTGATCGTCTTGTTCATCCCACGAAAGGACGAGCGGAGGGAACGGTTTCGTTCCCTTCTGGTGGGGTTGTGGGCGATTTCTCAGGAAGCTCTCATGAACGCGGAGCGGGACGCTCCCGGATGCGCGGAGCGACGGGCGCGGGCGGGTCAGGCGCTCTCCATGAAGCCCGCCTCGTACGCCGCGATCACCGCCTGCGTGCGGTCCCGCGCGCCCGTCTTGGCCAGCACGGACGCCACGTGCGTCTTCACCGTCGCCGGGCCCACGCCCATCCGCCCGGCGATCTCCGCGTTGGTCAGTCCCCCCGCCATCAGCCGCAGCACCTCGCTCTCCCGGCCGGTGAGCCGCGCCACCCAGGCGGGCGGCGCCGGCTTGGCGCGGCCGTGCTCGGCGGCCAGGGCGCGCACGGCCGAGGGGAAGAGCAGCGAGTCGCTGCGCGCGACGAGCCGGACCGCCTGGACGAGCTCGTCGGCATCCGCCCGCTTGAGCAGGAAGCCGGACGCCCCGGCGCGCAGCGCCTCGTACACGTACGCGTCGTTCTCGAAGGTCGTCACGACCACGATGCGCGGCGGCTCGGGCATCGTCCGCAGGATCTGCTCGGTGGCGCGGATGCCGTCGACCTCCGGCATGCGGACGTCCATCAGGACCACGTCGGGCCGCAGGTCCCGCACCACGGAGACCGCCTCGGCGCCGGTCGCGGCCTCGCCGACGACGTCGAGGCCCGGCTCGGCGGAGAGGATCGCGCGCAGGGCGGTGCGCACCATGCGCTCGTCGTCCGCGAGCACGATCCGGATGTCGTCGGCCGTCATGGCTGTCCTTTCAGAGGGAGTCGTACGTCGAGTCGCCACGTCCCGTCCGCGGCGCCCGCGACGGCCGTGCCGCCCAGGAGCCGGGCGCGGTCCGCGATGCCGCGCAGTCCGTGGCCGCCGCCGGGGCGGGAGGTGGCGCCGGGGGAGTGGCGCGGCAGGGGGTTCTCGGCCGTGACGGTCAGGTCGGCGCCGTCCTCGGCGATGCGCAGGGTGAGGGAGGTGCCCTCGTCGCCGTGGCGCAGCGCGTTGCTCAGGGCCTCCTGCACGATGCGGTAGGCCTCGCGGGAGACCAGCGCGGGCAGCGCCGCCGGGTCGACGCCGACGGTGGCGTCCACGCGCAGACCGCCCGCCCTGGTGCGGCGCAGCAGGCCCTCCAGGTCGGCGGCGAGCGTGGGCGCGGGCGCCGTCGAGCGGGCGTCGTCGGCCTCCCGCAGCACCCCGAGCACCGCGTCGAGCTCGCCCACCGTGCGGCGCGTGGTGTCCTCGATCGCGGCCAGCGCCTCGCGCACGAACTCCGGGTCGTGGTCCAGGACGCGGCGGGCGGCGCTCGCCTGGAGGGTGACGGCGCTCAGCGCGTGGCCCACCGAGTCGTGCAGCTCGCGCGCGAGACGGTTGCGCACCGCGAGGTCGGCGGCGCGCTGCTCGGCGGCGGCGAGCCGGTCGGCGGGCGTCGGCCCGAGCAGGCCGGGCACCCGGCGCGCGAGCAGCCCGCCGGCCACCGCCACGCACGCCGCGAGGGCGGTGAGCGCCGCGAGGCCGAGGAACGGGGCGAGCGCGAGCATCCAGGGCTCGCCGAACACCTCGGGCGCCCCGGTGCCCGGGTCCCGCAGCGACGGGACGAACGGCAGCGCGATCAGGAAGCACGCGAACGGCGGCAGCGCGAGCGACATCCCGCTGATGATCCCGCCGAGGCCGAGGTGCAGCGTGAACCACGCGACGGTGCGCCCGCGTTCGGCCCGGGTGCGCGCGGGCCCCTCGGCCAGGCTGTCGTCGGGCACGTCGCACAGCGCGCGCACCGCGGCCACCGACATCGGGCGGGTCAGCGGGAACAGCGCGGTGATCGCGGCGAGCGGCAACCCGACGGCGAAGGAGGCGAGTTGGGAGGTCAGGGAGCCGAAGAACCGGTTCTCGCCGAGGAGCGGCCCGACGATCACGGAGCCCACGAAGACGTACGGCATGGACAGGGCGCCGCCGAGGATCAGATGGATCCACCGGCGGCGCGTCCGCCGCCCGAACAGGGCGGCCGCGAGAGCCTTCACGTGGTGGACCCCGCCCGCTCCCGCAGGAACCCGAGCCCCGCGGCGGCCACGCACAACCCGATGATCATCTGCACAGAGTAGGCCAGGAGCGTCGGGGCGGTGGGCCGTGCGGCCAGGTCGTCGGCCGGGCGCAGGAGCGAGGCGAGCAGCAGCCAGCCGCCCCAGCAGCCCACCGCGCCCGACCCCGCCCAGGCGAGCGCCAGCGGCACCTTCACCGGCAGTCCGGGCAGCCGCCGGAAGACCAGCACGAGGGCGCCCGCGACGGCGGCCACGAGGTAGAGCGCGTCCAGGGCCTCCAGGACGTGGAAGTCCGCCGTGCGGTCCTTCGCCCGCGCCGCGTCGAGCCCGGCGGTGGAGCCGGCCGCCCACAGCAGATGCAGCGTGACGGGCAGGAGCGCGAGCAGCGCGGCGGCGGACGCGAGGATCCGCGGCCACCGTCCTCCCGGGCGCGGCACGTCCCGGATGCGCCCCCGCCACAGGTGCCCCCACCGGTCGCGCGCGTACAGCGCGAAGAGGGAGCCGAGCGCGATGCCCTGGACGATGAAGCCGGTGTAGACGACGGCGAACACCCAGTCGGCGAGGAAGGGTTCGGACGCGCCGTCCGCCGAGGGGCCCTCGCCGCCGACGCCGAACGCCGCGAGCAGCAGCTGCAACGGGTACCCGGCCATGATCGGCGTCAGCAGACCGGTCGCGATCCACATCGGCGCCGCGAGCAGCCGGGCGGGCGTCCGCAGGCCCCACGGCCGCGTCAGCAGCAGGGCGAGCACGACGACGGTGGCGTCCATCAGGACGGTCACGCCGTTGGCGACGATCATCAGGGCGCGGTGGTCGAGCAGCGAGCTGCCCTCGGGAATCCCGACGCGGCTCCCCAGGATCCAGGCGATCTTGAGGGTGAGGTACGGGACGCAGGCGATCCCGGCGGCCCACCGCAGGGCGTGCCGGGCGCGGCCCGGGGCGTGGAGGGTGCGGGCGGGGCCCGCGGGGGCGATCGAGGGTGTCGGCGACTGCGTCATGCCTCAACGCTCCCGCCGGGACGCGGGCGGCACCTCCTGCGCCGCGATGATCCGCCTCCGCCGCGCGGCGGAGGGTCAGGCGCCGTCCAGGACGAGGACCACCTCGTCGATGTGGGTACCGCGCGCCTCGGCGAAGGCGCTCTCCCGCGCGCTCACCCGGAAGCCGCACTTGTCCAGGACCCGCAGCGAGCCCGCGTTGTCGGCGGCCGCGCGGGCGTACAGCGGGCGCTCGGGGACCAGCACGAGGAGGGCGCGCAGCGCGGCGGTGGCCAGGCCCCGCCCCCAGTAGGCGCGGTCGATCCAGTAGGTCACCTCGCGCTCGCCCGGCTCGCCGTACACGGCGGCGTTGCCCACCACGTCCCCGTCGGCGAGGACCGTGCGCACGTCGACGTCGGCGGCGGACCGCAGCTTCGCCCAGTGGGCGTCGAAGCCGTCCCGGTCGGCCGGGTCCTTGGGGATGAACGCCGCCATGTGCTGGGACTCGGGGTCGTTCAACTGGCGGTAGAAGACGTCCAGATCGCTGTCGTGGACTTCGCGCAGGCTGACATTCATGCCTCAGAGCCTACGAGTTGCCAGTGTCAGCCGGTCCCGCGCGTCGAACAGCGCGTCCTTCACCATCTGTTCGTGCGCGGGCGTGAGCCGCGCCACCGGCACCGAGCAGCTGATCGCGTCGCGCGCCGGGGTGCGGTAGGGAATGGCGACGCCGAAGCAGCGCAGCCCCAGCGTGTTCTCCTCGCGGTCCACCGCGAAGCCCTGCTCGCGGACCGTGTGCAGCTCCTCGATGAGCTTCTCGCGGTCGGTGATGGTGTGCTCGGTGAGCGCGGGCAGCGTCTCCGGCAGCAGCTTGCGGACCTGCTCGTCGGTGTGCGTGGCGAGCAGCGCCTTGCCCAGCGAGGTGGAGTGCGCGGGCAGCCGGCGCCCCACGCGCGTGAAGGGCCGCAGATAGTGCTGCGACTGGCGGGTGGCGAGGTAGACGACGTTCGTGCCGTCGAGCCGGGCGAGGTGGATGGTCTCCGTGGTGTCGTCCGAGAGCCGGTCCAGGGTCGGCCGGGCGGCGGCCACGACCTCGTCGCCGTCGATGTAGGAGGTGCCGACGAGCAGGGCGCGTACGCCGATGCCGTACCGCGTGCCGGTCGCGTCCGTCTCGACCCAGCCGAGCTCGACCAGGGTGCGCAGCAGCATGTAGAGGCTCGACTTCGGGTAGCCGACGGCCTCCTGGACGGCGGCCAGGGAGTGCATTCCGGGGCGGCCCGCGAAGTACTCGAGCAATTCCACCGTCCGCACCGCGGACTTGACCTGCGCACCGCCTCCGGTCTCGCCAGCCGACATCGCCCTTGACCCCTTAGATCGCCGAGAAATAGTCTCCGAAGTCCCCGCTCATTCATCACTGGAGACGGCGTTCAGTATATCGAACGGCCCTGGTGAGTGGCATCCGTCCGGCACGTCCGGGCGGCAGCTGTGGCAGCACCCCTGGCAGTACCTCCGGCAGTACCTCTGGCTTCATCTCTGGAAAGGGAATCCGCGGTGGCAGCAGCACCAGTCTGGAGTGTCGACCCCCGAACCGGGAAGCAGCGCGAGCAGGTTGCGGTGGAGGCCACAGCCGACGAGGTCGACCGGGCGGTGCGCGCCGCCCGCGCCGCCGCCCCCGCGCTCGCCGACCGCGCCACCCGCGCCGCCTTCCTGCGCACCGCCGCCGAACTGCTCGAAGAGGCCCGGGGCCCGCTGGTGGAGGCCGCGGACGCGGAGACCGCGCTCGGCCCCGTCCGGCTCACCGGCGAACTCGCCCGCACCTGCTACCAGTTGCGCTCCTTCGCGGACATCGTCGACGAGGGCGCCTTCCTCGGCGTCGTCATCGACCACCCCGACGACACCGCGACCCCGCCGGTCCCCGACCTGCGCCGGTACAAGATCCCGCTGGGCGTCGTCGCCGTCTACGCCGCCTCCAACTTCCCCTTCGCCTTCTCCGTGCCCGGCGGCGACACCGCGAGCGCGCTCGCCGCGGGCTGCCCCGTCGTGGTCAAGGCCCACCCCGACCACCCGGCCACCTCCGAGCTGGTCGCCACGGTGCTGCGCAGGGCCGCCGCCCGGCACGGCGTCCCCGACGGCGTCCTCGGCCTCGTGCACGGCTTCGACGCGGGCGTCGAACTGGTGCGGCACCCGCTGGTGTCCGGCGCCGGCTTCACCGGCTCCGTGCGCGGCGGGCGCGCCCTCTTCGACGCGGCCGCCGCCCGGCCCGTGCCGATCCCCTTCCACGGCGAGCTCGGCTCCCTCAACCCCGTCGTCGTCACCGAGGCCGCCGCCGCCGAGCGCGGCGAGCAGATCGGCGCCGGACTCGCGGGCTCGATGACGCTCGGCGTCGGCCAGTTCTGCGTCAAGCCCGGACTGGTCCTGGTCCCCGAGGGCGCGGGCGGCGACCGGCTCGTGAAGTCCCTGACCGAGGCGGTCAGCAACACCGAGGCCGGGGTCCTGCTCGACCACCGCATGCGGGACACCTTCGTCGCGGGCGTGCGCGAGCGCGCCGGACTGCCGGACGTGGACACCCCGGTGACCCCCGGCGCGGGCGGCGAGCACACCGTCGGCGCGGGCTTCCTGACCGTCCCGGCCGCGCGCCTGACCGGCGAAGGGGCCCACGACCTGCTCCTGGAGGAGTGCTTCGGACCGGTCACCGTCGTCGCCCGCTACACCGACGACACGGAGATCACCGCCGTCCTCGGCCGCCTGCCCGGCAACCTCACCGCCACCGTGCAGCTCTCGTCCGACGAGGCGGCGGGCGCCGGCGGCCGGGGCGCCGCACTGCTCGCCGAGCTCACCCCGCTGGCCGGACGCGTCCTGGTCGACGGCTGGCCCACCGGCGTCGCCGTCGCCCCCGCCCAGCACCACGGCGGCCCCTACCCCGCGACCACATCGACCTCGACCTCGGTGGGCGGCACCGCCATCGAGCGCTGGCTGCGCCCGGTCGCGTACCAGAACACCCCCGAGGCGCTGCTCCCGCCCGAGCTGCGCGACGCCAACCCGCTGGGCCTGCCGCGGCGTTACGACGGCCGGCCCGAGCACGGGGGAGCGGTGCGCTGAGCGTGCGGACGCCTGGGACACTGACGCCCATGGACGTCACCATCCCCGAACTGCCCTTCCCGCTGCGCACCTACGGCCCCGACGGCCACTGGTCGCACGAGGACGGCGTGCTCTCCGGCTGGGCGGGAGCCCGCCAGGACCGCTTCGTGCCGCCCACGGGCGAGGCGCTGGAGCCCGCCTCCGACGCGCCCCGCCTGCTCGGCGCGCCCGAGGGCGACTTCCAGCTGATCGCGCGGGTCACGGTCGGCTTCGCCGCGGCCTTCGACGCGGGCGTGCTCTATCTGCACGTGGGCGAGCGCGAGTGGGCCAAGCTCTGCCTGGAGCGCTCCCCGGACGAGCCCACGATCTGCACGGTCGTCACGCGCGGCCGCTCCGACGACGCCAACGCCTTCGTGGTGGACGGCAGCAGCGCCTGGCTGCGCATCAGCCGTACGGGGACGGCCTTCGCGTTCCACGCCTCGACCGACGGCGAGCACTGGACCTTCGTACGGATCTTCTCGCTCGGCGACGAGACGTCGGCGGGCGCCGCGCTCGTCGGCTTCATGGCCCAGTCGCCCGTGGGCGAGGGCTGTGTGGTGACGTACGACCACATCGAGTTCCGCCCCAACTGGCCGAAGGGGCTGCGGGACGGTTCCTAGAGCGTGACGCGCGTGTCCTGGAGCGTGACGCGCGTGCCGGTGGCGGCCGAGCGCTCGATGGCGTCGAGCAGCCGCTGGCGCCGCGCCGCGTGCGCGAAGTCCGGCGCGTGCGCGGTGCCCTCGGTGAGGTCGGCGAGGACCTGCGCGTACTGCGCCCCCACGTTGTACGCGGGCAGCCCGCGCAGGTCGTCCAGCTCCGGTACGGCGAAGTGGCGTGCCGGTACCGGGAGTTCGGCGGGGGAGGCGTCCGTGCCGCGGGCGCCGCGCACCGTGAGGGCGGCCTGCTGGAGGTGGCCGGAGTCGCCCGTGACGACGAGGTCCCCCTCCGTGCCGTTGATCTCCCAGTGGAAGTTCGTGCCCCGGGACAGACCGGCCCGGAAGTGCACCGAGGCGACGGCACCCCCAGCAAGACGCCCGCTCACGGCGATCTGGTCGTCGACGGTCATCGCGGCCGCGCGGCCCGTGCCCTCCTCGTGCACCACCGGGCGCCGGGTCGCCAGGGTCGCGGAGACCTCGGTGAACTCTCCGAGCACCATCGCGACGGCGTCGACGGTGTGCCCGAAGGGGATGGTCAGCATCGTCCCGCCGTTCCGCCGGTCCAGGAGGTACTCCCCGGACGGCTCGAAGACGGGACCCCACCGCCGCCCCGACGCGACGAGGCTGGTCGACAGGACCTCGCCCACGTACCCGTCGGCGACCAGCTCGCGGACGTGGCGGACCGCGGGCGCCGAACGGGCCTGCAGCCCCGCGAACGTCCGCACCCCGGCCCGCCCGGCCGCCGCCGCCAGCTCCTCGGCCTCGGCGAGTCCGTTGCCCAGCGGCCACTCGGAGAGCACCGGCCTGCCCGCGCCGAGCGCCGCGAGGACCACCTCGCGGTGCAGCGGCACGCGCACGCTGACCACGACCAGGTCGACCTCGTCGCTGCGGACGAGCTCCTCGGTCGAGCCGAAGGCCAACGGCACGCCGTACGTCTCGCCCGCGGCCCGCGCGGAGGCGTCACCGGAGGCGGACAGCGCGCGCAGCTCGTACCCGGGCAGGCGGGTCAGCGCCGGGAGGTGGGACTGCGCAGCCCAGCCGCCGCGGGCGGAGAGCCCGACGAGACCGACGCGGACGGGGCGGGAGGGGGGAGCGGTCGCGAGGTTCATGATCGGGACCGTAGGAGCGGCCCCCTGATTACCCGCAAGGGCCCCAGCTATATTCTGGAAACCATGACTGGTCAGCAGCCCCGCCACGACATCTACGGCCTGCTCTGCCCCGGCCGCGCGGTCTTCGAGCTGCTCGTCAACAAATGGACCGGCCTCGCGATCACCGCCCTCGCCGACGGGCCGCGCCGCTTCGGCGAGCTGCGCCGCACGCTGGAGGGCGTCAGCCCCAAGGTGCTCACCCGGACCCTGCGCCGCCTGGAGGAGAACAGCCTGGTCACACGCACGGTCTACGCCGAGGTCCCGCCCCGCGTCGAGTACGCGCTGACCGACCTCGGCCGCGGCGCCCTGGAGCCCCTGGCCCATCTGCGCACCTGGATCAGGGCGAACACGGGACGGTTCGCCGCGGAGACTTCCGCCGTGGGGGAATGAGCCGCTTTGCCCGTACGTTGACCCCAGGAGCGGAGGCACCCTCCGCAGTGACCTGACGTACGACCCGAAGAGAGCCACACACATGCGCGTCGAGATCTGGAGCGACATCGCCTGCCCCTGGTGCTACGTGGGCAAGGCCCGCTTCGAGAAGGCGCTCGCCGCCTTCCCGCACCGCGACGGCGTCGAGGTCGTGCACCGCTCCTTCGAGCTGGACCCGACCCGTGCCAAGGGCGACACCGGCCAGGTGATCCCGATGCTCATGCAGAAGTACGGCATGAGCGAGGACCAGGCCCGCGAGGGCGAGCGCCGGCTCGGCGAGAACGCCGCCGCCGAAGGCCTGCCCTACCTCACCGAGGGCCGCGACCACGGCAACACCTTCGACATGCACCGTCTGCTGCACCTCGCCAAGGAGCGGGGCCGCCAGGACGAGCTGATCGGCCTGCTCTACCGCGCCAACTTCGCCGAGGAGCGGTCCGTCTTCGAGGACGACACGCGCGTCGTCGAGCTCGCCGTCGAGGCGGGCCTCGACGAGACCGAGGTGCGCGCCGTCCTCGCCGACCCCGAGCGCTACGCCGACGACGTCCGCGCCGACGAGCGCGAGGCCGCCGAACTGGGCGCGAACGGCGTGCCGTTCTTCGTCCTCGACCGCGCCTACGGCGTCTCCGGCGCCCAGCCCGCCGAGGTCTTCGCCCAGGCCCTGGAGCAGGCGTGGGGCGCCCGCTCGCCGCTGACCACCCTCGCCGACGCCGACGGCGGCGAGGCGTGCGGCCCCGACGGCTGCGCGGTTCCGCAGGCCTGAGCCGCCGCCTAGGTTGATCCCCATGACGTTCATGGGGATCGACCACGGCACCGAGTACGCCGGCGAGTTCACGCCGGGCACGACCTACCTCAACACCGCGACCTGCGGTCTGCTGCCGCGCCGGGCCGTCGAGGCCGTACGGGACCTGGCCGCGCAGCTCGGCACCGGCGAGCGCGTCGGCTCGGGCGACTTCGAGAAGGTCGACGCGGCCCGCGACTCCTTCGCGCGGCTCACCGGCGTGGACTCCTCGCGGGTGGCGACCGGCGGCTCGGTCGCCGTGCACGTCGGCCTGATCGCCGCGTCCGTCCCCGCGGGCGCCGAAGTGCTGCTCCCCGAAGGGGACTTCTCCTCGCTCATCAACCCCTTCGTGCTCCGCGGCGACCTGAAGCTCCGCTACGCGCCGCTGGCGGAGCTCGCCGAGGCCGTACGGCCCGAGACCGCGCTCGTCGCGTTCTCCACCGTCCAGTCGGCCGACGGCCGCACCGCGGACTGCGCGGCGATACGCGCCGCCGCCGCGGCCCACGGCGCGCGCACCCTCGCCGACGCCACGCAGTCGGTGGGCTGGCTGCCCTTCGACGCGGGCGCCTACGACTACACCGTGACCGGCGCCTTCAAGTGGCTGCTCTGCCCGCGCGGCACGTCCTTCCTGACGGTGACCGAGGCCGCGCAGGACTCCCTGACGCCGCTGCACGGCGGCTGGCTCGCCGCGGCCGACGGCTGGCTCTCGACGTACGGACCGATCGGCGACGTCGCCCCGGACGCCCGCAGGTTCGACGAGCCGCCCGCCTTCCTCGCCTACCACGCGGCCGCCGCCGCCCTCCCCTTCGTCGAGGAGCTGGGCGTCGAGGCGATCCACGCCCACGACACCGCGCTCGCCGACCGCTACCGCGCGGGCCTCGCCGCCCTCGGCCACACCCCGGTGCCGGGCACCTCGCCCATCGTGTCGGTGCCCGGACTCGGCGACCGGGAGCCGGATCTCGGCCGCGCGGGCATCAGGGCGGCCGCACGGGCGGGACACCTGCGGGCCACGTTCCACCTGTACAACACCGAGGCGGACGTGGACCGGCTCCTCGACGTGCTGTCCGGCTGAAGCCTGGCGCGGCGGGCCGCGGGGGGCCAGGCTTGGCAGGACGAGGTGGCCGCGCGAGGTGGTGGTGCCGGTGGAGCCATCCTTCGACCAGTCCGGCACGCCCGAAGGGCCGGGCCCCCCGGGCGTGCCGGACGGCCCCGACAGGCCGCCGCCCGACGCCGACCTGCACCGGCGCCTCGTCTACGGGGACGAGGCGGCCCTCGCCGAGGCCTATGCCGCGTACGGCGGACTCGTGCACCGCGTCGCCGCCCGCGTCACCCGCAGCCACGTCGCCGCGGAGGACGTGGCACAGGAGGTCTTCGCCCACCTGTGGACCCGTCCCTACGCCTTCGACGCGCGCCGCGGCAGCCTGCGCACCTGGCTCTCCATGCTGGCCCACCGCCGTGCCGTCGACTGGGTGCGCGGCGAGGAGCGGCACCGCAAGGCCGCCCACGCCGACGAGACGGCCCTGCGCACGGTCCCAGCGCCGGGGCCCTCCCCGGACGAGGCGGTCCTGGAACAGGAGCGCTCCTTCCTCCTGCACTCCGCCCTCGCCCGGCTCCCGCTGCACCAGCGCCAGGTGGTCCACCTCGCCTACTTCGCGGGCCGCACCTACCGCCAGGCCGCGGTCGAACTGGGCATCCCCGAAGGCACGGCGAAGACCCGCCTGCGAACGGCGCTGCGCACCCTGGCGGAGACCCTGGCGGACCCACCCCTGCGGGGCGAACTCCCGTGAACCGCGCAGACGCCCCAGTGACGACGACGAACGGTGGACTCCCGTGACGAACGACCGCGAACGGGCGCACGAGCCGCCCCACGACACCGTGTGCGAGCTGCTCGGGGCCTGGGCCGTGGGCGGGCTCATGGCGGGCGACGAGGCCGTCGTCGCCCGGCACCTGGAGGAGTGCGCGGACTGCGCCGCCGAGGCCGCCCGGCTGCGGGCCACCGTGCGGCACCTGGACGGACCCGCCCTGCCGGCGGCCGCGCCGGGCCACAACCCCGGCACGCACGGGCTCGCCCTCGCCCTGCGCACCCGCGCCCCCGCCCTGCGCACCGCCCCGCACGCCGCGCCCTACGCCGCCGCGGTCGCCGGACTCCAGGCGCTGCTCGGCGAGTTGGACGAGCGCGGCGCCTGGGAGACGCCCGTCGTGCACGACTGGAACGTCCACGACACCGTCGCCCACCTCATCGCCGCCGACGAACCCCTCGCCCTGCGGCTCGGCCTGCACCCGCGCGTGCCCGTCTCCCGTGTCCGGGGCCGGCTGCCCTGGCGTACGGCGTGGCAGGCGCGGACGGACGAGGTGATCCGGCACGAGCGGGGCCGCGCGCCGGAGGAGACCGTCTCCACCTGGCGCTGCCAGGCCGCCGGGCTGCTGTCCGCGCAGGCCGCCCACGACCCCGAACTCGCCGCCCGGGCCCAGCTGTTGATGGGGGTGCGCCTCCCCGTCGCCGACCACTTCCTGGTGCGCGCCTTCGAGGCCTGGGTGCACGCCGACGACATCGGCAGGGCCCTGCGCCGCGCCGTGCCCCCGCCGCCTGCCCCGCATCTGTGGCAGCTGGTACGCCTTGCCGTGCGCGTCCTCGGCCCCGCGCTCGGCCCCGAGGCGCCGCCCGTCGCGCTCACCGTCGCCGGGGAGGGCGGCGAGACCGAGTGGGTGCTGGGCGGCGCCGACGATCCGGTGCGGGCCCAACTCGTCCTGGATCCGGTCGACTTCTGCCTGCTGGTGGGCGGGCGCCGCGCGCCGGACGAGGTGCCGCGCGGCACGGCGGGCGACGAGGCGGCGGCCCGGCGGGTCCTGACGCGGGCGGCGTCGCTGGCCTGGTTGTAAGGGCGCCCCAGGGGGGGAGCCGCTTCCGCGTCGCAGGGGGCGCGCTCCAGACGGTGAGAGCCGCTTCCGCCCCCGGCGCGGCTAGGCGCGGCCCGTGCGCTCCGGGCAGTCCGCCGTCTCCGTGCAGAGGTTCGTCTCGACCCTGGCCAGCAGCCTGGCGAGCTCCGCGCGCTCGGCGTCGTCCAGGCCGGCGAGCGTGTGCCCCTCCAGCTCGCCCCAGGCGCGCTCCACCTGGGTGAGCAGTCCGCAGCTGGCGTCGGTGGCCTCGACGAGCACCGCCCGCCGGTCGGCCGGGTCGGGGCGGCGCCGCACATGGCCGGCCTGCTCCAGGCGCTGCAGCATCTTCGTGACCGTCGAGGGGTCGAGCTCGACCACCTTGATCAGCTCGGACTGCCGCACCGGGCCCGCCTCCCACAGGTGCATCATCACGAACTCCTGGCCGGGGTAGAGCCCGAGCCCCTTGAGGAGCTTGCCCGCGGCGATGCGGTGCAGCCGCGCCACCCGGCTGACGGCGAGGCTGACCGGTCCTGCCGCGGCGACGCCGGACGCCCCGGGCCGACAGACGGGGTCGGCGGGGGCGGCCTGTGCGGTGTCGGCCTTCATCGGGAGCTCCTGTGGGTCGCTGACGGGGTGCCGGTCCCGGCCTTCGCGCCTGGTCACCGGATGTCTTCCAGAAGATTACCTTGGTCGGCCAATGAATGGGGTACAGTGACATCCGGCGCAGATAATTGGCCGACCACATAAATCCAGCCCGGGAGTCCCGATGACCACCGCGTTCGACACGATCGACCTGTCCGGCACCCAGCTCGGCAACCGCATCGCCATGGCCCCCATGACGCGAAGCCGTGCAGGTGAGGGCGGTGTCGCCACGGATCTGACGGCCGCGTACTACGCCCAGCGCGCCTCCGCGGGCCTGATCATCACCGAGGGGATCCAGCCTTCTGTGGTCGGCCAGGGATACCCGGACACGCCGGGCCTGCACAGCGAGGAGCAGATCGCCGGCTGGCGCAAGGTCACCGACGCCGTGCACGCGGCGGGCGGCCGGATCTTCGCCCAGATCATGCACACCGGCCGCATCGGCCACCCCAGCCTGCTGCCCGAGGGCCTGGTCAACGTCGGGGCGTCGCCCGTCGCCGCCAAGGGGCAGGTCTACACCGCCGAGGGCCCCAAGGACTTCGTCACCCCGCGCGAGCTGACCGGCGCCGAGATCCGCGCCACCATCGACGACTTCGTCACCGCCGCGCGCAACGCCGTCGAGGCGGGCTTCGACGGCGTCGAGCTGCACGGCGCCAACGGCTATCTGATCCACCAGTTCCTCGCGCCGGGCTCCAACCGGCGCACCGACGAGTGGGGCGGCTCCGTGGAGAACCGCATCCGCTTCGCCGTCGAGGTCGCCAAGGCCGTCACCGCGGAGATCGGCGCCGCCCGCACCGGCTTCCGCGTCTCGCCCGGCAACCCCTTCAACGACATCTCCGAGCCCGACCCGGAGTCCACGTACACCGCCCTGGTCAAGGAGCTGGCCGCGCTCGACCTGGCGTATCTGCACGTCATGGAGGTGGGCGAGGTGCGCGAGCTCACCACGCGGCTGCGCCAGGACTTCGGCGGCACGCTCGTCCTCAACCCGCTGAGCGAGGGCCCCACCAGCCACGACGCGCTCGCCCTCGTCGAGGACGGCACCGCGGACGTCATCGCCTTCGGCGCGCTCTTCCTCGCCAACCCCGACCTGCCGGCCCGCCTGCGGACCGAGGGCCCCTACAACACGCCGGACCAGGCCACCTTCTACGGCGGCACCGAGAAGGGCTACACCGACTACCCCACGCGCTGACCCCGAAGACACATCGGCCCGGCACCCACGAAGGGTGCCGGGCCGACGCGCGTACGCGTGAGGTCAGACGACCGGGGTGAAGTCCCGCGCCCCGATGTACTCGGGCCGCCGCACCGGTGCCGAGAACGGCTCCACCGCGGGGTTCTCCACGCTGTTGAACACGATGAAGACGTTCGAGCGCGGATACGGCGTGATGTTGTCGCCCGAGCCGTGCATCGCGTTGCAGTCGAACCACGTCGCCGAGCCCGCCTCGCCCGTGAACAGGCGTATGCCGTGGTCGGCGGCGAGACGGGTGAGCGTCCCGTTCGAGGGGATGCCCGCGTCCTGCATCTGCAGGGACCGCTTGTAGTTGTCCTTCGGCGTGGCGCCCTCGCAGCCGAGGAACGTCTTGTGCGACCCCGGCATGATCATGAGGCCGCCGTTGGTGTCGTGGTTCTTCGTCAGCGCGATCGACACCGAGACGGTCCGCATGTTCGCGAGGCCGTCCTCCGCGTGCCAGGTCTCGAAGTCCGAGTGCCAGTAGAAGCCGGAGGCACCGAAGCCGGGCTTCACGTTGATCCGGGACTGGTGGACGTAGACGTCCGAACCGAGGATCTGGCGGGCCCTGCCGACGACGCGCGGATCGGCGGCGAGCCGCGCGAAGAGCTCGCTGATCCGGTGCACCTCGAAGATCGACCTGATCTCCTGCGAGCGCGGCTCCACGATGGAGCGCTCGTTCTCCCGCATCGCGGGGTCACCGACGAGGCGCTCCAGCTCCGCGTGGTAGACGGCCACCTCGTCCGGCGTGATCAGCTGGTCGATCGCCAGGAAACCGTCCCGTTCGAACCCCGCCAGATCCCCGGCCGAGATCGGCCCTTCGGCGCCCGGCTCGGACCACACCACCGGGTCCTTGCGTTCGATGAGCACCTCCTCGGTGCCTCGGGTCGGGTACAGGTCGGTGGTGCGCTCGGGTGCGGTGGTCATGGTGTTGCCTGCCTCTCCTCTCGTACGGCCCTGTCTCGGGATGTTCGGCGGTCAGCCCGCCTCGGGCTCCGTCAGGAGCGGGTACACGCCGTTCTCGTCGTGGTCCTCACGACCCGTGACGGGCGGGTTGAAGACGCAGATGCAGTGGAAGTCCTCCTTGATCCGCATCGTGTGCTTCTCGTGCCCGTCGAGGAGGTACATGGTGCCCGGCGTGATCGTGTACTTCTCGCCGGTCGTGTCGTCGGTCAGCTCCGCCTCACCCTTGGTGCAGACGACGGCCTCGATGTGGTTCGCGTACCACATCGACGTCTCCGTACCCGCGTACAGGATGGTCTCGTGGACGGAGAAGCCCACCCGCTCCTTGGCGAGGACGATGCGCTTGCTCTCCCAGGTTCCCGAAGCGGCCTTCACATGCCGGTCGGTGCCTTCAATGTCCTTGAACGAACGGACGATCACGGTGAGTCGGTTCCTTTTCTCTTACGTTTCCGGGGACTGGGTCGCCCGCTCGCTCAGGCGGTCTCGCGTACCGCGCGGGCCAGCGTGCGCAGCCCCTCGTCCAGCTCGTCGGGGGTGATCGTCAGCGCCGGAAGCAGCTTGACGACCTCGCCCTCCGGGCCGGAGGTCTCGATCAGCAGGCCCAGTTCGAAGGCCCGCTTGGCCACCGCGCCCGCACGGTCCTTGTCGTGGAACTCGACGCCCCACACCAGGCCGCGGCCGCGGTACTCCTTGATGGCGTCACGGTTCTCGTCGACGATCGCGACCAGCGCCTGCTCCACCTGCTCGCCGCGGCCGCGGGTCTGCTTCTCCATCGCCGCGCCGTCGGTCCAGTACGTCTCCAGGGCGGCGGCGGCCGTCACGAACGCGGGGTTGTTGCCGCGGAACGTGCCGTTGTGCTCGCCCGGCTCCCACACGTCGAGCTCCGGCTTGAACATGCAGAGCGACATGGGCAGGCCGTAGCCGCTGATGGACTTCGACACCGTCACGATGTCCGGGGTGATGCCCGCCTCCTCGAAGGAGAAGAACGCGCCGGTGCGGCCGCAGCCCATCTGGATGTCGTCGACGATCAGGAGCATGTCCCAGCGCTCGCACACGTCGGCGAGCTTGCGCAGCCACTCGGCGCGGGCCACGTTGATGCCGCCCTCGCCCTGCACCGTCTCCACGATCACGGCGGCCGGCTGGTTGAGGCCGGAGCCCTGGTCCTCCAGGAGGCGCTCGAACCAGATGAAGTCCGGGGTCTGGCCGTCCAGGTAGTTGTCGAACGGCATCGGCGTGCCGTGCACCAGCGGGATGCCGGCGCCCGCGCGCTTGAACGCGTTGCCGGTCACCGCGAGCGAGCCGAGCGACATGCCGTGGAAGGCGTTCGTGAACGACACGATCGACTCGCGGCCCTTGACCTTGCGGGCCAGCTTCAGCGCCGACTCCACGGCGTTGGTGCCCGTCGGGCCCGGGAACATGACCTTGTAGGGCAGGTCGCGCGGGCGCAGGATGACGTTCTGGAACGTCTCCAGGAAGGCGCGCTTCGCGGTCGTCGACATGTCGAGGCCGTGCGTGACGCCGTCCCGCTCGATGTAGTCGATCAGGGCGCGTTTCAGCACGGGGTTGTTGTGCCCGTAGTTGAGCGAGCCGGCCCCGGCGAAGAAGTCGAGGTACTCGTGGCCGTCCTCGTCGTACATGCGGCTGCCCTGCGCGCGGTCGAAAACCGTAGGCCAACCGCGGCAGTAGCTGCGCACCTCCGACTCCAGGGTCTCGAAGACGCTCAGGTCGGGCTGGGTGATGGTCACAGCGAATCTCCTGGGAGATGAAGAAGTGCGAGGGAGGTGGGGGGTGTTGATGAAAGGCCGGGGGAGCGGGGTCGGCGTGCGCCGTCCGCCGTCGCTCAGTGCGGCAGCGGCTCGATGAGGTAGAGCACCTCGGGCTCGTGCCCGTCGTCCGGGAACAGGCCCGCGTCGAACAGGACCGTGCGCGCGACCGATGCGCCGTGCCGCCGCGCGTACGAGGTGAAGAGCGCCTCGGACGCGGTGTTGTCCGGCGAGATGGTCGTCTCCAGGGAGTCGACCGGCTGTGTCCCGGCCACCTTCGCGGTCAGCCCGTCGAGCAGGGCGGCGGCGAGTCCCTTGCCGCGGTGCGGGTGGTCGACGGCCACCTGCCAGACCATCAGGGTGCGGGGCCGGTCCGGGCGGATGTAGCCGGTGATGAAGCCGGCCACCTCGCCGTCGGCGTCCCGTGCCACGACGGAGGTGCGCGCGAAGTCGCGGCACCAGAGCAGATAGCTGTACGAGGAGTTCAGGTCGAGGACCTTGGAGTCCCGTGCGATCCGCCAGATCGCGGCCCCGTCGGCGACGACGGGGGTGTCGAGTCGCAACCCCTCGGGCATTTTTTGGAATTTCGCTTGCAGGTCGGTCGGTAGATCGGCTTGTGCAGCGGTCATGCGGATTGAATTTACCGAGCAATTCCTGGGATTGCATCGGGGGAAGGGGTTACATGAAGGCGTCCCGTGTGTTATCACGCGTGGGTGCGCGCCCGCATGAAGACCCGGCGATTGATGGTGATTTGACCAGGAGGTAAGGTGCAAAACGGGCGTGATGTGGAGTGCGTCACAGAGCCGTAACTCTCGGGAGACGTGCCCGAATTGCGGCGGTTGGCGATGTCGAAATCTTGGTGTTTAGGTCCCCGGAAAGCGGGCAGAAGAATACGGGAAGCTGTTCTGCTAAAGAATTCGTGAGAATGCGCTGAGAAATTGCGGGGAGGTGCGCGAGGAGCGCCGGAAATCCCCTGCCGTATTCATGCTCCGGTTACTCCGTCGATACGTTCCCGCAAGAGATCCGCGTGGCCGTTGTGGCGCGCGTACTCCTCGATGAGATGGATCAGGATCCAGCGCAGGCTGACGGCGTCGTCACCGCCCACGACGGCCGCCTCCTCGGGCCCGAGCCGGCCCGTCTCGTCGAGCGAACGCCCCGCGCAGATCTCCCGGTTCACCGCGACCTCCCGCTCCCACACCGCGACCACCTCGGTGAACGTCCGCGACCGGTCCACGGTGAAGCCGCCGCGTTCCCCCGCGAAGATCCACGGCACGTCCCGCCGCGCGAACACCCGCTGGATCCAGTTGCGTTCGACCTCGGCGAGGTGCTGCACCAGACCGAACAGCGAGAGCGCGGAGGGCTCCACCGGCGTGCGCAGCGTCTGCTCGTCGTCCAGGCCCGCGCACTTCACGGCCAGCGTGGCCCGGTGCATGTCGAGCCAACTCGCCAGCATGGCGGGCTCGTCGGCGGTCAGGGGCGGGATGCGGCGGCCGTCGGGGAGAGTGGTCATGACGGGCACGCTGCCACGGGGGTGTCTCTTAGAAACATCTGACGCTG
>NZ_LIRJ01000732.1 GCF_001419745.1 Streptomyces silaceus | reverse complement strand
TGGAGCGCGCGCTCCAGGGCGAACTGCCCAGCGAGGGGATGGTTCTGGGCGCCGTCCAGGTGCCCCCGGACGGCCGTCCCGTCGTCTTCCTCGCCGACCACCCCACCACCGGGGGCTACCCGGTGGTGGCGGTCGTCCGGGAGGCCGACCTCGCGGCGGCGGCCCAGGCTGCGCCCGGTACGCCGGTGCGGTTCGTCGGATCGGGCAGGCGCTGACCGAAGGGCCGGCAGGCACCGGGATCAGGCCGGAAGGGCCGCGAGCGCCGACGCCACCGCCAGCGAGGCGCCCCGGTCCAGCCGGACGCTCGTGCCCCGCGCCTGATGCCGCACCTCTTCGGCCGCGAGGGCGAGGAGCTGGGGCAGCAGATCGGTGCAGCGGCGCGCCACCCAGCCGGTGCCCGCGGTGGCCAGCCACCACAGGCTCGCCGACCGGGTGGGCGGCGGCCGCTCGGGCTCGCGGGCGGGCGCCGCGCCGGCGGCGAGCCCGCGCGCCGCGAGAAGCCCGTGGCAGCGGGCCGCGAAGAGGCGGTGGCCGCGCTCGCCGGGGTGCAGCCGGTCCGCGCTCCACAGGGCACGGTCGGCGGCCAGGTCGCCCTCGGCGGCGTGCAGATGGACGGCCTCGTAGCGCTCGGAGAGGGCGTGGACGACGGCGTTGACCGCGCGCTGCCGTCGGGCCAGCGGCCGGGCGAGGGCGCCGGGCAGCCCGAGCATCGCGCCGGGGTCGGGCAGACAGGCGGTGAGGAGCACGGCGCCCGCGTCGGCGCAGGCCGCGTAGATCTCGTCGAGGCGGGCGGCCACGGAGTGGATGTCGAAGGTGCGGCGCAGGGTGTCGTTGACGCCGACGACGACGGACACGAGATCGGGGCGCAGGGCGAGCGCCGCGGGCAGTTGCCGCCGCCGCACGTCGGCGGTCTGGGCTCCGCTGACGGCGAGGTTGTGGAACTCCACGGAGGCCTCGTCTGCCGCGAGCCCTTCGGCCAGCAGGGCGGCCCAGCCCCGCCACGCCCCGTCGACGGGG
>NZ_LIRJ01000731.1 GCF_001419745.1 Streptomyces silaceus | reverse complement strand
GCCCCCCACCGCCCGCGACGGCGGCCGCCCCGCCCTGATCGTCCCCAACGACCAGGACCTCACCTACGCCAAGATCCGCCTCGACGACGCCTCCCAGGAAACCGCGCTGCGCGGCCTCTCCGGCGTCCCCGACGCCCTCACCCGCGCCGTCCTGTGGAACAGCCTGCGCGACATGGTCCGCGACGGCGAACTCGCCCCCGCCACCTACCTCCGGGCAGCCCACGACCACCTCCCCGAAGAGAGCGACCTCGCCATCGTCCAGGGCGTCCTCTCCTTCGCCGCCACCCACATCGCCGACCGCTACGCCACCCCCGAGGAGCGCCCCGCCGCCCTCGCCACCCTCGGCGACCTCTGCCGCAACCTCATCCGCCGCACCGAGGACGGCTCCCACCCCGGCCTGCGCCTGACCGCCGTCCGCACCGCCATCGACGTCGCCACCCAGGCCGCGCCCCTCCAGGCCTGGCTCGCCGAGGGCACCGTGCCCGGCGGCCCCGAACTCGACCCCGAGCTGCGCTGGCGCGTCCTCGCCCGGCTCGCCGCCCTCGACGCCACCGACGAGAGCGCCATCGCCGCCGAACTCGACCGCGACCCGAGCGCCACCGGCCAGGAAGGCGCCGCACGCTGCCGCGCCGCCCTGCCCGACGCCGCCGCCAAACGCGCCGCCTGGGACGCCATGTTCGGCTCGGACGACCTGTCCAACTACCTCTTCGCCGCCACCGCCCAGGGCTTCTGGCAGCCCGAACAGGCCGACCTCGTCCGGGAGTACGTCCCCCGCTTCTACGAGGACGCCGTCGCCCTCGCCGCGCGCCGCGGCCCCGCCATGGCCGAGGCCGCCGGACGGTACGCGTTCCCGCTGCCCTTCGTCGACACCGACACCCTCGAACGGGGCGAGCGGTGCCTGCGCGACGCACGGCCCACCCCCGCCCTGCGCCGCAAGCTCGCCGACCAACTCGACGACCTCGCACGGGCGTTGAGGGTGCGGAAAGGCAGCAGGTCCTAGGTCCTGAGGACGGGGACCAGCGGCCCGGCCGCTGGTCCCCGACGACGATCCGGCGACCGGCACCCCCGGCCTAGGCTCGATCGGGAGCCGGGCCGGGCCCGCCGGTCCGGCCGCCACCAGGCCCCCAAGGAGCCCCTGTGATCGTCGTGACCGGAGCCACCGGCAACGTCGGCCGTGCCCTCGTCGGCCGGCTCACCGCCGCCGGCACCCCCGTCCGCGCCCTCACCCGCGACCCCGCCC
>NZ_LIRJ01000730.1 GCF_001419745.1 Streptomyces silaceus | reverse complement strand
GGCGATGGCGACGGGCAGCGACGTCACCACGTGGCCGATCTCCCGGAAGGTGACGGCGGAGAAGGGCGCCCGCCAGAAACCGGGCCGCGCGGGGCCCGAGCCCTGCGCGGGCGTGGCCTTCGACGACGCCGGACGGGCCGGGGAAGGGGCGTACGGGAGGGTGCCGGTGTCGATGCTCATCGTGGGCCTCGAATCGTCGCGGTGGGAGGTGGGGACGTGCTCTGCTGCTGTCCTCCACGTTCGCGAGAACTCGACCGACGCGGCATACGGCGACATGGTGTCTCAGGGGTGGTGCCAAGCCCCCTGCCGCCCGGGGGCGCCCCGCAGGCGCGGATCAAAACCGCTGGTCAGTGGCGCCTGGGTGCCCGCGGCGAGGGTGAGGCGGACCGAGGCGACGGCGCACCCGGCCGTGCCGCTCACCCCGACTCCGCCCGCCCCCGCGCCCCTTGACCGCGCAGCCATGCGACGACGTCCTCGGCGCCCGCCTCGACGGCGATGTCCAACGGCGTCATGCCGTCGTACCCGATCCGGTCCAGCTCGGCGCCCTGCGCGAGCAGATAGCGCGCGGTGGCCAACTGCCCGCCGTGGCAGGCGCCCCAGAACGCGCTGGTGAGGTCCTCGGCGTCCGGCGGGCCCGCCGCGACCGCGGCCTCGACGCGGTCGAGGAGGCCCAGCGTCGCCGCGTCCTGCAGCGTCGTCCGCGCCCCGTGCTCCAGCAGGCGCCGCGCCGCCCGCCACTGCCCGCACCCGCGGGCGTCGGCCAGCGGGGTGCCGCCCCCGATGACGGCGCCGTCCGCCTCGATGTCCGCGCCCGCCGCGAGCAGGGCGTCGAGCGCGGCCACGTCGTCGTTGCTCGCGGCCCAGTGCAACGGGGTCTCGGCGTGCGCCCCGACGAACCGCGCGCCCGGGTCCGCGCCCGCCGCGACCAGCACGGCGATGGTCTCGGGGGCCGAGGGGAAGTGCCCCGGCCAGTCGGTGGCGATGTGCAGGAGAGTGCGGGTGCCCGCGGCCTCGCCCTCCTGCCGGATCCCGGCGGCGGCGAGCCCCGGATGCGCGCCGAGCAGCTCGCGCAGCGCGGGGACGTCACCGGCGCGGATCGCCTCGGTCACCGCGACGGCCAGCGGATCCCGCACGTCGAGAACGTCCATGTCCGGCCTCCTGATCGACTGCCGTCGAGTCTGTCAGGGGCCACTGACAACGGCTGGTCGGACAAAGGCCGACAGGGCCCCCGCCACCCACGCCGCCCACCTCCCCCA
>NZ_LIRJ01000073.1 GCF_001419745.1 Streptomyces silaceus | reverse complement strand
GGGGAGGCGGGCGCCTGGACTTCGCGGAGGCCGACGCCGCCGACTGGACGCCGGCCCCGGGCACGTACGACCTGATCCTGTCGAACGCGACGCTCCAGTGGGTGCCGGGCCACCCGGACTCCTTCCCCGCCTGGATCGACGCGCTGGTGCCCGGCGGCACGTTCGCCTTCCAGGTGCCCGGCAACTTCGACGCCCCCAGTCACGTCCTGATGCGGGAGCTGGCCGAGTCCGACCGCTGGCGCGCGCGGCTCGGCGGCCTGCTGCGCCACGCGGACGCCGTCCTGACGCCGGGCGCCTATCTGGAGCGCCTCGCGGACCTCGGCTGCGCGGTCGACGCGTGGGAGACGACGTACCAGCATCTGCTCGCCGGCCAGGACCCCGTCCTCGACTGGGTCAAGGGCACCGGCCTGCGGCCCGTCCTCACCGCGCTCGCCGACGACGCGGCGGCGAGCGAGGCGTTCCTCACGGAGTACCGGGAGCTGCTGCGCAAGGCCTATCCGGCGACGGACCACGGCACGGTCTTCCCGTTCCGCCGGGTCTTCGCGGTGGCCCGCAAGGAAGGCGGCGTCTGATGCTCGCGGCCGTCGATCATGTGCAGCTGGCCGCGCCGCCCGGCAGCGAGCCCGCCCTGCGCGCCTACTACGAAGGCGTGCTCGGCATGACGGAGACGCCCAAGCCGCCGGTGCTCGCCGCGCGCGGGGGCTGCTGGTTCGAGGCGGGCGCCGTACGCCTGCACCTGGGCGTCGAGGCCGACTTCAGGCCCGCCCGCAAGGCCCACCCCGGGCTGCTCGTGCGGGACATCGAGGCCTATGCGGACCGGCTGGCCGCGCACGGCGCCGAGGTCGTCTGGGACGACGACCTGCCGGGGCACCGGCGCTTCTACTCCCAGGACCCGGTCGGCAACCGCCTCGAATTCCTGGAGCCGCGGCCCGGCGACTGAGGCGACCGGGGCGACCGAGGCGACGCCCCGTCCCGCGGGGCCCGGCTCGCCCGCAGGACCCGCTCAGTTCTTCCGGTGCCCTATCAGCCGCGGCTTCGGCTCCAGGCCGTCCAGGCCGTGCCAGGCGAGGTTGACCAGATGGGCGGCCACCTCCGCCTTCTTCGGCTTGCGGGCGTCCAGCCACCACTGGCCGGTCAGCGCGACCATGCCGACCAGCGCCTGGGCGTAGAGCGGGGCGAGCTTCTGGTCGAAGCCGCGGGTCTTGAACTCCTGGCCGAGGATGTCCTCGACCTGCGTGGCGATGTCGGAGATCAGGGACGCGAAGGTGCCGGTGGACTGCGCCACCGGGGAGTCGCGGACCAGGATGCGGAAGCCGTCCGTATACGTCTCGATGTAGTCGAGGAGCGCGAAGGCGGCCTGCTCCAGGAGCTCCCGGGGGTGCCCGGCGGTGAGCGCCCCCGTCACCATGTCCAGGAGCTGGCGCATCTCGCGGTCGACCACCACCGCGTACAGCCCCTCCTTGCCGCCGAAGTGCTCGTACACGACCGGCTTGGAGACCCCGGCCTTCGCCGCGATCTCCTCGACCGACGTGCCTTCGAAGCCCTTGGCGGCGAACAGCGTGCGGCCGATGTCGAGGAGCTGCTCCCGGCGCTCGGCACCCGTCATCCGGGTCCGGCGGGTGCGCCGGGGCTGCTTCTCTTTGCCGGAGGGGCTGGGATTGCTGGAGTCGGTCGCCACGTCGTCCATCATGCCGCGTCGGCGGCGCGGGGGACGCGGCGGGACTCGATGCGCGACTCCGAGGGCCAGCGCACGTCGTACGCCCAGCCCAGCCGCTCGCACCAGCGGATGATCCGGGCCGAGGAGTCGACCTGGCCCTTCATCACGCCGTGCCGTGCCGACGTGGGGTCGGCGTGGTGGAGGTTGTGCCAGGACTCGCCGCAGGACAGGACCGCGAGCCACCAGACGTTGCCCGAGCGGTCGCGCGACCTGAAGGGGCGCTTGCCGACCGCGTGGCAGATCGAGTTGATCGACCAGGTGACGTGGTGCAGCAGCGCGACGCGGACGAGCGAGCCCCAGAAGAACGCCGTGAACGCGCCCCACCAGGACATCGTGACCAGGCCGCCGACCAGCGGCGGCAGCGCCAGCGAAACGATCGTCCACAGCAGGAACTGCCGGGAGATACGGCGGATCGCCGGGTCCTTGATCAGGTCCGGTGCGTACTTCTCCTGCGGCGTCTGCTCCTCGTCGAACATCCATCCGATGTGCGCCCACCACAGGCCCTTCATCAGGGCGGGCACCGTCTCGCCGAAGCGCCAGGGGGAGTGCGGGTCGCCCTCCGCGTCCGAGAACTTGTGGTGCTTGCGGTGGTCGGCCACCCAGCGGACCAGGGGGCCCTCCACGGCCATCGAGCCCGCGACGGCGAGCGCGATGCGCAGCGGCCGCTTCGCCTTGAAGGAGCCGTGCGTGAAGTAGCGGTGGAAGCCGATGGTGATGCCGTGGCAGCCCAGGAAGTACATGAAGACGAGCAGGCCGAGGTCCAGCCAGCTCACCCCCCAGCCCCAGGCCAGCGGCACCGCCGCGACCAGGGCGAGGAAGGGGACGACGATGAACAGGAGCAGCGTGATCTGCTCCAGTGACCGCTTCTGCTCGCCGCCGAGGGTCGCGGACGGCACCGGGGCGGGGCCGGAGGTGGTGGTGGCGGTGCTGGTCGCCGCCGCCCGTGGAGCGTCTTCGATCACATCGGTGTCGGAGTACGCATCGGAAGTTGTCGTCATGGGCACGTCCCCTGTGGGGTTGAGGAATGAGGGTGGTCCGCAGGCACGAGGGAACGGTCCGGTGGTTTCCTACGGTTCCGTAACCTACGGCGACGTAAGTATGGCAGCGCGGAGGCGGGCGGCAAGAGGCCGCGAGCTTCGTGCCCGGAGTGACACCTATCCTTGGAGACGGTCGGACAGCGCGGTCCGCTCTGTTATCTCCCCCGGATCCCCACCGGGGATCCCTCCCAGCTTTGACGTGCTTCCACACTGCAAGGAGCCGCACCTGTGAGCAGTGCCGACGACCAGGGCCAGCAGGCCACCAGCACCGCCAGCACCGAGCTGCGCGCCGACATCCGCCGCCTCGGCGACCTGCTCGGCGAGACCCTCGTACGCCAGGAGGGCCCCGAGCTCCTCGAACTGGTCGAGAAGGTCCGCCGTCTGACGCGCGAGGACGGCGAGGCAGCCGCCAGGCTGCTCGGCGGCACCGAGCTGGAGACCGCGGCCAAGCTGGTCCGCGCCTTCTCGACGTACTTCCATCTGGCGAACGTCACCGAGCAGGTCCACCGCGGCCGCGAGCTGCGTGCCAAGCGCGCCGCCGAGGGCGGGCTGCTCGCCCGCACCGCGGACCGGCTCAAGGACGCCGACCCCGAGCACCTGCGCCAGACCGTGCAGCACCTCAACGTGCGGCCCGTCTTCACCGCGCACCCCACGGAGGCCGCCCGCCGCTCCGTGCTCAACAAGCTCCGCCGCGTCGCCGAGCTCCTGGAGACGCCGGTCATCGAGTCCGACCGCCGCCGCCACGACACCCGCCTCGCCGAGAACATCGACCTGGTGTGGCAGACCGACGAGCTCCGCGTCGTGCGCCCGGAGCCCGCGGACGAGGCCCGCAACGCCATCTACTACCTGGACGAGCTGCACGCCGGCGCCGTCGGCGACGTCCTGGAGGACCTCACCGCCGAGCTGGAGCGCGTCGGCGTCGCGCTGCCCGAGGGCACCCGCCCGCTCACCTTCGGCACCTGGATCGGCGGCGACCGCGACGGCAACCCGAACGTGACCCCGCAGGTCACCTGGGACGTCCTGATCCTCCAGCACGAGCACGGCATCAACGACGCGCTCGACATGATCGACGAGCTGCGCGGCTTCCTCTCCAACTCCATCCGCTACACCGGAGCCACCGAGGAGCTGAAGGCCTCCCTCCAGTGCGACCTGGAGCGGCTGCCCGAGATCAGCCCGCGCTACAAGCGCCTCAACGCCGAGGAGCCCTACCGCCTCAAGGCCACCTGCGTCCGGCAGAAGCTGGAGAACACCAAGGAGCGCCTGGCCAAGGGCACCGCGCACGAGGAGGGCCGAGACTACCTCGGCACCGCCGAGCTGCTGCACGACCTCACGCTCATCCAGACCTCGCTGCGCGAGCACAAGGGCGCCCTCTTCGCCGACGGCCGGATGAACCGCACCATCCGCACACTGGCGGCCTTCGGTCTCCAGCTGGCCACCATGGACGTACGCGAGCACGCGGACGCCCACCACCACGCGCTCGGCCAGCTCTTCGACCGCCTCGGCGAGGAGTCCTGGCGGTACGCGGACATGCCGCGCGAGTACCGGCAGAAGCTGCTCGCCAAGGAGCTGCGCTCGCGGCGTCCGCTCGGTCCCTCCCCGGCGCCGGTGGACGCGGCGGGCGAGAAGACCCTCGGCGTCTTCCTCACCGTCAAGAAGGCCCTGGAGGTCTTCGGCCCCGAGGTCATCGAGTCGTACATCATCTCGATGTGCCAGGGCGCCGACGACGTGTTCGCCGCCGCCGTCCTCGCCCGCGAGGCCGGCCTCATCGACCTGCACGCCGGCTGGGCCAAGATCGGCATCGTGCCGCTCCTGGAGACCACCGACGAGCTGCGCGCCGCCGACGTCATCCTCGACGAGATGCTCGCCGACCCCTCGTACCGCCGTCTCGTCGCCCTGCGCGGCGACGTGCAGGAGGTCATGCTCGGGTACTCCGACTCCTCCAAGTTCGGCGGCATCACCACCTCGCAGTGGGAGATCCACCGCGCCCAGCGGCGCCTCCGCGACGTCGCCCACCGCTACGGCGTGCGGCTTCGCCTCTTCCACGGCCGCGGCGGCACCGTCGGCCGCGGCGGCGGCCCCTCGCACGACGCGATCCTCGCCCAGCCCTGGGGCACCCTGGAGGGCGAGATCAAGGTGACCGAGCAGGGCGAGGTCATCTCCGACAAGTACCTGGTGCCGTCGCTGGCCCGCGAGAACCTCGAACTGACCGTCGCGGCGACGCTGCAGGCCTCCGCCCTGCACACCTCGCCGCGCCAGTCCGACGAGGCCCTCGCCCGCTGGGACGCCGCCATGGACGTCGTCTCGGACGCCGCGCACTCCGCGTACCGCAAGCTGGTCGAGGACCCGGACCTGCCGACGTACTTCCTCGCGTCGACCCCGGTCGACCAGCTCGCCGACCTGCACCTCGGCTCCCGGCCCTCCCGCCGCCCCGGCTCCGGCGTCTCGCTCGACGGCCTGCGCGCCATCCCGTGGGTCTTCGGCTGGACCCAGTCCCGGCAGATCGTGCCCGGCTGGTTCGGCGTCGGCTCGGGCCTGAAGGCCCTGCGCGAGGCCGGTCTGGACACCGTGCTCGACGAGATGCACGAGCACTGGCACTTCTTCCGCAACTTCGTCTCCAACGTCGAGATGACGCTCGCGAAGACGGACCTGCGGATCGCCAGGCACTACGTGGACACGCTCGTGCCGGACGAGCTCAAGCACGTCTTCGACATGATCGAGGAAGAGCACGAGCTGACCGTCCGCGAGGTCCTGCGGATCACCGGCGGGCAGGAACTGCTCGACTCCAACCCGGTCCTCCAGCAGACCTTCGCGATCCGCGACGCCTACCTCGACCCGATCTCCTACCTCCAGGTCGCGCTGCTCAAGCGCCAGCGCGACGCGGCGGCCGCCGACACCGAGCCGGACCCGCTGCTCGGCCGCGCGCTGCTGCTCACCGTGAACGGTGTCGCGGCGGGCCTGCGCAACACCGGCTGACGCACCGCTACCGGGCCCCGTCCTCCTTCGGGAGGGCGGGGCCCCGGCATGTGCCGATCGGCACCTAATCAGGTGAAACGGCGGTCGTACGGTCTTGTCATGCGCCTTCTCGCGCCGCCCGGGGGAGCACAGTTGACGGGCCCTCAAGTTTCCCTCGGCCGTCGGGAGCCCCGTGACCGCGCTGCCCCCCGTTCCCCGTCGGTCGCGCCGCAGATCCACCGCGGCGACGGCCGTCCTCCTCGCGCTCCTCGCGGCGCTCGCCCTCGTGCCGTACGGCACCGCCCACGCCGACGCCCGGATGGCCGTCCGGCTCGACCCGGCGACCTCGCCCGTGCCGGCCGGCGACCACGTCACGTACAACGCGAACATCCAGTGCTCGATCCCGGGCGACTGCCAGTCCGTGACCGTCACCTTCACGCCGCCGGACGGCGCCTCGGGACCCGGCCAGGTCTCGCAGCCCTACCCGCCCGGCGTCACCGGCGTCACCGCGAACGCCGACGGCAGCGTCACCGTCACCTACGACAAGATCGCCAGCGGCCAGAGCTCGCAGCTCACCGTCAGCTGGCCCACCGCCGACTACTGGACGCCGCCCGGCGCGCAGACCGCCGGCATGTCGGCCACCGCCACGAACGGCGACGGCAACCCCAGCACCGACGACGCCTCGGTCACCGTGAGCGCCCGGCCCAACCCGGCGATCAGGAAAGAGGGCCCGAAGGCCGCACGGCCCGGCGACACCGTGGCCTATAAGGTCACCGCGACCAACGACCCGCGCGACAGCAACCGGCCGCGCGGCAACCTCGCCCTGGAGAACACCGTCCTGACCGACGTGCTCCCCGAGGGCGTGGACCTCGTCGACGCCACCCCCGCCGGCTACACCTACGACCCGGCGACCCGCACGATCAGCTGGCCCGTCGACACCGAACCGGACCGCCCCGGCGACCAGCTGGCGCAGGTCAAGGAGTATCCGTACGGCGTCGTCCACGAGATCAGGGTGAAGGTCCGCGACGACGTCGCCGACGGCACCGTCCTCACCGACACCGCCTCCATCACCGGCGACCCCTTCGGCCCCGGCACCGGGAAGGTCACCGAGAGCGCCACCGCGGACACGACGGTCGGCACCGGCTCCGGCGAGGTCTCCGGCACCCTCGACAAGTCCGTCGACACCCCGCTCGCGGGCAACGGCCAGCGCCTCTCGTACGTCCTGCGCTTCGGCAACACCGGCACCGACGCCGCCGACGTCCGCCTCACCGACGCCCTGCCGAACGGCTTCGACGCCCAGACCCTGCGCCTGTCCACGCCGTCCGGCGGCACCTACTCCGGCGACTGGACGGTCCGGGTCACCCGGCGCGACGGCACCACCGAGACGCTCACGCCCACCGGCCAGCAGGTCGACCTCGGCACCGAACCCGTGTCCGTGCGCATCGACGTCCCCGGACTCGCCGCGGGCGCCGACCTCGTCGCCCAGTTCACCGGCCGCGCCGACTCCTCCGAAGTGCCCGGCGGCAGCGGCGACGTACGCAACTGCGCACAGCTGGAGCTGACCAGCGGCGGCAGCAGCGCGCGGGAGGAGTCCTGCGCGGACTTCCGCATCGAGCCCGAGGTCGCCCAGCCCGAGCTCACCAAGTCCACCGATCCGGCCCCGGTCGGCCCCGGCGGCACCCACACCTGGCGCGTCACCCTGCGCAACGACCGCTACCGCACCGACTCCTCGCCGCTGCGCCCGCGCTTCGTCGACCTGGTGCCGCGCCAGCTGACCTACGAGAGAGGGTCCTGGGCGCTCGCCGACGGACAGCCCGCCTCGTGCCCGGCCGCCGACCGCTTCAGCGAGACGGTCTCGGCGGGCCCCGACGGCCGCACCCGCGTCGAGCTGACCGCCGCACGCGGCGCGGAGATCCCGGCGAACGACACGGCGTGCGTCTACACCTTCCGCACGACCGTCAAGCCCGGCGTCGCCAGCGGCACGTACAGCGGGACGCCCGGCGACGCCGACTACGCGGGCAACCGCGCGGGCCTCTACGACGCGCAGCGCCCCATCAACACCCGGCAGACCGACACCCACGACATCGACGGCGACGGCGACACCACCGAGAACGTCGCCGAGGCCACCGACGACTTCGCCATCGCCCAGTCCGCGTCGCTGTTCGTGACCAAGGAGGTCAAGGGCGACAAGGACAGCGAGTTCCAGGGCTCGGCGGAGGTGCCCGGCAAGGAGGACGAGGTCGGGCGGTCCACGGCGGGCGGCACGGTCGACTACCGCACGGTCCTCGGCAACATGGGCAACACCGACCTCACCAACGTCGTCGCGTACGACGTGCTGCCGGAGCCCGGCACCAAGGGCGTCACCAGCGGCCGCTACGGCGACGCCGCGACGAGCGAGTGGCGGCCCGTCCTGACCGGGCCGATCGACGCGGGGTCGGCGCCGGTGACCATCACGTACTCGACGAAGGCCGATCCGTGCCGGCCCGAGATGGACAACACCCCCGACAACAGCGCGCCGTTCCAGTGCGACGGCAAGCCCGACCCGAGCTTCGTGCCCGCGTCGGGGGTCGCCGACTGGAGCAAGGTCCGCTCCGTGCGGTTCGACTTCGACGGGCACGTGTTCACCGCCGGTGAGCGGTACACGCTGCGCTGGCGGATGAAGGTGCCGGAGCGGGCCTCGGACGACGCGCCGTTCGACGGCGGGGAGCGGACCTGGAACAAGATTGCGATCGCCGGGGACCGGCGGGAGCCGGACGGCACGCTCCGTCCGCTCCTGGCGACGGAGGCGCCGTGGGTGGTGGCGGAGGTGGGCAAGAGCCCGACGGAGCCGCCGACCGAGCCCCCGACGGAGCCGCCGACCGAGCCTCCCACGGAGCCGCCGACCGAGCCGCCCACGGAACCGCCCACGTCCGAGCCCCCGACCGAGCCGCCCACGTCGGAGCCCCCGACCGAGCCGCCCACGTCCGAGCCTCCGACGACGTCCGAGCCTCCCGTCACGGAGCCGCCCACGGAGCCCCCCACCGGGTCTCCTTCGGAGAGCGAGCCGCCTGAGCTGTCGGAGACGGGGTCCTCCCTCGCGCCGCTGGTGGCCGCGCTCGCCGCGGGGCTGCTGGTCGCGGGTGGCGTCTTCTTCGCCGCCACGCGGCAGAAGTGGGGGCGGCACTCCTAGGACGCCGGGCGCGGGCGGACTGCGGCTGATCGCTCAGTTCCCCGCGCCCCTTGCCGCCCCGCCCGCCGTCGCCCGCCTGCGGGACGGTCTTCGAGAGCGGAGAACGGCGCGACCAGTTGGGACGGCCCCGCAGATCAAGAGCGACAGGTGGCGCCCCGTCAGGGGCGCGGGGAACCGCGCGACAAGCCACAGCGCACCCGCAGGCGCGCAAGCGGCCTCAGAACGCCAGCGTCACGAAGGACGACGTCAGCAGGGCGCCGCCCGTCAGGGCCATGCCCCACGCCGTGCGCGGCAGGCGCACCCCGCCCGCCACCACCACCGACGCGAGAAGCAGCGCACCCCCAAGGGGTAGCCACGCGTGAAGGAAGCCCGGTCCGCCCGTGCGGACCGCTTCCCGCGTGTCGGGCTTGAGGGCCACCGGAATCCGCGCCCCCTTCTTCTCGGCGATGGACCGGTCGATCACCACCCGGGAGGGGACCTCGCCGCCGCCCGTCCCGGCGGCGGAGGCGAACGACCCCACGCACGCGTCGGACCCGCACCCCGTCACCGTCATCACGCCCCGCGCCCGGCCCTCGGTCAGCATCACGTGCCGCGCGGTGCCCCAGGACGCCCAGACCCCGGCGGCGAGCAGCAGCACGGCGAGCGCGCCCATGACGGTGCGGCGCCCCAGGAGCAGCAGATTCATGGCCGGGATCCTTGGCCACTTGACTTCGCTCAGTCAACCGTGGGCACAACGGACCCCGGGCGGGATCCCGGGGCGAACCTCGGCAGTCGGCACGACAGGGGGCGAGTCAGGAGTTGTACGTGCTCTGCGCCCGCTCAAGTCCCTCCGTGACCAGCGCCTCGACCGCGTCGGCCGCCCGGTCCACGAAGTAGTCGAGCTCCTTGCGCTCGGTGGAGGAGAAGTCCTTGAGGACGAAGTCCGCGACCTGCATCCGGCCCGGCGGACGCCCGATGCCGAACCGCACGCGGTGGTAGTCCGGACCCATCGCCTTCGTCATCGACTTCAGACCGTTGTGGCCGTTGTCACCGCCGCCCAGCTTCAGCCGCAGCGTGCCGTAGTCGATGTCGAGCTCGTCGTGGACCGCGACGATGTGCTCGGTGGGCACCTTGTAGAAGTCGCGCAGCGCCGTCACGGGCCCGCCCGAGACGTTCATGTACGACATGGGCTTCACGAGGATCATCCGGCGGCTCGCCGGACCCGGCGCGCCGATGCGGCCCTCGACCACCTGGGCCTGCGCCTTCGCGGCCCGCTTGAACGTGCCGCCCATGCGGTGCGCGAGCAGGTCGGCCACCATGAAGCCCACGTTGTGGCGGTTCATGGCGTACTCGGGGCCGGGGTTGCCGAGGCCGGCGATCAGCCAGGGGGCGTTGGCGTCGGTCGTCACGTGCTGTCTCCTTCGTGCGCGTATGGCTTCTTCATACGCGGCGGCCGCCGCTCCCAGCGGGAGCGGCGGCCGGCGTCACTGATGTGAGTCCGGTGAGGCTCAGGCCTCGGCGGACTCGCCCTCGCCCTCGGCACCCTCGGCCGGGGCCTCCTCGGCCTGCGCGGCCAGGACCTGCAGGACGACGGCGTCGTCCTCGACGGCCAGCGAGACGCCGGACGGCAGGGTGATGTCCTTGGCGAGGACCGACGCGCCGGCGTCCAGGCCCGCGACGGAGACGGTGACCGACTCCGGGATGTGGGTGGCCTCGGCCTCGACGGGCAGGGCGTTCAGGACGTGCTCCAGGAGGTTGCCGCCCGGGGCCAGCTCGCCCTCGGTGTGGACGGGGACCTCGACGGTGACCTTCTCGCCGCGCTTCACGAGGAGCAGGTCGACGTGCTCCAGGAAGCCCTTCAGCGGGTCGCGCTGCACGGCCTTCGGGATGGCCAGCTCGTTGGCGCCGTCGATGTCCAGGGAGAGCAGGACGTTCGGCGTACGCAGGGCGAGCAGGAGCTCGTGGCCCGGCAGCGTGATGTGGACCGGCTCGGAGCCGTGGCCGTAGAGAACGCCGGGAACCTTGTTCTCGCGGCGGATGCGGCGGGCGGCGCCCTTGCCGAACTCGGAACGGGTCTCAGCGGCGAGCTTGACCTCGGACATGTGCACTCCTCGTACAACAGGTGTCGGATGTGGTTACCCGGCCACACGACTGGCCTGCTACGAAGAGCGCGTCGATAACGGACCGCCGCACAGAAAAGTGCGGCCTCCCTCGCCGAGCAACTTCAGAAGTCTACTCGGCCGGGAGGCCACACCCAAAAGGATCTTCGAGAGCCCGGCGGTACGGGCCCCGCGGCGTCCTTAGAGCTCGTCGAAGAGGCTCGTCACCGAACCGTCCTCGAAGACCTCGCGCACCGCGTTGGCGATGGTCGGGGCGATCGACAGGACCGTGATCTTGTCGAGCTCCAGCTCGCTCGGCGTGGGCAGCGTGTCCGTGAAGACGAACTCGCTGACCTTCGAGTTCTTCAGGCGGTCGGCGGCCGGGCCGGACAGCACGCCGTGCGTGGCCGTCACGATGACGTCCTCCGCGCCGTGCGCGAACAGGGCGTCGGCGGCGGCGCAGATCGTGCCACCCGTGTCGATCATGTCGTCGACCAGGACGCAGACGCGGCCCTTCACCTCACCGACGACCTCGTGCACGGTGACCTGGTTGGCGACGTCCTTGTCGCGGCGCTTGTGGACGATCGCCAGCGGGGCGCCGAGGCGGTCGCACCAGCGGTCGGCCACGCGCACGCGGCCGGCGTCGGGGGAGACCACGGTCAGCTTCGAGCGGTCGACCTTCGCGCCCACGTAGTCCGCGAGGATCGGCAGCGCGAACAGGTGGTCGACCGGGCCGTCGAAGAAGCCCTGGATCTGGTCCGTGTGCAGGTCGACCGTGAGGATGCGGTCCGCGCCCGCGGTCTTCATCAGGTCGGCGATCAGACGGGCCGAGATCGGCTCGCGGCCGCGGTGCTTCTTGTCCTGACGGGCGTAGCCGTAGAACGGCACGATCACGGTGATGGAGCGGGCCGACGCGCGCTTGAGCGCGTCGATCATGATGAGCTGCTCCATGATCCACTTGTTGATCGGAGCGGTGTGGCTCTGGATCAGGAAGCAGTCGGCGCCGCGCGCCGACTCCTGGTAGCGGACGTAGATCTCGCCGTTGGCGAAATCGAAGGCCTTCGTCGGCACGATGCCGACACCCAGCTTGTGTGCGACCTCCTCGGCCAACTCGGGGTGGGCGCGGCCGGAGAAGAGCATCAACTTCTTCTCGCCGGTCGTCTTGATCCCGGTCACAGCACTGTCTCCTCAGAGAGTTCGTCCCGCTGCCGTACTCACGCGTCCCGGTGCGTCGAGTCGGCCGATGTGTGCACCTATCACGGTACGCCGTGTCAGGCGCACCTGTTTCCGGTCAGCTTCCGCTGTCCGTCTCCCGGGACGCCGCCTCGGCCGCCTTCGCGGCCGCGCTCCCCGGGCGCTTGCGGGCCACCCAGCCCTCGATATTCCGCTGCTGGCCCCGGGCGACGGCCAGTGAACCGGCCGGCACGTCCTTCGTGATCACGGACCCGGCGGCGGTGTACGCACCGTCCCCGACCGTGACAGGAGCCACAAACATGTTGTCCGAACCGGTCCGGCAGTGGGAACCCACCGTGGTGTGGTGCTTGGCCTCGCCGTCGTAGTTCACGAAGACGCTCGCGGCGCCGATGTTGGAGTACTCGCCGATGGTCGCGTCGCCCACGTACGACAGGTGCGGCACCTTCGAGCCGTCGCCGAGCGTCGCGTTCTTCATCTCCACGTACGTACCCGCCTTGGACTTCACACCCAGCCTGGTGCCGGGCCGCAGATACGCGAACGGTCCCACGCTCGCCCGCTCGCCGATCTCGGCGCCGTTGGCGACGGTGTTGTCGACGCGGGCGCCCTCGCCCACCGTGGTGTCCGTCAGGCGGGTGTGGGGGCCGACCTCGGCGCCCTTGGCCAGGTGCGTGGCGCCGTGCAGCTGGGTGCCCGGGTGCACGATCGCGTCGCGGTCGAAGGTGACCGTGGCGTCGATCCAGGTGGACGCGGGGTCGACGACGGTGACGCCGGCGAGCATGGCCGCGGTGAGCAGCCGGTCGTTCAGCGTGCGGCGGGCCTCGGCGAGCTGGACGCGGTTGTTGATGCCCGCGATCTCCTGGTGGTCGTCGGCGACGGCGGCGCCGACGCGGTGCCCGGCCTCGCGCAGGATCCCGAGGACGTCGGTGAGGTACTCCTCGCCCTGGCTGTTGTCGGTGCGGACCTTGCCGAGCGCCTCGGCGAGGAGGCGGCCGTCGAAGGCGAAGACCCCGGAGTTGATCTCGCGGATCGCGCGCTGCGACTCGGTGGCGTCCTTGTGCTCGACGATCGCGGTGACGGCGCCGTTCGCGCTGTCGCGCACGATGCGGCCGTAGCCGGTGGCGTCGGGGACCTCGGCGGTCAGGACGGTCACGGCGTTGCCGTCGCCGCCGTGCGTGGCGGCGAGCTTCCGGAGCGTGGCGCCGGTCAGCAGCGGGGTGTCGCCGCAGACCACCACGACGGTGCCCTCGACGGTGCCGCCCAGCTCTTCGAGGCCGATGCGGACGGCGTGTCCCGTGCCGTTCTGCTCGGCCTGGTAGGCGGTGCGGACCTGCGGGGCGATGGTGCGCAGGTGGTCCTTGACCTGGTCGCTCTGGTAGCCGACGACGGTGACGAGCTGCTCGGGCGTGAGCGCGGACGCGGCGTGGAGCACGTGCCCGATGAGGGAGCGGCCGCAGAGTTCGTGCAGGACCTTGGGGAGGTCCGACTTCATACGGGTGCCCTCACCCGCTGCGAGGACGACGACGGCCGCCAGCGGGGACTCCCCCACAGGAGCGGAGCCGACTGCTTGGGGAAGGTTGGCGCTCACGGGGATGCCCTTCGGCTTCGGATGCTGGGGGTGGACATCCGCAGGATACCGGGGCGTAGGGGGGCGGAAATGGGGGCGGGTCCCGACCCGTTGGATCGGAACCCGTGATCTACCCGAGAGATTCGGCTCCCCCGCCAGGACTCGAACCCGGACAAATGGCACCAAAAGCCACGGTGCTGCCAATTACACCACGGGGGATGGAACGGCCTGAACCGGACATTGCGTCAGGCTGCGGGCCGGGCTCCCCACACTATGCCGCACCGGGCGCCTTCCTCGCGACGGTCTGGATCGGACCCTTGCCCCGGCGTCGCCGTTCGCGATCGTTCGTGATCTCCGTCATGCGGCGGAGGCGTGGCAGGGGCGGGGCGGAAGCTGTCCGGAATGAGAGGTTCCGCCCCGGGAACGGGGGCAGTTCAACAGTTCGAGGGATACCGGCAGGTTTCGCATTCCTTCGAACGGCGCGCGTACGGGATCACCGGGCCGGAAACTCACCGGAAAACCGGGGCGGAACGCCCGTACGCTGGAAGACATGACCACGACGGGGGACGAGCGCGCCACGGCCATGACCGGGCCGTGGTGGTGGGACCGGTGGCGCGGGTTCGCGCTCGACGCGGGGCTCGCCGCGGTATCCGCGCTGGAGTGCGGGGCCGAGGGCGTCGCCTTCGCGCGCGACGCGGGACTGCCGACGCCGGTGGGGGTCGGCTTCGGCGTGCTCGCGGGCGCCTCGCTGCTGATCAGACGGCGCTGGCCGATCGCCGTCGTCCTGATATCGATCGCCATCACGCCCGCCCAGATGGGCGTCCTGCTGACCGTCGTCGGCCTCTACACCCTGGCCGCCTCCGAGCTGCCGCGCCGCATCATCGCCACCCTCGCCGGCATGTCGATGGCCGGCACCCTGATCGTCGCGATGGTGCGGGCCGGCCAGGACATGTCGGAGGGCGGCGCGCAGCCGCCGGGCGGCAGCGAGTTCGTCCCCTTCTTCGCGGTCGCCGCCGCGGTCGGCGTGACCGCCCCGCCGGTGCTCCTCGGGCTGTACGTGGGCACGCGCCGCCGTCTCATGGAGGGCATGCGCGAGCGCGCCGACAGCCTGGAGCGGGAGCTCCAGCTCCTCGCCGAGCGCGCCGAGGAGCGCGCGGAGTGGGCGAGGAACGAGGAGCGGACCCGCATCGCCCGCGAGATGCACGACGTCGTCGCGCACCGCGTGAGCCTGATGGTCGTGCACGCGGCGGCCCTGCAGGCCGTGGCCAGGAAAGACCCCGAGAAGGCCGTGAAGAACGCCGCGCTGGTCGGCGACATGGGCCGGCAGGCCCTGACCGAGCTGCGCGAGATGCTCGGTGTGCTGCGCACGGGCGACGGCACGAAGAGCGCCAAGCCCGCCGAGCCGGTCCCGCTGGCCGCCGTCGGGTACGCCGCCGCGGCGGCCGCCTCCCGCGCGGTGGACGAGGAGGGCCCCAGCCTGGCCGAGCTGGACGAGCTGGTGGGGCAGTCCCGTGCCGCGGGCATGGCGGTCGACCTCTCGGTGGAGGGCGAGCCGCGCGACTACGCCGCGGACGTCGAGCAGACCGCGTACCGCGTGGTGCAGGAGGCGCTCACCAACGTCCACAAGCACGCGGCGGGCGCGAAGACGTATGTGCGGCTCGCGCACCGCACGGCCGAGATCGCGATGCAGGTGGAGAACGAACCGCCGCCGGAGCCCGACGGCGCGGGCGCGGCCCGGCTGCCCAGCGGGGGCAACGGCCTGGTGGGCATGAAGGAGCGGGTCACGGCGCTCGGCGGGGTGTTCGTGTCGGGGCCGACCGACGGCGGCGGCTTCCGGGTGTCGGCGGTGCTTCCCGCGGCGGCCCTCGCGGCGGGCTAGCTCGCCGTCAGGCGGATCGGCTGGGCGCCCGTGACGAGCGTGGTCAGGGCCTGGTCGATGTGGGCGCCGAGGAACCAGTCGCCGCTGTGGTCGAGGCTGTAGACGCGGCCCTCCGTGTCGATCGCGAGCAGCGCCTGTGTCTCCGTCTCCTCGCCGATGGGGCACACCTCGGTGTCCAGGGCGCGGCCCAGGTCGCCGAGGGTGCGGGCCAGGTGCAGGCCGTACATGGGGTCCAGGTGCACGGTGGCCGGGGCTATCTGGCGGCCGGGCCCCTGCGGCACGATCTGCAGTCCGCCGAACTCGGCCCACGCCTCGACGGCCGCGGGGAAGACCGTGTGCCGGTGCCCGGCGGGCGAGGTGTGGCCGCGCAGCGCGTCGGCCCAGATCTCGGCCTGTTTGATGTCCCAGCGCCCGGCCCGCCAGCCGGCGGCGCGCAGGGCGGCGTCGACGGGGACGGGGAAGCGCGTGCTGCCGCCCGCGGCGGGTGCGGCGGTCGCGGAGTGGTCGGCGTGCATGTGGGGCGGCCCTCGTTCGGTCGTGCGGACGGTCGTCGGGAGCGGGCGACGGTCAGGAATCTGTGGTCGTCGGGTCCACGACCCGTACGCCGAAGTGCGCCGTGAGGGCGGTACAGGAGCGGCAGGGCTGGGCGAACGAGCCGTGCAGGGGGTCGCCGTCCTCGCGGATGCGGCGGGTGGTGAGCTTGGCGTGCCGCAGCGCCTTGCGGGCCTCGCCGTTGGTCATGGGCTTGCGCGAGGCGCGTTTGGAGCGGCTCGCGTCGGCCGCGGTGAGGTGGCGCGAGACGAGGATGGCCTCGGCGCAGCGGCCGGTGAAGCGCTCGCGCTGGCCGCTGGTGAGGGTGTCGAGGAAGTCCTGGACCAGCGGGTGCAGGGCGGGTGGTTCCTCGCCGCGGCCGGGGGTGCAGGTGAGGGTCGTCTGGCCGCGTACGGAGAGGGCGGCGGCCACGGTCGGCAGGATGCCGTCGCGGCGCTGGCGCAGCACGGGTGCCTGGGCGGCGGTGGCGCTCCAGCCGACGCGGGGATCCCCCGCGGCCGGTCCCGCGTGGCCGTCGGTCGTCGTGGTCGTGGACAACGTATGGCCGGACATGCCGCTCTGTGCCGTCTGCATCCTGCTCTTCCCTCCCCCTGCCCGCGGTCGTCACCGCGTCTGCCACGCCCCCGCGTTGCGCGGTACAGCCTGCCAAATGGGGCGGGTGGTGCGGAAGCTGGGGCACTCCGACACGCCTGGCTTTCCGTCGGGTTTCGCCGCACGGTGACCGGCCGGTGGCTGCTGGTCATGGAACCGGAGGCCCGATGACCGGTGTCGTCCTTGCGCATAGGCTGTGTCGCCAGAACCAGAACCTTCCACAGTGCCGCAGGGGGCAACCGCCATGACGACAGGTCGGCTGGGGCAGCAGTCCGCGCCGCCGAACGCGGCCTACGCCGGGCAGGTCGTGCACTTCCCGGATCCGGTCCGTGCCGCCCGCCACCCCAGAGGGGTGCGCGTGGACGGGCGCGGCTATCCGGACTTCTCCGCCTACGCGCGTGCGGCCGCCGAGATCGCCGAGCCGCCGGAGGGCTTCGGTGTCGACGAGCTGCGTCTGACGGACTACGTGTCGGCGAACGCCGCGCTCGCGGCGTCGGGCCACGACCTGTGGGACACGATTCCGGCGGTGGCGACCCCGCACGGCTGGACCTGGCACCACGTGCCGAACAGCCGCCGCCTGGAGCTGGTCCCGGTCGAGGTGAAGGCCCTGCTGCGGCATCACGGCGGAATCGCGACGACGCCCGTCGACCAGGACAAGAGGGGGACGCGGCCGCTCCAGGAGACCCGTCCCGCGCACTTCGGTCTGCCGAAGGCGGCGGTCGCGGTGACCGAGCAGCAGGTGCAGGGCGTGGAGGAGGACCTGGGCTACCGCCTGCCGGGTGCCTACCGCACGTTCCTGAAGGCGGCGGGCGGCTGCGCGCCGGTCGGCGCGGCGCTCGACGCCGAGCTGGGGCTCCTCGTGGACCAGCCGTTCTTCACGGTGCGCGACGAGGCGGCGGTCAATGACCTGGTGTACGTGAACAAGTGCCTGCGCGACCATCTGACCAAGGACTATCTCGGGGTCGGTTTCGTGCAGGGCGGGCTGCTCGCCGTGAAGGTCAAGGGTGACCGGATCGGATCGGTGTGGTTCTGCGCGTACGACGACGTGCGGGACGTCTCGGAGGCGGCGGCGTGGCCGCCGGCCGAGCGGGTGCGGCGGCTGCTGCTGCCGTGCGGCGACGACTTCGACGCGTTCCTGTCCCGGCTCGCGGGCAACCCGCCGGAGCTGGAGACCGTGGCGAACCTGATGGTGGACGGCGGCTTCGCGCAGGCCGTCCCCGTGTCCTCGGGTGGGGAGTGACGACGCGATGGTGACTTTCGCGCAGGCGCAGGAGCGCGCCGAGGAATGGATCAACGGCGACGTGCCGGGCTATCAGCACCGTGAGGTGCGGGTCCGGGAGTTCGACCTGGGCTTCGTCGTCTGGGCCGAGGACCGGGAGAACGGTCCGGTCTCGGACGGCGGCGGCCAGCGGCTCGTCATCGCGCGCGACAGCGGCGAGGCCACGCTGTGGCCGGCGCTCGCCGTCGGCGAGGTGATCCGGCGGTACGAGGAGGAGTACGGCGTGCCGGACGCGCCGCGGGACGCGGCGCCGCCGCCCCCCGAGCGGGTCGACCTGAATCAGACGTCGTTCCTGTTGAGCCCGCCGGAGTGGCTCCAGGAAGCGGCGGACAAGATGGGCATCCCGGACCGCAGGTCGGGGGCGTCGGTGTCGGGTGACGCGGGCGCGGACCCCGTGGCGGACGCGGCGCCGGCCGCTTCGGCCGCGGTGCCGTCGGACGCCGCGCCGCAGGACGCCCCGCCGTCGGACGCCGTCCCGTCGGGCGCGGGGAGCCCGGCTCCCGCCGCGCCGGGCGGCGGTACGCCGTGGCCCGCGGCCCCGGGGGGCGACGAGGAGCCCGCCCGGGACGACAGCCTGCCGGTGACCTCGCCGGGCGTGCCCGCGGGGGCGACCCCCTGGGCCGGGACGGACACCAACGCCGCCGACGAGGGCGAGGACCACTCGGTCGCGCTGCCCGCCACGGTCTTCGCGCCGCCGCTGACGCTGGACGAGGACGACACCCCGCCGCCGGGCGTCGCGCCGGAGGCCAAGACGGCGCTGATGCACGGCGGCAGCGGGCTCCCGGCGACGGCGATCGCCCCGGCCCTGAACGGCGAGGACGCCCCCGTGGCGCCCGTGTCCCCGGCGGGCCCGCCGCCGAACGCGCCCCAGCCGCCGACCGGTTCGCCGATGCCGCCTCCGCCGGGTGCGGCCGACGCGTCCGCGTACGGCTACCCGCAGGGCCCCGCCCCGGCCGGCGCGCCTGCCCCCAACGC
>NZ_LIRJ01000729.1 GCF_001419745.1 Streptomyces silaceus | reverse complement strand
CCTCCCCGAAGGCACCGACGTCGCCCGCCTCGACCCGGCCGAACCCGCCTCCCTCGCCCCGCTGTTCACCGGGGGCGAGCGGCCTCTTCCTGCATCTGCACGCCGTCGGCGAGCACGGCGAACACACCGCCGCGCTCCTGGAGGCGGCCCGCGCCGGCGGCGTCCGGCACGTCGTCGTCCTCTCCTCCGCCATCATCGAGGACGGCGCCGACGAGACCCACCCGATCCACGTCGTCCACACCGCGCTGGAGACGGCCGTACGCGAGGCGGGCTTCGACCGGACCCTCCTGCGTCCGGGCGCCTTCGCCGCCAACTCCCTCCAGTGGGCGCCCCAGACACGCGCCGGCGACACCGTCCGCGGCCCCTTCGCCAAAGCCGTCACCGCCCCCGTCCACGAGGACGACATCGCGGCGGTCGCCGCCCGCGCCTTCCTCGACGACGGCCACCGGGGCGCCGTCCACCGCCTCACCGGACCCGAGGCGATCACCACCGAGGAGCAGATCCACGCCATCGGCGCGGCGCTCGGCCGGCCGCTGCGGTACGTCGACATACCGCCGCAAGAGGTCGGACCCGAGCTCTTCCCGCACGTGCCGCCGCAGATGCTGCCCGCGATCCTCGACTCCTTCGCCGCCGCCGTCGGCGCCGAGCCCGAGATCACCACCACCGTCGAGACCGTCACCGGCAGGCCCGCCCGCACCTTCCAGGAATGGGCCCACGACCACAAGGACGACTTCCAGGGCGACGCGGCCTGAGACACGGGGGCCCGGGGTGCGGGGGAGGCGGAAGCCCACCCCTAGCACCCTCCGCCTCACCGACACGTTTTCTCCGCACGGCAGTACCACTTTCGGGTTCGGTTCGCCGCGGTCCCCCCGCGCGCGGCTCCCATGCCGTACAGGCTGGTGCCCCTGTACGCGCGCACCCGAAGGACCCGCCCATGAGCAGCCCGCCACCCCTCGCCGGAGGCGCCCAAGGGCCCGATGCCCTGGGGCCGTTGATCACCGTCGCGCTCGACGCCCTGCGCGCGGGCGCCACCGCC
>NZ_LIRJ01000728.1 GCF_001419745.1 Streptomyces silaceus | reverse complement strand
CCTCCACCCCCACGTCCCCACCCCCCGCTCGGTGATCCTCCGCTGCTGAAAGAACCGGCCAGAGAAGAGAGAAGGAGCAGACACAGAGAGCACGAACCAGCAGCTAGGACAGCACATGCCCATCGACCCGTACGCGGCCCTGCACGCCCTCCTGCGCGCAGAAGCAGTCCGCACGGAAGCAGTCCGCACCGAAACCATCCGCACAGAAGCCGTCCGCACAGCTCCCCACGAGAACCACGACGAGAGCGGTCACGGCGACCCGTCCGAGGCACAGCGCCACCCCGGCGAGCGGGACCAGAGGCGGGACCAGAAGCGGGACCAGAAGCAGGGCCCCGGCCAGGGCACCTGACCACCCAGGCCCGGCGCAGCCGTCAGCGTCTGCGCCGGGCCGTCCCGAACACCGACCGCGAGATCTCCCGCCCGATCTGCGTCCCCATGGACCGCAGCAGCGACTTGAACATCCCGCTCCCCACCACCTGATCCACCACGGACGCGTCCCCCTGCGCCCGCCTCCGCCCCGACGCCTCGGCCCGAGCCTCCGCCCGCGCCGCCTTCTCCGCCTCCGCGGCCTCCGCCTCGGCCTGCTTGCGGGCCGTCGTCTCCGCCTCCTGGGCGGTCAGCTTCTCGTACGCGGACTCGCGGTCGACCGCGTCCGCGTACCTCCCGTACAGCAGCGACGCCTTCACGGCCTGTTCGAGGACCGCCGCCTCCACCGGCCCCATCAGCGACTCGGGCGCCCGCAGCCGCGTCGCCGCGACCGGCGTCGGCGCGCCCTTCTCGCTCAGGACGGTGATCACGGCCTCGCCGGTGCCGATGCCGGTGAGGACCTCCTCCAAGTCGTACGCGGAGTTCGGGAACGTCCGTACCGTCGCCTTCAGCGCCTTCTGGTCCTCCGGCGTGAACGCCCGCAGCGCGTGCTGCACCCGGTTGCCCAGCTGGGCCAGCACGTCCGCCGGCACGTCCTTCGGCGTCTGCGTCACGAAGAAGATGCCCACGCCCTTGGACCGGATGAGCCGCACGGTCTGCGTGATCGCCTCCAGGAAGGCCTTGGAGGCGCCGTTGAAGAGCAGATGGGCCTCGTCGAAGAAGAAGACGAGCTTCGGCTTCTCCAGGTCGCCGACCTCGGGCAGGTCGTTGTAGAGGTCGGCCAGCAGCCACATCAGGAACGTCGAGAAGAGCTGCGGCTTGTCCTGGACCTCGGGCAGCTCCAGGACGGACACCATCCCCCGGCCGTCCGTCGCCGTCCGCAGGAACTCGCTCGTGTCGAACTCCGGCTCCCCGAAGAAGTCCCCCATGCCCTGCGCCTCGAAGGCGGTCAGGGCCCGCAGGATGACGCCCGCGGTGACCGTCGAGAGGCCGCCGATGCCCTTGAGCTCCGGCTTGCCCTCGTCCGAGGTCAGGAAGGTGACGACGGCCCGCAGGTCCTTCAGGTCGACGAGTTCGAGACCTTTCTGGTCGGCGTAGTGGAAGATCAGCCCGAGCGACTGCTCCTGGGTCTGGTTGAGCTGGAGCACCTTCGACAGGAGGACGGGCCCGAAGCTGGTGATGGTGGCCCGCACGGGCGTCCCGGTGCCGATGCCCCCGAGCGCGTAGAACTCGCAGGGGAACCCGGTCGCCTCCCACTGCTGCCCGACCTCCGCGGCGCGCTGGGCGACCTTGTCGCCGGCCGCGCCGGGGGCCGAGATGCCGGAGACGTCGCCCTTGATGTCCGCGAGGAACACGGGCACGCCCTGCGCGGCCAGTTGCTCGGCGACGAGCTGCAGGGTCTTGGTCTTGCCGGTGCCGGTGGCCCCGGCGACGAGGCCGTGGCGGTTGAGCATGGTCAGCGGGATGCGGATCTGCGCGTCGGCGTAGCACTGCCCGCCCCACATCAGGGCGCCCAGATCGAGGGCGGGCCCGGTGAAGGCGTACCCGGCGGCGATCTCCACGGCCTCCTGCGGCAGCGCGCCGGCCCCACCGACGCCCTCGGCACCACCCGCACCCGCACCCGTACCC
>NZ_LIRJ01000727.1 GCF_001419745.1 Streptomyces silaceus | reverse complement strand
CAGGGGAGGGAGCCGGGTCCGGTGCCGGGGGCGAGTGCGGGGCCGGCGGTGAGGGGTCGCTCATCGGGGCGGCGAGGCGGGTGAACCGGAGGACGCCACCGGGCTGGAGACCGCGGGGCCGGAGACGGCCGGGCTGGACACCTGAGGGGTCGACGACCCCGGCTCGGGCGACGGGGACCTGGGCGAAGGCGACGGCGGATCGATGCCGCTCCAGTCCAGCGTGAACGCGCCCTGCTTGACGACCTTGGAACCCTTCTCCGTCACCAGGGTCACGCCGATCACCGTCGGACGCGCGCCGCCGTAGCCGTCCGGCCCTGGCAGGTCGACGGAGAAGACCGCGTCCTTGCAGCACCTGGCCTTGTCCTCGGGGTCGCCGAACGGCTTCAGGACGATCGGCTGGGTCAGCTCCGGCGCGCGCAGTTCCACGGTGCTCGGGGCGGCGGGCCAGGTCCCTTCGAAGTAGGCCGGCGTACCGGGCGCGTAACTGTGGTCCGACGCGGCGATCCGGCTCGCGCAGGCGTTGGCGCCGGATGTCGAGGCGCGCAGCACCACGCGCTCGTCGGCATGCCGCTGGTAGTAGGCGACGAAGCGGCGGAGCACTCCGTAGGCGTCGCCGTCCTTGCAGAGCTGCTCGGTGCCCGCCGGCTGGTAGTTGACGGCCCGCAGTCCGGTCGCGGCCTTCTCCGCGATGGCGAGCCCGTCGCGCTCGCCCCGCGCGGCCTTGCAGACCCCGGCCAGCCCCTCGATCACCTTCCAGGACTCGGGGGTGGCCGGGTTGCCGAGCTGCTTGGCGGGGTCCACGGCCGTCTCGTACGGCTCCTGGCACTCGCCCTGCTGGAGCAGGTCGTACGCGCTGTCGGGCTCGAGGGCCTCATCGGTGTTGGGAGACTTCGGCCCCCAGGGAAGCCAACCGGGCGGGTTGCCGCTTCCGCCGTCCTTGCCGTCGCCGCCGCTCTTGCCGTGCCCGCCGGCGTCGCCGTCCGAGCCTCCGTTCAGCCACGTACCACTCGAAGAACCGCTGGACGACCCGCTCGACGATCCGTTCGTGTCACCCCCGCCCGAGCCGCCGCCCGAGTCGCTGGAACCCCCGCCCGAGCCTCCGT
>NZ_LIRJ01000726.1 GCF_001419745.1 Streptomyces silaceus | reverse complement strand
CCCCACATGTCCCCCACCCCCAGAAAGATGCACGCCGACGAGGCCGACCTCGACGAGGCGCTCGTAAGTCGTCTGGTCGCCGCCCAGTTCCCGGCGTGGGCCGGGCTGCCGGTGGAGTACGTCGACTCCGCGGGGACGTCCAACGCCATGTACCGGCTCGGTGCGGACATGGTGGTGCGGCTGCCCCGGGTCGCGGGGGCGGCCGAGGACGTGGGGGCGGAGCACCGTTGGCTGCCCCGGCTCGCGGCGGTGCTGCCCGTCGCGATTCCCGCGCCGCTCGGGAAGGGGGAGCCCGGCGAGGGGTATCCGTACCCGTGGTCCGTCTTCCGGTGGTTGGAGGGGGCGACGCCCGATCCGGCGGAGCCTTTCGCGGAGCCCGGCCTGTTCGGCAAGGATCTCGCGGAGTTCCTGGTGGCCCTGCGCCAGGTGGACCCGGCCGGCGCGCCCGTCTCCTACCGCGGTGACCCGTTGGCCGGGCGTGACGCCGACACCCGCGCGGTGCTCTCCGGGCTGCGCGGCACCGTGGACGAACGGGCCGTGACCGCCGTGTGGGACGCCGCGCTGGGCGTCCCGGCGTGGGACCGGCCCGGCGTGTGGGTGCACGGGGACCTCCAGCCGGGCAACGTACTCGTCGACGGCGGTCGGCTCGGTGCCGTCATCGACTTCGGGTGCATGGGTACGGCCGACCCCGCCGTCGACCTGATCTCCGCGTGGTATCTGATGGACGCGGAGGCCCGTGCGGCGTTCCGTGCCGCCCTCGGCCCGGCGGCCGACGACGCGATGTGGGAGCGCGGGCGGGGCTGGGCCCTGACGATCGCCCTCAACGAGATCGCGTACTACCAGGAGACGAACCCCGTGATGGCCCGCATCGCGCGGCGCGTCATCGGCGAACTGACCGGCCCCTCGCTGTAGTTCAAGGGCCCCAAGGGAACCCCCTCCCCTCCTGACGTCACTCGCTCACCCGCCCACCACCAGGTGTACCGCGAGCCCCGTGATCAGGGCGCTCGACGCGAGGGCCGTGCACAGGCGCCCCCTGGCGCCCGTCAGGATCCGGCCGAGCAGCGCGCCGCCGCCCGCGAGCAGCAGTTGCCAGCTCGTGGACGCCGCGAAGGCGGCCAGCGCGAACGCCGCCTGTTCGGGGCGCGTCAGCGATGCCGTGGCGGGGCTGCCGAGGACGAGGGCGGCGAAGTAGATCACCGTGGCGGGGTTGAGGAGTGTGATGCCGAGGAGGGCGGCGTAGGCG
>NZ_LIRJ01000725.1 GCF_001419745.1 Streptomyces silaceus | reverse complement strand
CAGGGTCTGCGGGGCCGGCGGCTGCTGGGCCGGCGGCTGGGGCGCCTGGGGGTAGCCGTACGACGGTTCCGGGGCCTTGCCGAAGCCTCCGGGCGGAGGGTCCTGCGGGGCGCCGAAACCACCGGCCGGCGGTTCCTGGGGCGCGCCGAACCCTCCCTGTGGGGGCTCGTTCGGCGGCTGCTGCGGAGGCTGGGGCGGCTGGGTCATGACGTCGTCGATTCCTTGGGGACGAGAGCGGTCGAGCGGAGGGCTGAGCGGCGGATCACTTGCCGTAGGCGAGCATCAGCTTCGCCTGGCCGGACGTGCTCATCAGGCTGGTGGTGGAGATGTAGAAGCGTCCGTCCACGTAGTCGACGTCCTTCGAGTAGAAGCCGCTCTCGATCTGCGAGGTGCCCTTCGGGTGCTGCAGAAGGGTCTTGGGCGTGTGCGAACCGGAGGTGGCGATGGAGACGACCCGGCCGCCGGAGTCGTACGCCGGCGTGACGTACGCGATCAGCTCGCCGTTCTCGACCTTGATCGGCAGCATCGTTTCGTCCATCGGCGACTTGGTCCGCCAGGCCTCCTTGCCGGTGGCGAGGCTGAACGCGACGACCGAGTTGGCGCCGCTCTTCTCGTCCGTCGGCAGGTACAGGTACTTGTCGTCGGCCGTGGCGCCCAGGCAGCCGCTGAGCTCACGGTCGAGGATGGACGTGCCGCAGTCCGGCGCGAAGTTGTCCTTGGTGGTCAGCTCCGAGCGGGTCTTGTCGCTGTTGTCCTTCAGGACCGTGACGTTCCACTGCTTCTTGTCCTCGTTGGTGAGGTACACGACCGTGGGGCTGACGGAGTAGACCTTGCCGATGCGCCAGCCCTTGGGGAACTTCTTGGTCCACAGGGCGCGGCCGGTCTTCGGGTCGAGCTGCTGGAGCTCGTCGTGCTCGCTGGGCGTGCTCGCGCCGCAGGACAGGGCCATGAGGAGCTGCTTGCCGCCGGCGAAGCCGTTGGGGAAGCAGGTGCCCTCCTCCTTCTTGTCCGCGACGTAGAGCTTCTTGCCGTCGCTCATCCGCAGCGCCGTGCCGGACTGGTCGCGGCCGACCATCAGGACGTCGCCGACGAGGACGAGGTGGCTCTGCATCGCGAAGTCGAACAGGCCCTCTTCCTTGACCGGCTTGCCCCAGCCCTTGTCACCCGTCTTCAGGTCGATGACCTGGAGCTGGTTGCACTTGGCGTTGCTCTTCGTGCCTTCCTTGTACGCCACGACGATCTTGCCGTCGTCGGTGGACGTCTGGGTCGCGGCGCAGATCTTCTGCGGGAACGTGATGGCGGGCCAGGCGACCTTGCCGGTCTTCACGTTGTACGCGAGGAGCTGCTTGTACGCGGCCTTGACCGCGACGTCGCCCTCGATCCACATGCCCGGGGCGTCGCCGCCGGAGCCGGGGACCTTCGGCGCCTCCTTGTACCAGAGGACCTTGGCCTCGCCGGGCTGGCGGCCCTCGTTGAGGTCCTCCTTGCCCTCGTTGCCGTCGCCGCTGCCGTCGCCCGGGTTGGCCGGGGCGGACACGGAGGGCTTGGGGTCCTTGTTCTTGGCCTCGGACTTCTTCTTGTCGCCGTCGTCACCGCCGACGACGGCCCAGGTGACACCGCCCGCGACGAGCAGCGCGGCCACGGCCGCGGCGACGATCACGATGAGCTTGTTCCGCTTGGCCTTGCCGCCGTCGGGCGGGGTGCCGGGCGCGCCGGTGCCGGGGAACATCGGCTGCGTCGGCGGCTGCTGCTGATAGCCGTACTGCGGCTGGGCGTAGGGGCCGGGCTGGGTCGGCCGGCCGTACGGACCCGGCTGCTGGGGCTGGCCGTA
>NZ_LIRJ01000724.1 GCF_001419745.1 Streptomyces silaceus | reverse complement strand
GGGGTGGGGGACCTCTGGTGGTGCGCGGGCGTAGCCGTGGACGGCGGCTGTCTCGGGAGGCGAGGGCACTTCTGGCAGAACTGGCCGCCGGGCTACGGCTGATGGCCCGTACCCCGGCGCTCGCCCGCGCGACGACGGCCTCGGTGATCTCCTGCGCCGGGGCGGGCGCGCTGACGGCTTGCGCGCCGCTGCTCGGGGAGCGGGTCCTGGGCGGATCGGGGGAGGGGGCGATGCTGCTCTCCGGGCTGGCCGTCTCCGCGCTCGCGGCCAACGCGCTGCTGTCCCGGCGCCCGAACCTGCTCACTCCGGACGCGATCATGTGGTGCAGCACGCTCGTGATGGCCGTGGCCTTCGCCCTCGCGGCGACGTGCCGGCCGGTGCCGGTGATCGCCGCCGTGCTGCTCGCCGGGGCCGGCGAAGGGCCCCAGCTCACCGCGCTGTTCGCGATACGTCACCGGGAGGCGCCGGTGCGGCTGCGCGGCCAGATCTTCACGACGGGCGCGAGCCTGAAGATCACGGGGTTCGCGGCGGGGGCGGCGGTCGCGGGACCGCTGGCGGCACGTTCCCTGTCGGGCGCGCTGCTTGTGGCGGCGGCGCTGGAGGTGGCGGCGGCGCTTGCGTACGCGGTACGGCGCGCCCCGTGAGCCCACCGAAGGCCGCCCTGCGCTGCCGGGCGGGGCTTATCGAAGTCTCCTTGGGCTTTGGCGGGGCCTTCCGTGTCGCCCTGCGTTTTGTGGCGGGGTCTCTCGAAGTCGCCCTGCGCTGCCCGGAGGGGCTTTCTACGCCGCCCTGAGCTCTCGGGCGGGGCCCCTCCTCACTCGGACGGCACGCCACCGGGAGGGGTCACCGAGCACTGCCCGCACCACGCCCTGCGAGGCCTCCAATGCCTCCGGCACCACATCCCCCCGCGTCGCTGCTTCGCAGCGTTTTCTCGCTTACCCGCCCCATTCATCCCAAATATCTCGGGATTCCGCTGCATCCAGGACAGGTGGAAGGGCGGGTGGGTGG
>NZ_LIRJ01000723.1 GCF_001419745.1 Streptomyces silaceus | reverse complement strand
GTGGTCCTCGGCCTCGCGGTCCCACAGCACCACCGGGACGCCGAGGGCCAGGCAGAGGTCGAGCAGCTGGGCCCGGAGCGACGGCGGGCCGTGCAGGACGACGTGATTGGCGTCCCGGTGGCTGGAGTTGAGCAGCGCGGCGACCTGCCGGCCGTCCGCGCAGCTCGGGTCGATGACCAGCACGCGGCCGTGCCCGTCGCCCCAACGGCGGCGGTGTTCCACCTCCCGGCGCGGCACCCGGCGGCTCATCTCCGGGCAGCGCAGCGTGAGCGGGAAGGAGGCGCCGAGCGGGAGGCTCGGCACGAACTCGTTGGGGCTGCCCGCGTCCCATTCGTCGACCGGCAGATGGAGCCCCGCCCGGTCGACCTCGATCTCCACGGCGGGCAGTTCGTCACCGGACCGTTCGGCGCCCTCACGGATCAGCGCCCCGACCTGCTCCGGCGTCAGGGGCGCGTCCCCGGCGGTGGTCTCCAGGCGGCGCACCGAGCCGTCCGCGTGCTGCTGCCAGAGCCTGCAACGGTAGCGCTCGGCCCGTTCCGTCCCTTCGCCCTCCGGCTCGCTCCGGGTGAGCCGGGCGAGCAGCCGGGTGACCGGGGGTGTGTGCGCGCCCGCCCAGTGCGCGGCGTCGGCCCTGCGCTGGTCGCGCGCGGCGGGGTGCACGCCGAGGCGGGCGCAGACCCGTTCGCTCCAGCGGCCCAGCCGCTCGCCGAGGGGGCCGCCGACGGCCGCGGCGATGAACTCCACCAGATGGACGAGCGCGGGCACCCGCGGCGTCCCCGCCGGTACGCTGCCGCCGTCCTGGTAGTCCTCCAGGTCCGTGATGACCTGTGCCAGCGCCTGCGGCGGCAGCCGCGCGGTGCACAGGGCCGCGGGGAGCGGGGTGTAGCGCAGCGCCTCCTGGGCCGCGCGGGCGGGCAGGGCCGGGTCGGCCAGGACGACGAGTTCCAACTGCCGCTCCAGGAAGGCGTGCTCACCGCGGGAGAGCAGCCCCGCCGCGTCGACCGCCCGGCCGATGCCGAGCAGCGCGGTGAGCCGTTCGGGGCGCGCCCCGCAGGGCCCGGCGGTGAGCAGGGACTCGCTGAGCGTGGGCAGGGCGCGGTGCCGGGTCAGCAGGACGGCGGTCAGCTCCT
>NZ_LIRJ01000722.1 GCF_001419745.1 Streptomyces silaceus | reverse complement strand
CTCGCCGTGCCCGTGGGCCGCGACCGAGAGGGAACCGAGGTCGTCCTGGACTTCCGTGCCATGGGCCCGCACGGCGTCGTCCAGGGCTCGAAGGCGGACCTCTCCGCCGTCCTGGAGGAGATCATCGGCGGTCTCGCCGCACGGCACTCCCCGGCCGAGGTCCGCTTCCATCTTCTCGACTCGGCCGATCAGTTCCTCCGGTCGGCGAGGACCGGCATGCTGCCGCACCTGGTGACCGGAGCGGCCCGGGAGCTGGAGCCCGCCCTCGACGCCGAGCGCGCCCGCCGCCGCGAGCTGATCGCCGCCGCGCGCGCGTCCGGCGCTCCGCGCCCCGCCCTGACCAGACTGATCGTGGTGCTCGAAGCGTCGGGGCTGCACGGGGACATCGGCTGGCTCGAGGACCTCGACATCCACCTCCTGCTCCTCGAAGGGCCCCGGCGGGGGCCGGTCGACCTCGACTTCCGCATCGACCTCGCCGCGCCCGGCGGCCCGGTCCTCCACCACTCGGGCGCGCCCCGGGACGGCGTCCCCTTCCGGCTGCCGCTGCCCCGGCGCCTCCCCCAAGAGGCCCAGCTCGGCGACCAGTTCCGCAAGGCCATGTCCTTCGCCCGCCCGGGAAAGCAGCACGAGACGATCGGCATTCTGGAGCGGATCAGGGCCCGCCAGCTCGAATACCTCGGCCCGGCCCACCCCCAGACGCTCGCCACCCGCTGCGAGATCGGCCGTCTGGAGCTCGCGCTCGGGCGCCTCGACGAAGCCCTGGAGTCCTTCTCCGACTGCGCGACGGGCCGCGACACCGTGCTCGGCAGGGAGCACCCCGACACCCTGATCGCGCACCAACTGCGCGCCTACGTCCTCCACCACCTGGGACGCCACGAGGAGACGGACACGATCTGCCGCACCGTGCTGCGCCTCTGGGAGAACATCCGGGACGACCAGCACCCCGACACGCTGCTGAGCCGGCACAACCTCGTCGTCGCACTGATCTCCCTGGGCCGGCACCAGGAGGCCGTGACCGAGGCACGCGCCGCCTACAGCGGACGCCGGGCCGCTCTCGGCGCCGAGCACCCGGACACCCTTGCGAGCGGACACGAACTGGCCGTGGCGCTCAGCGGCGTCGGGCTCCTGGCCGAGGCCCTCGACATCGCGTCGGCCGTCCACGAGGCGCGCTCACGTGTCCTGGGCCCCGACGACCCCGCCACCCTCGCGACGCTGCGAATCCTGACCGACGTCCGGCCACCCCGGCCCTGACCTGCCGGCCCGGCTACGCTGCCGTGAGACCACTGACGACTACGCCACGTACATCGCGGGCCTCCCCCGTGTCCTCGTCGGGGCCGCCGCGCTCTTCCGTGACGCGGAGGGCCGGGTCCTGCTCGTCGAG
>NZ_LIRJ01000721.1 GCF_001419745.1 Streptomyces silaceus | reverse complement strand
CTGCCCGCCCCCGTGCTCGCGCCCCTGCCCGTGCCCTACGCCGAGCACGCCCGCCGGCAGGCCGAGCGGCTCGGTTCGCCCGCCGATCCCGGCTCGCTCGTGTCCCGCCAAGTCGCCTACTGGAAGGAGCGGTTGGCCGGTCTCGCGCCCGGCGGGCCGCTGCTGCCCCGGCGCACGGACCGGCCCGCCGTCCCGGGCCCCGGCGCCGCCACGGTCGTACGCCGGCTCGACGCCGCCGCCCACGCCCGGATCGTCGACGCCGCCCGCGCCCAGGGCGCGACCCTCTTCATGGCCCTGCACGCCGCGCTGGCCGCCGCCCTCGCCGGGGCCGGCGCGGGCGCGGACCTCGCCGTCGGCGCCCCGATCGCCGGGCGCGCGGCCGACGGGGGCGTCAAGGACGTCGTCGGGTTCTTCGTGAACATGCTCGTGCTGCGCACCGACGTCTCCGGCGACCCGACCGCGCGGCAGCTCCTCGCCCGGGTCCGCGACACCGACCTCGGTGCCTTCGCCCACCAGGACGTGCCGTTCGAGCACGTGGTCGGCGAGCTGGGTCCCGTACGGGCACGCGGCAGACAGCCCTTCACCGACGTCGTCCTCGCCCTGCAGAACAACGCCCGCGCCGACGTGGACCTGCCCGGCGCCGACACCGGCGTCGAGATCGTCCGCACCGGCTCGGCCCGCTTCGAACTGCTCGTCGACGTCACGGACGCGACGGGCCCCGGCGGCGCCCCGGAAGGCCTCACCCTCACCTTCGAGTACCGCGCCGACAGCTTGGAGGAACGCTTCGTCACCTGGCTCGCCGCCGCGCTGCCCGAGGCCCTGGAGGCCGCGGCCGCCGCGCCCGACACCCCGCTGTCGCGGCTCGTCGCCACCGCGCCGCCGCGCCGCGCGGACGACGGCGACCGGATCGCGCTCCCGGCGCCCACCGCGCCGGCCGTGGGCGGCGGCGGACCGGCCACCCCACTGGAGCGGGAGATCGCCGCCGTCTGGCGCGACGTCCTCGCGAGATCCGGGGCCGGGCCCCAGGGCGGCCCCGCCATCGGCAGGGACGACGACTTCTTCGCGCTCGGCGGCAACTCGCTGCGCGCGGTGCGGGTCGCGGCCCGTCTCACCACCGACGCACGGCCCGTGACGGCGGCCCAGCTCTTCGAGTCGCCCACCGTCGCCGCGCTCGCCGCCGCACTGGAGCGGACCCCCGCCGCCCCCGCGCGGCCGGGCCCGGCCGC
>NZ_LIRJ01000720.1 GCF_001419745.1 Streptomyces silaceus | reverse complement strand
GGCCGTGACCGTGGACGCGCTGGGGACGAGCTGTCCGCAGCCGGTGATCGAGCTGGCCAAGGCGATCGGGCGGGTGCGGGTGGGCGGCACCGTCACCGTGCTCGCCGACGACGAGGTCGCGGCGGTGGACATCCCGGCATGGTGCTGGACGCAGCACCACGCGTACGTCGGTGAGCGGCCGGCGGACCACGGTGTCGCCTACGTGGTCCGCCGGAGCTCATGAACGACTAGCCGAGGTGCGCCTTGATCTCGGTGGCGGCGTCGTCGCCGTACGCCTTGGTGAAGCGGTCCATGAAGTTGCTGCGCTGCAGCTCGTACTCCTGGGTGCCGACGGTCTCGATGACCAGGGTGGCGAGCATGCAGCCGACCTGCGCCGCGCGCTCCAGGGAGACGCCCCAGGACAGACCGGAGAGGAAGCCCGCGCGGAAGGCGTCGCCGACGCCGGTCGGCTCGACCTTCGCCTCTTCCTCGGGGACGCCGACCTCGACCGGGTCCTTGCCGACGGCCTCGATGCGGACGCCGCGCGAGCCGAGGGTGGTCACGCGGTGGCCGACCTTCGCGAGGATCTCGGCGTCGCTCCAGCCGGTCTTGGACTCGATGAGGCCCTTCTCGTACTCGTTCGAGAAGAGGTACGTGGCGCCGTCGAGGAGGGTGCGGATCTCTTCGCCGTCCATGCGCGCGATCTGCTGCGAGAAGTCGGCGGCGAAGGGGATCTTCCTGGTGCGGCACTCCTCGGTGTGACGGAGCATCGCCTCGGGGTCGTCGGCGCCGATCAGGACGAGGTCGAGGCCGCCCACGCGGTCGGCGACCGTCTTGAGCTCGATCAGGCGGGCCTCGCTCATCGCGCCCGTGTAGAAGGAGCCGATCTGGTTGTGGTCCGCGTCCGTGGTGCACACGAAGCGGGCGGTGTGCAGGGTCTCGGAGATGCGGACGGACGCGGTGTCGACGCCGTGCCGGTCCAGCCAGGCGCGGTACTCGTCGAAGTCCTGGCCCGCGGCGCCGACGAGGATCGGGCTGCCGCCGAGCTGGCCCATACCGAAGCAGATGTTGGGGGCGACGCCACCCCTGCGGACGTCGAGGGCGTCGACCAGGAAGGAGAGGGAGACCGTGTGCAGCTGATCGGCGACCAGCTGGTCGGCGAAGCGGCCGGGGAAGGTCATCAGATGGTCGGTGGCGATGGAGCCGGTGACTGCGATACGCACGGCTGGATGCTCCTGGAGGAAAGACGAGGAGTTGACGGTTCACGCTATCGGGTCGGGGCACCCGCGCTGAAGTGGCAAAACTACCCGATAGTAGGTCTTTTTCGGTGGGGCTTCAGATGCGTACGGTGCCGTTATGACCGTTATCCCGAAGGATGTCGCCATGAAGCGTTCCGTCGTACTCCCCGCGGACACCTCGGAGAGCATGGAGACGTTGCGCGGTGACTGCGCCCGCATGGCCCCGCACTGGGTGGTGCCCGCCACGGCCGCCGCCGCCC
>NZ_LIRJ01000072.1 GCF_001419745.1 Streptomyces silaceus | reverse complement strand
GTCTCTGAGGGCCGCCACCGCCTCCGCCAGGGCCGACGGGACGTCCTCCACCAGCGTGTGGGTGCCGTCGCGTACGACATGGCGTCCCCCGACCACCGTGTGCCGGACGTCCGCCGACGTCGCCGCGAAGACCGCCGTCTCCGCGGCGAGGCGCGGCACCGGGCCCGCCGTGCGGACCGAGTCCAGCGCGATCGTCGTGAGGTCGGCCAGCGCGCCGGGCTCCAGGACGCCCGCGTCCGGCCAGCCGAGCGCCGCGTGGCCGTCCGCCGTCGCCGCGCGCAGCAGCGCCGCCGCCGTCCAGTGGCCGCGCGTGTGCGAGCGGAGGCGTTCGTTCAGCTCCATCGCGCGGGCCTCCTCCAGGATGTCGATCACCGCGTGGCTGTCACTGCCCAGGGAGAGCGGGCTGCCGGCCCGCTGGAGGGCGACGGCGGGGCCGATGCCGTCGGCCAGGTCCCGTTCCGTCGTCGGGCACATGCACGTGCCCGTGGTCGAGCCGCCGAGCAGCGCGATGTCCTCGTCCGTGAGGTGGGTGTTGTGCACGCCCGTGGTGCGCGCGCCGAGCACCCCGTGGTCGGCGAGCAGCTGCGTCGGCGTGCGGCCGTGGACCGCCCGGCACGCGTCGTTCTCCGCCGTCTGCTCGGAGAGGTGCACGTGCAGCGGGGCCCGGCGCGCCGAGGCCCACTCCGCCACCACGCCCAACTGCGCCGCGGGCACGGCCCGCACGGAGTGGATCGCGGCGCCGATGCGCGCGTGGTCCCGGTCCTTGAGGAGCGACGCCCGCTCGGCCCACGCCTCCGTGGTGCCGTCGGAGAAGCGGAGCTGATGGCGGTTGGGCGGCTCGCCGCGCGTCTCGGAGAGGAGCCCCGAGGCCACGTACGCCGTGTCGAGGAGCGTGATGCGGACGCCCGCGTCCGCCGCCGCCCGGATCAGGGCCTCGCCCATCGCGTTGGGGTCGGCGTAGGGGGCGCCGCCCGGCCCGTGGTGCAGGTAGTGGAACTCGCCGACCGTCGTGATGCCCGCGAGCGCCATCTCCGCGTACACGGCCCGCGCGAGCGCGTGGTACGTCTCGGGGGTGAGGCGGTCCGCCACCGCGTACATGACCTCGCGCCACGTCCAGAACGTGCCGGAGCCCACCTGGACGGTGCCGCGCAGGGCCCGGTGGAAGGCGTGCGAGTGCGCGTTCGCGAGGCCGGGCAGCGTCAGTCCGCGCAGCACCGTCGCGCCGGGCGGCGGCGCGTCGACACCCGTGCGGACCGCGGTGATGCGGTCGCCGCTCACGTCCACCGCGACGCCCGGCTCGACGTTCGTGTCGAGCCAGGCGTGCTCCAGCCAGTACGTCGTTGCCCGCTCGTCCCTCGTCACCTGCACGCCAGCCCTTCCAGTACGTCGGCCAGTGCGGTCACCCCTGCCAGGCAGTCGTCCTCCGCGGCGTGCTCGGCCGGGGAGTGCGAGACGCCCGTGGGGTTCCGTACGAACAGCATGGCGGTGGGGATCGAGCCGGACAAAATACCCGCGTCGTGTCCGGCGCCCGTGCCGAGGACGGGCAGCGGGCGCTCCGCGCGGGCGCCCAGGATCGAGCCCAGCTCGTCGCGGAGCGCGTCCTCGAACTCGACGACCGGCGTGAAGGACTCACGGACGACGTCGAGGTCGATGCCGTGCCGCTCCGCGTACTCGCGGGCGGCCTTCTCGATGCCGGTGACGACGGTGTCGAGGGTCGCCTGGTCGGCGGCGCGCGAGTCCAGCCAGCCGCGCACGAGCGAGGGGATGGCGTTGACGCCGTTCGGCTCCACGGAGATCTTGCCGAACGTCGCGACCGCGCCCGCGAGTTCGGCCTCGCGGCGGGCCGCGAGCACCGTCTCCGCGTACGACAGCATCGGGTCGCGGCGGTCGACGAGCCGGGTCGTGCCCGCGTGGTTGGCCTCGCCCCGGAAGTCGAAGCGCCAGCGGCCGTGCGGCCAGATGGCGGAGGCGATGCCGACGGGGTCGCCGGACAGGTCCAGCGCCCTCCCCTGTTCCACGTGCAGCTCGACGAACGCGCCGATGCGGGCGAGGCGTTCGGGGTCGGCGCCGATGCCGTACGGGTCGTAGCCCGCCGCCTCCATCGCCTGCGGCAGCGAGACGCCGTCGCCGTCGCGGAGCCTGTGCGCGGCCTCGATGGTCAGCTGCCCCGCGGTGAGGCGGGAGCCGACGCAGGCCAGGCCGAAGCGGGCGCCTTCCTCGTCGCCGAAGTTGACGATCGCCAGGGGGCGGGTGAACTCCGCGCCCCGGGAGCGGAGTTCGTCCAGCGCGGCGAAGGACGAGACGACGCCGAGGGGGCCGTCGAAGGCGCCGCCGTCGGGGACGGAGTCCAGGTGGGAGCCGGTGACGACGGCGTCCCCGGCGGCCGGGTCGCCCAGCCAGGCCCACTGGTTGCCGTTGCGGTCCAGTTCGTAGGTGAGGCCGCGGGTCTCCGCCTGTGCCTTGAACCAGGCGCGGCAGTCGGTGTCCGCGCCGGTCCAGGCGTAGCGGCGGTAGCCTCCGCTGTCCCTGTCCCGGCCGATGGGCTTCAGGTCCCGCCACATCTCCTGGAAGGACGGGGCCTGTCCGGTGGGGCGGGCGGGTGCGTCGCCGGCCGCGGGGGGCTGGTCGCTCACGCCGTCTCGCCCTCCCGCATCGGAACCCGTACGCCCTTCTCGTCGGCCACCGACTCCGCGATGTCGTACCCGGCGTCGACGTGCCGGATGACGCCCATGCCGGGGTCGTTCGTCAGGACGCGGCGGATCTTCTCGCCCGCCAGCTTCGTGCCGTCGGCCACCGAGACCTGGCCCGCGTGGAGGGAGCGGCCCATGCCGACGCCGCCGCCGTGGTGGAGGGAGACCCAGGAGGCGCCCGAGGCCACGTTCACCATCGCGTTCAGGAGCGGCCAGTCGGCGATCGCGTCGGAGCCGTCGAGCATGGCCTCCGTCTCGCGGTACGGCGAGGCGACCGAGCCGCAGTCCAGGTGGTCGCGGCCGATGGCGAGGGGGGCCTGGAGCTCGCCGGACGCCACCATGTCGTTGAAGCGCTCGCCGGCGCGGTCCCGCTCGCCGTAGCCGAGCCAGCAGATGCGGGCGGGCAGGCCCTGGAAGTGGACGCGCTCGCCGGCCATCTTGATCCAGCGGTGCAGGGACTCGTTCTCCGGGAAGAGGTCGAGGATCGCCTTGTCCGTCTTGTGGATGTCGGACGCCTCGCCCGACAGCGCCGCCCAGCGGAAGGGGCCCTTGCCCTCGCAGAACAGCGGACGGATGTAGGCGGGCACGAAGCCGGGGAACGCGAACGCCCGGTCGTAGCCCGCGAGCCGGGCCTCGCCGCGGATCGAGTTGCCGTAGTCGAAGACCTCGGCGCCCGCGTCCATGAAGCCGACCATGGCCTCGACGTGCGTGGCCATCGACTCGCGGGCGCGGGTCGTGAAGCCCGCCGGGTCCTTGGCGGCGTACGACTGCATCTCGTCGAAGTCGACGCCGGTCGGCAGGTAGGAGAGCGGGTCGTGGGCGGAGGTCTGGTCCGTCACGATGTCGATCGGGGCGGACTCCGCGAGCATGCGGGGCAGCAGGTCGGCCGCGTTGCCGAGCAGGCCGATGGAGAGGGGGCGGCGGGCGTCGCGGGCCTCGACGGCCAGCTGGAGGGCGTGCTCCAGGGAGTCGGCCTTCACGTCCAGGTACTTGTGCTCGATGCGGCGCTCGATGGCGCGCGGGTCGCAGTCGATGCACAGGGCGACGCCGTCGTTCATGGTGACGGCGAGCGGCTGGGCGCCGCCCATGCCGCCGAGTCCGGCGGTGAGGGTGATCGTCCCGGCCAGGGTGCCGTTGAACTTCTTGGCGGCGACGGCCGCGAACGTCTCGTAGGTGCCCTGGAGGATGCCCTGCGTGCCGATGTAGATCCAGGATCCGGCCGTCATCTGGCCGTACATCGTGAGGCCGAGCTGCTCCAGGCGGCGGAACTCCTCCCAGTTCGCCCAGTCGCCGACCAGGTTGGAGTTGGCGATCAGGACGCGCGGGGCCCACTCGTGGGTCTGCATGACGCCGACGGGACGGCCCGACTGGACCAGCATCGTCTCGTCCTGCTTCAGGGTCCGCAGCGTGCGGACCATCGCGTCGAAGGAGCGCCAGTCGCGGGCCGCCTTGCCGGTGCCGCCGTAGACGACGAGCTTGTCGGGGTGCTCGGCGACCTCGGGGTCGAGGTTGTTCTGGAGCATCCGGAGGGCGGCCTCCTGCTGCCATCCCAGGGCGCTCAGTTCCGTACCGCGCGGCGCTCGAACGGGGCGGGGTCCTGACATGGCGATGCCTCCTCGCATGAAGCTGCTGTGAGCTTGCTCGCTGTGACCTTGTTATTCACATCCTGAAGTTCTGAATAGGACTAGTCAATAGCGAACGAATGCGCGAGTACGCCAGCGGGCCCACCCGCCGGGTGATTGGCTGGATCACATGGGGCACGCCGAGGAACACCACCAGGAACCGGACCGGACGCAGGTCATCCCGCCGGAGGCCGCCGCGGGCACGGGCGCGGACTCCGCGGCCCGCCGCGACCTGGCCGTCCGCGCCGCCGTCGAACAGGGGATCGTCGGGCCCGCCGCCCCCGTGGCGGGCCTGCTCGACATCACCGGCATCCGCGCGAGCGCCGCCGCCCTGCGCGCCGCCTTCGAGGCGGTCACCCCGCCCGGCACCCCCGTCCTGCACGCCTTCGCGGTCAAGGCGACCCCGCTCGTGCCGGTCCTGCGGCTGCTGCGCTCGGCGGGGATCGGCGCCGAGGTGGCGAGCCCCGGGGAGCTGGCCCTGGCGCGGGCCGCCGGGGTGGCGCCCGCCGACACCGTCCTGGACTCGCCCGCCAAGACCCGGGCGGAGCTGCGGGAGGCGCTCGCGCTCGGCATCGCCGTGAACGCGGACAACCCGCAGGAGCTGGCCCGCATCGACGCGATGGTCCAGTCGGCCCCGTCCCGCTCCCCCGTCGGCATCCGCGTCAACCCGCAGATCGGCGGCGGCTCCATCGGCGCGCTGTCGACGGCGACGCCCACCTCCAAGTTCGGGGTGCCGCTGCGCGACGAGGGTGCGCGGGAGTGGGTGGTCCGGGCGTTCCTGGAGCGGCCGTGGCTGACCCGGCTGCACGCGCACTCCGGGTCGCAGGGCATGCCCCTGGAGATGATGGTGCGGGGCGTCGGGGCGACGTACGAACTGGCCGAGGAGATCAACGAACGCGCCGGGCGGCGGCAGGTCGACACGGTCGACATCGGCGGCGGCCTGCCCGTCAACTTCGGTTCGGACGAGGAGAGTCCGACGCACGCGCAGTACGCGCGCCGCCTCAAGGCCCGCGTGCCGGGGCTGCTGGACGGGCGGTACGGCCTGGTCACCGAGTTCGGCCGCTCGCTGCTCGCCAAGCACGGCACGGTCCTCGCCCTCGTCGAGTACGCGAAGCAGGCGGGCGGCCGGCCGATCGCGGTGACGCACGCGGGCGTGCAGGTGGCGACCCGGACCGTGTACGCCCCGGCGTCGTGGCCGCTGCGGATCGCCGCGTACGACGCGAAGGGGCGGCCCAAGAGCGGGCCCGCCGTCGGCCAGGACATCGCGGGCCCGGCCTGCTTCGCGGGCGACCTGCTCGCCGAGAACCGCCCGCTGCCGCTGCTCGAACAGGGCGATTACGCGGCGGCGTTGGACACCGGCGCCTATTACTTCGCGCAGCACTACTCGTACAACAGCCTTGCCAGGCCCGGCGTCTACGGCTTCTCGGCGGCGGCGTCCGCGACCGGCGAGGGCGTGCGCTTCGCGACCGTGCGCGAGCCGCAGACGCTCGACGCGATCGTGGCGGAGGCGGGCGGCGGCGCGGAGCGGGACGCGCTGCGCGACCTCTGACGCCCGGGGCCGGGCCGCCGAGGCCCGCCCTCCGGAGGCTCTGAGCTTCCTCAACTCGCGCATGGTGACGTGGATCACGGGCAGACCCTCCCTCCAGGCCCGTTCTCGGGGGAGGCTCCTGTGACGACGTCCGACACGTCCACCACCGCACCACCGGCCGAAGAACCGGCGCTGCACCGCGCCATCGGCCCCAAGCTGCTGATCCTGTTCGTGATCGGCGACATCCTCGGCACCGGCATCTACGCCACCACCGGCAAGGTCGCGGGGAAGGTCGGCGGCGCGCTGTGGCTGCCGTTCCTGATCGGCTTCGTCGTGGCGATCCTGACGGCCGCGTCGTACGTCGAACTGGTCGGCAAGTACCCGAAGGCGGCCGGTGCCGCGCTCTACACGCAGAAGGCGTTCAAGACGCCGTTCCTCACCTTCATCATCGCCTTCATGGTGATGTGCTCGGGTCTTTCGTCCGCGAGCGCCGCCGCCCGCGCCTTCAGCGGCGACTACCTCGGCGAGCTGACGAACGACGCGCTGCCGCCGACCCTGATCGCGATCACCTTCATCGTGCTGCTCGCGGCGCTGAACATGCGGGGCGTCTCGGAGTCGGTGAAGACGAACGTGGTCCTCACGCTCGTCGAGCTGACCGGACTCGTGATCATCCTCGCGATCGGCGCGTACGCCGTCCTGAGCGGCGACGGCGAGCCCTCCCGCCTCACCGAGTTCGAGACGGACGGCAGCGGATACGCCCTGATGACCGGCGTGCTGGGAGCCACGGCCCTCGGCTTCTTCGCCTTCGTCGGGTTCGAGGACTCGGTGAACATGGCCGAGGAGACCAAGGACCCGGTCCGTACGTTCCCGCGCGCGATCTTCATCGGCGTCGCGGTGACCGGCACGATCTACGTCCTGGTCGCGCTGGCGTCGTCCCTGCTGGTCGACTCCAAGACCCTGGAGGGGTCGAGCGGGCCGCTCCTCGAGGTCGTGAAGGCCGGCGGCGTCGACTTCCCGCACAAACTCTTCGCCCTGATCGCCCTGTTCGCGGTCACCAACTCGGCGCTGATCAACATCATGATGGCCTCGCGGCTCTGCTACGGCATGGCCAACGAGCGCATCCTGCCGCGCGCCATGGGCCGCGTCCTGCCCCGCCGCCGCACCCCGATCGTCGGCATCGTCTTCGTCTCGCTGCTCGCGATCGGCCTGGTCTCCACCGGCGAGATCGAGGGGCTCGGCGACACCACCGCGTTCCTGCTGCTGTGCGTGTTCGCCGTGGTCAACGTGGCGGTCCTGGTGCTGCGCCGCGACCCGGTCGACCACAAGCACTTCCGTACGCCGACGGTGCTGCCGGTGCTCGGCGCGGTCACCGCCCTGATCCTCGCGAGCCCGCTGGCGGACCGCCCCGCGGAGGTCTACATCCGCGCCGGTGTCCTGATCGCCATCGGGATCGGGCTGTGGGTGGTCAACAAGGTGGTCCTGAAGACGCGGGGCGAGGACTGAGCGGAGCGCCGGGCCCGCCCGCGGACGTGCGGCTCACTCCACGAACAGGCCCCGCGCCGCCGCCCGTACGTCGAACTCCTCCAGGCGCGCCTGCGCGTCCGGCAGTCCGTCGCACATGGCCTCCAGGAGCACCCGCCCGAGCAGCATCGGCGCGCACGCCGTGTCGAAGGCGAGGCCCGTGCCGACCGCGGCCGGCAGGAGGAGGTCGGAGTGCGCGGCGACCGGCGCGAACGCGGAGTCGGCGACCGTGACCACCGTGAGGCCCGCCGAGCGCGCGTAGGCCAGCGCGTCGACGACCTCGCGGGGGTGGCGGGGCAGGGCGAAGCACAGCAGGGCCGTGGCGCCCGCCCGTACCGCCGCGTCGACGCGGTCGGCGAGCATCGTGCCGCCCTCGTCGAGGAGGCGCACGTCGGGGTGGACCTTGGCGGCGAAGTACGAGAAGCCGTACGCCTGGGAGGCGGCGGCCCGCAGGCCGAGGACCGGCAGCGGGCGGGAGGCGGCGAGGAGCCGTCCGGCCCGCTCGACCGGCGCCGGGTCCGCGAGGACCTCCGCCAGGTGCCGCAGGTTCGCGATCTCCGCCTCGACGGCCTGCTGGTACTCGTTCAGCTCGTCGCCGCCGGCCGCCTCCGCGGGCGCCACGTCCCGCAGGTGTCTGCGCAGCGCCGGGTAGCCGTCGAAGCCGAGCGCCACCGCGAACCGCGTGACCGAGGGCTGGCTCACCCCGGCGAGCTCGGCCAGCTCGACGCTGGAGAGGAAGGGCACGTCCGCCGCCCGCCGCACCATGCAGTGCGCGATGCGGCGCTGCGTGGGCGTGAGCCGGTGCCCCTCGAAGAGCACTTGCAGCCGTGCCGCAGGACTGTCACTCATACCGTTCCCCTCACCACACCCGGTCCTTCGGCGCGCCCGGTCGCCCGGCGGCCGTCGTGTGCCCGCCGCCCAGAGCCGCCCACAGTTCGGTGAACCGGTCGAGCAGCCCGGCCGCCGCCGTCACATCATCCGTCAGCGGCCGGTCCGCGAGCTCCGGATCCAGTGCGGCGGAGGCGAGTTCATGGGCGCGCGCGAGCGGGACGTCGCGCTCGAAGCGCAGTTCGCGCTGGTTCAACGCCCTTACGGCGGCGACCAGTTCACACCCCACCACAAGCCGGAACGCGGCGCAGGCGCGCAGTGTCTGGCGGGCGGCGAGCGAGGCGAAGCTGGCCTGCTCCTCGACGCCGCGCGAGAGCACCGCGTGGCCGAGGGAGGCGGGCGCGGAGAACGCGCGCAGATCGCCGAGGGCCGCCCCGGCCGCGTATTCGAGGATCATCACGCCCGACGAGGCCGTCTCGCCGTCGGCGAGGAAGGGCCGCAGGCGGGTGAAGGCCGGTTCGTTGAGGGTGGAGAGGCGGGAGGTGGACAGGCGGGCGACCTGTGTCACGGCGAGCCTGAAGTGGTCCAGGGCCAGCGCGAGTTGGGCGAGGTAGAAGCCGCCGTGGTGGTAGGCGGCGAGGTCCTCGGGGCAGATCAGCGGGTTCTCGGCGGCCGCGTTGATCTCGACGGTGAGGACGTCCTCCAGGGCGTTCGCCGCGTCGTGCGCGGGGCCGTGGATCTGCGGCAGGCAGCGGAAGCCGTAGGGGTCCTGGATGCGGCCGAGCGGCGGGGTGGGCCGGTCGGGGGCGCCGGTCAGGCGCCGCATGCGGGCGGCGACGGCGTACGAGCCGGGGTGGCGGCGCGCCTCGTGGACGGGCAGGGCGTACGCCTCGTAGGAGCCGTCGACCGCCGTCAGGGACAGCGCGGCCACCACCTGGGTCGCGGCGATCAGGCCGCGCAGCTCGTGCAGGGCGAGCGCGGACTGGCCGAGGGTGAGGGCGTTGCTGCTGATCAGGGCGAGGGCGTCGTTGTTGTCGAGCGGCTGGGGCTCGGGGGGTGTGCCGGCGCCCCGCCAGGGGTGCTCGCCGGCGAGGGCGAGGCCGAGCTGGGAGAGGGCGGCGATGTCGCCGGTGCCGACCGAGCCGAATTCGTTGACGGCGGGATGGGCGCCGGTCTCCAGGGCCTGACAGAGGGCGGTGACGACGGTGGGCCGCAGTCCGGCGCCGCCCGCGAGGAGCTGATTGGCGCGGACCGCGAGCATCGCGCGGACCTGGCGGGCGGGCAGTTCGGCGCCGATGGCCCCGGCGTGCGAGCGCAGCAGCCTGAGGCCGTGGTCGGCGGCGGCCTCGGTGGGCACGTCCTCGTTGCGGTTGGCGCCGACGCCGGTGGAGCGGCCGTAGACGCGGCCCCAGGCGGCGATCTCGCGTGCGGCGTTCCAGGAGTCCTCGGCGCGCTTCATGCCGTCGGTGGCGGGCACGGGCCGGGCGGCGGATCCGGCCAGGCGTACGACGTCGGCGACCCGCAGGCCCCGGCCGTCCAGGACGACGACTTCTGCCGCCGCTCCCGCGCCGGCGGCGGCGCTGTCCGCGATACGAGACGACTTCACGCGCTTTTCCTCCTCAACCAGACATCCCGTCTCAGTCATCGACCACTTGGTGCCGGAGATTTACGCCGGAGCATTGACAACTTATTCAGACAGCAAGAACTCTGCATGACCATATGCAGCCGGGCAAGGCGCTCCGGCCCGCGAGCACGAGGGGAGCGGACGGCATGGCAGCCGAAGACCTGGTGGAGCGGCGCTCCATCGACGTCGTCCCGGACGACGAACGGCACGGCACCGCGTTCAGCCAGTTCACGCTCTGGCTCGGCGCCAACCTCCAGATCACCGCGGTCGTCACGGGCGGCCTCGCCGTCGTCTTCGGCGGGGACGTGGTCTGGTCGATCGTGGGCCTCGTGCTGGGCAATCTGCTGGGCGGCGCGGTGATGGCGCTGCACTCGGCGCAGGGCCCCCGGCTCGGCCTGCCGCAGATGATCCAGTCCCGCGCCCAGTTCGGCGTCAAGGGCGCGGTCGTCCCGCTGCTCCTGGTCATCCTGATGTACGTCGGCTTCTTCGCGAGCGGCAGCGTGCTCGCCGGACAGGCCACGGCCGAGCTCACGCACACGGACGACACCACCGGCATCGTGATCTTCGCCGTGGTCACGGCCGTCATGGCGGCCGTCGGCTACCGCGTCATCCACGCGCTCGGCCGAGTGGCGAGCGCGATCTGCGCGCTCGCCTTCGTCTACCTCGGCATCCGCCTCCTGGACCGCGTGGACCTCTCCGCGCTCCTGTCCGACGCGCACTTCGACCTGCCGATGTTCCTGCTCGCCGTCTCGCTCTCGGCGTCCTGGCAGCTCGCCTTCGGGCCGTACGTCGCGGACTACTCGCGCTATCTGCCGCGTACGACATCGGGCCGGGCCACGTTCTGGTGGACCCTGTCGGGCTCGGCGGTCGGCTCGCAGTGGTCGATGACGTTCGGCGTGCTCGTGGCGGCGAGCGCGGGCGAGAAGTTCCTCGCCGACCAGGTCGGCTACGTCGTCGGCCTCGGCGGCACCGGCCTGATCGCGTCGTTCCTGTACTTCGTGATCGCGCTCGGCAAGCTGACCATCAACGTGCTCAACACCTACGGCGGCTTCATGTCGATGGTCACGAGCATCAGCGGATTCCGCGGCCAGAAGGTGCTCGGACCGCGCGGCCGGGCCGCCTACATCGCCCTGATCATGGTGGCGGGCACGGCGGTCGCGCTGCTCGGCAAGGACAGCTTCCTGACGTCCTTCAAGGACTTCCTGCTGTTCCTGCTGACGTTCTTCACGCCCTGGTCGGCCATCAACCTCGTCGACTACTACCTGATCTCGCGCGAGCGGTACGACATCCCCGCGCTCTTCGACCCGCGCGGCCGCTACGGCGCCTGGCGCTGGGACGCGCTGGTCGTCTACGGCGTCGGGCTCCTCGCCCAGCTGCCGTTCCTCGTCACGCACTTCTACACCGGCCCGCTGGTCGAGCCGCTGGGCGGCGCGGACGTCTCGTGGATCGTGGGGCTCGTGGTGCCCGCGGTGCTGTACTGGGCGCTGGCCCGGCGGAACGCGCCCGCCCCGGGGGACGGGCCCCGACCGGAAAGGGGGGTTAGCCCCACCGCGGCACAGGCTCCGGCGCCGTAACGTGAAGCGGTATGGAAGCCCGTGACGCGGAACTCAAGAAGGAACTCGACGCCACCCTGCACGCGCGCAGGGAACTCGGCGAAGAGTACGACTCCGCCTTGGTCGACTCCTTCCTCGGGAAGGTCGAGCAGCGCCTGGACGGCACGATCGACCGCCGTATGCGCCGTCACCTGGCCGAACAGCAGATGGTCGTCGCCCGCGGCGCCCGCTCCCCCGGCAGCGCCGTGGACTCCTGGAGCGAGCGCTTCGGCTTCGGCGTCATCTCGCTGATCCTGGCGGTCCCGCTGTCCGCGATCGGCGCGGTCAACGCGGGCCTGACGGGCCTCGTCGTGACCTGGGCCGGCATCTTCGGCGTGAACGCCGTGCACTCGGTCCGCGGCGCCCGCTTCGGCCGCCGCAAGGACCGCACGTCGGAGTGGGACGACTGAGCCGGAAGGCAGTCGCGAGGACCGCCGCACCCCCGGTTGCCCAGGGGGCGGGACGACGGCGGTCCCCGCGAGGGACGCGCACCGGGTCAGGGCCAGGCCGCGTCCGGGCGTCGGTGGAGGTCCGGGAGCCGCTCCGGAGTTCCTGACGCCGATGAACCCCACTGTGCCGGAGCCGTGTTAAGCGGGTGCTGCGCGGACGTGTCGCGCTCGTACCACTTCCGCGAAGTTCACCCCAAGGCTCCGGCCCGCGCGGGCGGCCCGCCTCCCCCCTGCCGGGTCACTGCCCCTGCTGCTCCGCGAGGAAGGCGAGCAGGTCCTGGCGGCTGACGACGCCCTTCGGCTTGCCCTCGACCAGGACGATCGCCGCGTCCGCGCCGCCGAGCACCGACATCAGGTCCGCCACCGGCTCACCGGAGCCGACCTGCGGCAGCGGGTCCGACATGTGCTTCTCCAGCGGGTCGGAGAGCGAGGCGCGCTGCGCGAAGAGGGCGTCGAGCAGTTCGCGTTCCACGACCGAGCCGATGACCTCGGCCGCCATCACGTCCGGGTGACCGGCGCCCGGCTTCACGATCGGCATCTGCGAGACGCCGTACTCGCGAAGGACCTCGATGGCCTCGCCGACCGTCTCCTCGGGGTGCATGTGGACCAGCGAGGGCAGCTCGCCGCCCTCCTTGCGGCGCAGCACGTCGCCGACGTCCGGCTGGTCGCCGGCCTGCTCCAGGAAGCCGTAGTCGTTCATCCACTCGTCGCTGAAGATCTTGCTCATGTAGCCGCGGCCGGAGTCGGGCAGGAGCACCACCACGACGTCGTCCGGGCCGAGCCGCTCGGCGACCCGCAGCGCCGCCACGACCGCCATGCCGCAGGAACCGCCGACGAGCAGCCCCTCCTCCTTGGCCAGGCGCCGCGTCATCTGGAAGGAGTCCTTGTCGGACACCGCGATGATCTCGTCCGTCACGTTCCGGTCGTACGCGGTCGGCCAGAAGTCCTCGCCGACGCCCTCGACCAGATAGGGCCGGCCGGAGCCGCCGGAGTACACGGAGCCCTCGGGATCGGCACCGACGACGGTGACCCTGCCCTCGGAGATCTCCTTCAGATAGCCGCCCGTACCCGAGATGGTGCCGCCGGTCCCGATGCCCGCGACGAAATGGGTGATCTTCCCCTCCGTCTGCTCCCAGAGCTCGGGGCCGGTGGAGTGGTAGTGGGAGAGGGGGTTGTTCGGGTTGCTGTACTGGTCGGGCTTCCAGGCCCCGGGGGTCTCGCGCACGAGGCGGTCGGAGACGTTGTAGTACGAATCCGGGTGCTCGGGGTCGACGGCCGTGGGGCAGACCACCACGTCCGCGCCGTACGCGCGCAGGACGTTGATCTTGTCGAGGGACACCTTGTCCGGGCAGACGAAGATGCACTTGTAGCCCTTCTGCTGGGCCACGATGGCGAGACCGACTCCGGTGTTTCCGGAGGTCGGCTCGACGATGGTGCCGCCGGGCCTCAGCTCCCCGCTCTGCTCGGCCGCCTCGATCATGCGCAGCGCGATGCGGTCCTTCACGGATCCGCCGGGGTTGAAGTACTCGACCTTGGCCAGGACGGTCGCCTGGATGCCCGCGGTCACGTTGTTGAGCCTCACCAGCGGGGTGTTGCCGACGAGACTGATCATCGAGTCGTGGAATTGCACCGTTGTCTCCGGGCTGCGATGTAGTGCGACGAATTGGTGCGGTCAGCCTAAGGGTCCGGCTCATCCGTTCACCTCCGCTTGCGATTGGCCGACCGTGCTTACGGGGCAATGAGTGGATGACGGCGATACGGCTACGAGGAGGTGGCTGCGGGGCATGTCGAGGGCGAGGGTGGCACGGCGGATCGCAGCGGGCGCGGCATACGGCGGCGGAGGCATCGGCCTCCTCGGGGCCGCCACGGTGGGCGTGGTGCTCGCCGAGGTGCAGCTGGCCAAACGCAACGTGGGCAACGGCGAGCGCGCGGATCCGCCGCGCGCCGACGGCCGCTACGGCAGAGCGTTCGCCGATCAGCCGGCCAGGCCCGCGCCCGCCGAACCGGTGCGGTTCGCGATGCTCGGGGACTCCACGGCCGCCGGGCAGGGCGTGCACCGGGCCCGGCAGACCCCGGCGGCGCTGCTCGCCTCCGGGCTCGCCGCGGTCGCCGAGCGCCCCGTCGACCTGCGGAACGTGGCGCTGCCCGGCGCCCAGTCGGACGACCTGGACCGGCAGGTCACGCTGATCCTCTCGGACCCGGACTGGGTGCCGGACGTGTGCGTGGTGATGATCGGGGCGAACGACGTGACGCACCGGATGCCGCCGACGCGGTCGGTGCGCTGTCTGTCCGCCGCGGTGCGCAGACTGCGCACGGTCGGCGCGGAGGTGGTCGTCGGCACGTGTCCCGACCTCGGCACGGTCGAGAACGTCTACCAGCCGCTGCGGTGGCTGGCCCGCCGGGTCTCGCGGCAGCTGGCCGCGGCGCAGACGATCGGCGTGGTCGAGCAGGGCGGGCGCACGGTGTCGCTGGGCGATCTGCTCGGCCCGGAGTTCGCGGCGAACCCCCGGGAGCTGTTCGGCCCCGACAACTACCACCCCTCGGCGGAGGGGTACGCGACGGCGGCCATGGCGGTCCTGCCGACGCTGTGCGCGGCGCTCGGGCTGTGGCCGGAGGAGGAGCGCCCCGACGTCTCGCGGCGCGAGGGCTTCCTTCCCGTGGCCCGCGCGGCGGCGCAGGCCGCCTCGGAGGGCGGTACGGAGGTCACCGCCGCGATGCCCACCGGACCGCGGGGTCCGTGGGCCCTCCTCAAGCGTCGGCGGCGCCGGCGCATCCAGACGCCGGAGCCGTCGCCGTTGCCGCACTGAGGCGCCATTGCCGCACGGAGGCGCGCCGCGGGCGTCCTGAGGCGCCATTGCCGCACGGAGGCGCGCCGCTGCCGTCCTGAGGGGGCATCCGGTCGTCCGTCCCTGCGGGCCGGTGGGGGCCGGTCGCGCGGTTCCCCGCGCCCCGGGGCGGTCCACCCCGCCCCGCGCCGCGCCTCCACACCCCCGGCCTGAGCAAGCGCTTAGTAAAATGCGGCCCGCATCACATGCCCGTACCGGTGACCTTCGTGCTACGTGCGGGTAACTTCCCAAACGGTCCGCATGCCACGAAGCAACCCTGGAGCGCCCTGATGCCCGAAGCCGTGATCGTCTCCGCCGCCCGCACCCCGATCGGCCGCGCCTTCAAGGGGTCGCTGAAGGACCTGCGGCCGGACGACCTGACCGCCACGATCATCGAGGCCGCCCTCGCCAAGGTCCCCGGGCTCGACCCCAAGGACATCGACGACCTGATGCTCGGCTGCGGCCTGCCCGGCGGCGAGCAGGGCCACAACCTCGGCCGCGTCGTGGCCGTGCAGATGGGCATGGACCACCTCCCCGGCTGCACGATCACGCGGTACTGCTCCTCGTCCCTGCAGACCACGCGCATGGCGCTGCACGCCATCAAGGCCGGCGAGGGCGACGTCTTCATCTCCGCGGGCGTCGAGATGGTGTCCCGGAGCGTGAAGGGGACCAGCGACGGCCTCCCGGACACCCACAACCCGCTCTTCGCCGAGGCCGAGGCGCGCACCAAGGCCGTCTCCGAGTCCGAGGGCTCCACCTGGCACGACCCGCGCGAGGACGGCCTGATCCCGGACGCGTACATCGCGATGGGCCAGACCGCCGAGAACCTCGCCCGCCTCAAGGGCGTCACCCGCCAGGACATGGACGAGTTCGGCGTCCGCTCGCAGAACCTCGCCGAGCAGGCCATCAAGAACGGCTTCTGGGAGCGGGAGATCACCCCGGTCACCACCCCGGACGGCACGGTCGTCTCGAAGGACGACGGCCCGCGCGCGGGCGTGACCATGGAGGGCGTCCAGGGCCTCAAGCCCGTCTTCCGCCCCGACGGCCTGGTCACCGCCGGCAACTGCTGCCCGCTGAACGACGGCGCCGCCGCCCTCGTGATCATGAGCGACACCAAGGCCCGCGAGCTGGGCCTCACCCCGCTCGCCCGCGTCGTCTCCACCGGCGTCACCGGCCTCTCCCCCGAGATCATGGGCCTCGGCCCGGTCGAGGCGAGCAAGCAGGCCCTCCGGCGCGCCGGCCTCACCATCGACGACATCGACCTCGTCGAGATCAACGAGGCCTTCGCCGCCCAGGTGATCCCGAGCTACCGCGACCTGGGCGTCGACATCGACAAGCTGAACGTCAACGGCGGCGCCATCGCCGTCGGCCACCCCTTCGGCATGACCGGCGCGCGCATCACCGGCACGCTCATCAACTCCCTCCAGTTCCACGACAAGCAGTTCGGCCTGGAGACGATGTGCGTGGGCGGCGGCCAGGGCATGGCCATGGTCATCGAGCGCCTGAGCTAGCCCGTCACCGCTGACACACAGTTCGCAGAACTGACGCTCTGTCTCTGCATCTGTTCGTGACCCAATCTCCCCCAGGATGTGACCTATCTCCTGGGGGAGATGCATATGCCCAGCTCAGAGCGCATCTGTGGATAAACCCCGGGCCGAAAGACCTGTCCAATTCGTGACGTAATGCACTGACAGGCGGATCGTGCAGGCTTCAAGCTGATGTAGGAAGTCGGGGGTCGACTTGAAACCGGGAGTACGTCAGTGAGCGCCTTGCCTCTTGCCCTGCTGCTCTCCACGGCCGCTGCCACGGTCGTGGGCGCCGCCGCCCTGCACGCAGTGCACGGCCTGCGGAAGCAGCTCGCTGAGATAACAGCCCTGCGCACCGAGCTGGCCGACAGCCGTGCCGCGAGCGGCCAGCACCCCACGGTGCCGGGCGCCCGCACCACCGTGGACACCGATGACATACGCGCGGCCGTGGCCGAGGCGCTCGCCGAGGAACGGGAGCGCGAGCTCGCCGAGGCCCGCGCCTTCTGGGCCGCCCAGGAGGCCCGCGACGGCGCGGACGGGCCCTCGCTCCTCAGCGGTCTGCCCGGCATCCCGGACGGCATCGCCGACGAGCTGTTCCTGCCGCGCCAGGCCGACTTCGCCGGTCTGGAGGCGGACAGCCTGGAGCCGGTGATCGAGCCCTCCGTGGAGCCGGCCGCCGACGAATTCGCCGGGGACTCCCCGGAGTTGGCAGCGGCCCGGCGCCGGCACCCCTCGCACCCGGACTTCGTGCCGGTGCAGAGCCCGGCCTCCGACGCGCACGGCGACCACGAGCGCACGGTCGCCTGCCTGGAGGAGCTGGCCGTCGCCCGCACCGCCCTCGCCGACGTCCGGCCCGGCCCGCTGGGCACCCTGGACGTGTACGTCTTCGCGGACGGCACGACGCTGTGCATGACGCCCGGCCACCGCGAGACCGCGGAGCTGCTCGCCACCGCGCTGCGCGAGGGCCAGACCCCGTTCCTGCTCGGCGGCTCCGGGATCTCCGGCGCGTACGCGCTGACCTTCGAGTGCGGCGCGGAGAACATCTACATCCTGGCCGACCGCGTCATCGCCTCGGTCTGAGCGGCGCACCCCGCCAGGGGCGCGGCTAGGGTCTCCCCCGTGCCCCACCTGGAGATATCCGACCTGATCACGGCCTCGGACCCGCGCAGCGGCGAGCGGCTGCCCGTGCGCCGCGCCGACGTGGTCCACCGCCTGACCGAGGCCGGTGACGCCCGCGGCGCCCGCATCGTGGAGCGGCTGCCCGCCGACCGGGAGGGCACTCTCGACCCGCACGCCGTGGACCGGCTGCTGATCCGCGTCCACACCGAGATGCAGCGCCTGAGCGAGGAACTCCGCATCGGCGACCGGCTGCTGCACCTGCTCGGCCCGCTCCTCGACGCCGCCCGCGCGAGCGGCGCCCCCGGCCCCCTGCGTCTCGTCGACGTCGGCTGCGGCCTCGGCTACCTCGTCCGGCGCCTCGCGGCCACCGGCGCGCTCGGCCCCGACGTCGAACTCGTCGGCGTCGACCTGGACGCCGCCCTGGCCGGGGAGGCCGACCGCCTGGCCCGCGCCGAGGGCCTGGACTGCCGCTTCGTGCACGGCAACGCCTTCGACCTGCCGGAGGCCGCCACCGTCTACGTCTCGACCGGCGTGCTGCACCACTTCCGCGGCCCGGCCCTCCCGGAGTTCTTCCGGGTCCAGGCCGCCTCCCCCGCGCTCGCCTTCTGCCACTACGACATCGCCGCGACCCCGCTCGCGCCCCTGGGGGCCTGGGTCTACCACCGGGCCCGCATGCGCCACCCGCTGGGCCGCCACGACGGCGTCGCCTCCGCCCGCCGCGCCCACTCCGACGAGACGCTGGTGCGGGCCGCCACGGTCCCCGGCATGCGCGCGCTGGTCTACGAGCCGCGCGGCCTCGCCAACCCCTTCTGCACCACCCTGCGCCCGGTCCTCGGCATCCGCCCGCACCTGGAGGGCCCGCTGCGCCGCGCCCTGGGCCGCGCCGCCCGCCGCCTCGCCGGCCCCGAGGACCTCCTGCCCGCCGAACACCCGGGCGCCACCGGCCGGTTCACCGACGGGCCCCCGCGATGAACCCCGCCCTGCCGCTCCTGGCCCTCGGCCTGGCCGACGCGGCCTTCAGCGGCTTCCGCGCCTTCGCCGGACGTGACGCCCGCATCCGCAAGGGCCGCGCCAACGTGCGGGCCGGGCTGCGCGGTCTGGCGGTCGGCGCCGCCCTGCTGCTCGCGCCCGCCGCGACGGCCTGCGCACTGCTCCTCGGCGCGGCCGGCACGGACCGCGTGTACGGCGCGCTGTCCGACGGCGCCGTCGGCTTCCTGGTCCCGCTCGCGGCGTACGCGGCGGTCGTCCTGGCCACGCTCGCCGGGTACTTCGTCCTGCCGTTCCGCGCGAGCACCCTCGCCATGGTCGTCGGCCTCGGCCCGCTGACCCTGCTGCGCGCCCCGGTCGTCGCGGCGGCGTGCGCGGGCTCGTGGATGACGGGCGGCGGCGCCCCCTCGCTCCTGGTGGGCGCGGTGGCGGGCGCCGCGGTCCTCGCGGTCGAACCGCTGGTCCACCGCCGCTGGTACGCCGAGCCCCGCCGGGAGGGCTAGACCCCGGCCCGCTTCTGCGCCTCGGCCACCAGCCGCAGCGCGTCCTGGAGTTCCGCTTCGTCGCGCAGGACCAGGGCCAGGTCGCGGCCCGCGACGGTGATCTGGTCGGCGGCGGCGAACATGCCCGCGTCGGGCATCTCGCGCGGCGGCGTGTCCGGTTCCTCGATGCGCTGCGTGCGCACCGCCAACTCCCTGGCCAGGGCGAGTGCTTCGCTCGCCGCGCCGCGCTGCAGGCGGCTCTGCGGGGCGGCCCGCAGGCGATCGGCGAAATGGTCCACTGCGGCCGTCAAAGGCGTCGTATCGAGCACCCCGCGACCTTATGCGCCTTTCCGCGACTGTTGCCAACGCCCCCACGCTCAGGCACGGTGTCGTGAAGGCCGGAACACATCGCGACGCGTCCGGAGGCGCCGATGTCCCAAGTCTTCTCCGAGGAGACCCACCGCAACCTGCTCGCACGAATCCCCCACTGCACCGGTCGTGAAGTCGCCGACTGGCTGCGCGCCGTGGACGAAGGACCCTCTCTCTTCCGCTTCGAGGAGAAGGTCAGCTGGCTCCGCGCCGAACACAACCTCGCGTACGGTCACGCGAAGGCGATCATCCACGAGTACGACCTCAGGCGGGCCGCCCGCAAACTCCGCTGACCACGCGACTCCCCCCGTCAATTCCTCACACGAAACGGCGAAGGGCCCGCGGACCGGTTCCGGTCCGCGGGCCCTTCGGCAGATCAGCCGACCCGTCAGTCGTTGCCCGAGAAGATCGCGATCAGGCGCAGGAACTCCATGTAGATCCAGACGAGGGTCATCGTCAGACCGAACGCGGCGAGCCACGCCTCTTCCTTCGGCGCGCCGTAGGCGATGCCGTCCTCGACCTGCTTGAAGTCCAGGGCCAGGAAGCACGCGCCGAGCAGGATGCCGACGATGCCGAAGACGATGCCGAGGCCACCGCTGCGGAAGCCGAGGCCGTCACCGCCGCCGAAGACCATGAACAGCAGGTTCACGGCGGTCAGCAGCAGGAAGCCCATCGCCGCGGCCATCACGAAGCCGTAGAAGCGACGGTTGACGCGGATCCAACCCGCCTTGTACGCCACGAGGACGCCGATGAAGACGGCCATCGTGCCGAGGACGGCCTGCATGGCCGCGCCGCTCGCGATGCGGTTGTCGACGACGCTGGAGACGACGCCGAGGAAGACACCCTCCAGAGCGGCGTACAGGAGGATCAGCGCGGGCGAGGCCTTGCGCTTGAAGGCCTGGACGAGGCCGAGCACCATCGCGATGAGGCCGGCGCCGATCGCGATGCCGTACGACTTGCTGATGTTGGCGTCGTCCACCGGCAGCAGCGCCCAGGCGAGCGCGGCCGTGACCACGAGCGTGCCGAGCGTGGTGGCGGTACGCATGACGACGTCGTCCATCGTCATGCGGCCGGCGGTCGTTACGGGCGCCTGCGGCGCGCCGTACTGCGCGTCCTGCTGGGCGTACGGATTCGTCGCGTAGGGGTTGCCCGCGGGGGCCTGCTGCCCGGCGTACGGGTTGCCCTGCTGGGTCTGGGTCGCGCCAACGGGTCCCCCGGCCTGCGGCTGCTGGCCGAAGCCGGCGAAGCCGTTGTCGCGGCTGAACCCCCGTCGCGAGAAGACCGGGTTACTGCTCCTCATTTCACTCCTCCACGGCCACCGTGTGTGGCCTCGGGTTCAAGAGTAATGCGTAGGCAAAGGGATGAGCCTAGTGCTTGGGGAGGATCTTTCCCTCACTGTGACGGAGAACGCCCGGGACGGCCCGTACTGTTCCCGGATCGGAATCGTTGCGCCGCGCGAGTGGCACGAGCGAGACGGCGACGGCGCCGAGGACCGCGGCGACGGCGAAGGTGGTGAAGCCGAGCGAGGCGTTGCCGCCCGCCACGACCGCCCCGCCGAGCCAGGGCCCGACGACCGCCCCGGTGCGGCCGACGCCGGTGACCCAGCCGAGCCCCGTGGCCCGCTGGGCGGGCGTGTACACGGCGGGAGCGGCCGCGTACACCATGACCTGCGCGGAGAAGAGCCAGATGCCGGTGACGAAGACGATGGCGTAGGCCACGCCGAGCGGCAGGTGGGCCTTGAGCAGGAAGGCGCCGCACGCGGTGAGCAGGAACCAGACCGCGGAGACCTTCACCGCCCCGAAGCGGTCGGCGGTGCGCCCGGCGACGAGCATGCCGACGATGCCGCCCGCGTTGATCACCATCAGGAAGGTGACGGAGGAGGACAGGGAGTAGCCGGAGGCGCGCATCAGCTCGGGGAGCCAGGTCGAGACCCCGTAGACCAGGAGCAGCCCGGCGAAGGACGCGGTCCACATCAGGGGCGTCGCCAGGCGCAGGCCGGGCCCGAAGAGGGAGGCGACGGCGGCGAGGCGGCCCTTGGCGCCGGCCTCGGGGGCCTCGGCGGGCGCCGGCTCCGGCAGCCGGAAGCGGGCGGCGACCGCCCGCGCCTCCTCCGCGCGCCCCTTGGCGAGCAGCACGCCGGGCGACTCGGGCAGCCACCTCAGGACCAGCGGGACGGCGACGAGTGCGGGGATCACGCCGGTCCAGAAGACGACGCGCCAGCCGTGGTCGGGGCCGAGCGCGAGCCCGAGGCCCGTCGCCGCCATGCCGCCCGCGTGGTACGAGGTCATCATCAGGCCGGTGGCGAGCGCGGCCCGGCGGGGCGGGGCGAACTCGGCGACGATCGCGAGCCCGATCGGCATGAGCCCGCCGAGCCCGAGCCCGGAGACGAAGCGTCCGGCGCCGAAGACGGCGGCGCTCGGCGCGAGCGCGCACAGCGCGGAGCCCAGCGAGAAGAGGACGACGCTGCCCGTCACCATCGGCTTGCGCCCGGCCCAGTCGGTGAGGGTGCCGCAGCACAGGGCGCCGATCAGCATGCCGAAGGTGGTCCAGGAGCCGACGGTGCCGGCGGTGGAGGCGGTGAAGCCGAGGCCCTCGTCGTCGATGAGGTGCGGCATGACCGCGCCGTAGATGTTGACGTCCATGCCGTCGAAGAAGACGACGAGCCAGCACAGGCCTATGACGGGGGCGACGGATCGGAAGGTGCGCTCAGGTGGGTTCACGGGCTCTTCCTTCTAGTCCTGCGGGTCCAGGGGGAATCCGGTGTAGGCCTCGGCGAGGTCGGCCTCGGCGGAGCGCGCGGTGGTGATCCGGTCGAGCCGGGCGCGCTGGATGCGGTCGTCGAAGCCGGTGGCGTCGGGGGCGCGGTGGAGCATGGTCGTCATCGCGTAGCTGAAGCGCTCGGCCTGCCAGACGCGGCGCAGACAGGTCTCGGAGTACGCGTCCAGGGGCCCCGGGTCGCCCGTGTCGCGGTACCGGAGCAGGGCGCGGGCGAAGGTGACGACGTCCCCGACCGCGAGGTTCAGGCCCTTCGCGCCGGTCGGCGGGACGATGTGCGCGGCGTCGCCGGCGAGGAAGAGCCGGCCGTGGCGCATGGGCTCGTGGACGTGGCTGCGCAGGGGCGTGACGGACTTGGCGGTGACGGGCCCGCGCCGCAGCGTCCACGCCGGGTCGTCGGTCTCCAGGCGGCGGTCCAGCTCGTCCCAGATCTCCGTGTCGCTCCAGTCGGCGGCGTCCGTGCCCTCGGGGACCTGGAGGTAGGCGCGCGTGACGGTCGGCGAGCGCATGGACAGGAGGGCGAAGCCGCGGTCGTGGCGGGCGTAGACCAGTTCGTCGTGCGAGGGCGGCACGTCGGCGAGGATGCCGAGCCAGCTGTAGGGGTAGCCGCGCTCGAAGATCCGGGAGACGTCCTTCGGCACCGCCGTGCGGGCCACGCCCCAGAAGCCGTCGCAGCCGACCACGTAGTCGCAGACGAGGGTGTCCTCGCGCCCTTCGTGCCGGAAGCGGATCCGGGGGCTGTCGGTGGTGGCGTCCTCCACGGCGAGGGCCTCCGCCCCGAAGAGCAGCGGGCCGCCGTCCGCCAGCTGGAGCGCGATGAGGTCCTTGCAGACCTCGGTCTGGGCGTAGACGGTGACGGCGCGGCCGCCGGTCAGGGCGGGGAGGTCGACGCGGTGCCTGCGGCGGTCGAAGCGGAGCTCGACGCCGTCGTGCGGAAGGCCCTCGCGGTCCATGCGGGTCCCGGCGCCGGCCGCGCGCAGCACGTCGACGGTGCCCTGTTCGAGGATTCCGGCGCGCTGACGCCGCTCGACGTAGGCGCGGTCGCGGCTCTCCAGGACGACGGAGTCGACGCCGGCGTTGTGCAGGAGGCGGGCCAGGAGGAGCCCTGCCGGTCCCGCCCCGATGATCCCGACGGTGGTGCGCATCGATCGCCCCTTCGGCTCGGTCTTGCTCACCTGTCTTGTTCGCCTGGTGAACTTTCGTTCATAATGTGCTGACGGGAGTCTCGGGCCGGGCCTGTGCGCTGTCAACGGTCGTGCGGCACCCGTTTTCGCGGGACCGGAAACACGGCACGGCACGAGGAGCGCGGCGCGATGGCGGAAGAGTCGGTACGTCCCCTGGAGCGCGGCCTCGCCGTCCTGCGGGCGCTCACCCTGGAGGAGGGGGCCCGCGCGGGCGACCTCGTCCGCGCGACGGGGCTGGCCCGCTCCACGGTCGACCGGGTCGTGGCGACCCTGGTCCGGCTCGGGTACGTCCGCGTGCGCGGCCAGGAGCTGCGCCTGGCCCCCCGCCTCATGGAGCTGGGCAACGCCTACCTCGCGGCCAGCGGCCTGACCGGCGAGGTGGCGGCGCGCACCGCGCGGCTCGCGGACGAGCTGGACGAGTCGGTGTCCCTGGCCGTGCCGGACGGCGACGGCGTCCGCTTCGTGACGCAGGCGGCGCGGCGGCGCGCGATGTCGGTGGCCTTCCGCATCGGGGACCTGCTGCCGCCCGAGCGGTGCGCGCCGGGCGCGCTGTTCGCGGACGCGTGGGACGCGCGGGAGTGGGCGGCGTGGCGGGCGCGGGTGGCGGCGGGGCCCGCCGGGGCCGCCTTCCCCGCGCTGCCGCCGGGGCCCGCGCCCGCCGCCCCGGACCTCGCGGCGCGCGTGGCCCGCTCGCGCGAGACGGGCTGGGCCCTGGACGACCAGCTGATCGAGCCGGGCCTGATCGCGGTGGCGGTCCCGGTCCGCGACACCACGGGCCGCGTCCGGTACGCCCTGTCGGTGGTGAGCCACACGAGCAGGCACACGGCGGACGGCCTGGCGGAGGCGATGCTGCCGCGGCTGCGGGAGGAGGCGCGGGAGCTGGAGGAACTGGACGGACGGGAGACCGGCTCCACCGGGGAGGCGGTCCTCCTGGAACCCGGGACCACCGCTACCGCCACCCCCATCCGGGAGGCGCCCTTCCCGGAACCCGGGACCCCCACCACCGCCAAACAAGAGCTCGGCCCCGGTTTCCTGCAGTCGCTGGCGCGGGGCCTGGACGTGTTGCGGGCGCTGGGCGGGGCCCGGGGCGACGGGCTGCCACTGACCGCGCTCGCCGCGTCCGCCGGGCTGCCGAGGGCCACCGCGCGGCGCTGCCTGCACACCCTGGTGCGCGAGGGGTACGCCGCCCACGACGGCCACCTCTACCGGCCCCTCCCCCGCATCCTGGAGCTGGGCCACGCCGCCCTGTCCCGGCTCTCCTTCGCCGAGCTGGCCGAGCCGCACCTGCGCGAACTGACCGACCGCGTCCACCAGTCGGCGTCGGTCACGGTCCTCGACGGGACGGACATCCTGTACGTCGCGCGCGCGGCGACCGTCCGCGTCATGAGCGTCCACATCACGGTCGGCACCCGCTTCCCCGCGTACGCCACCGCCATGGGCCGGGTCCTGCTCGCCGGGCTCCCGGCCCCCGAGCGCGCCCGCCGGATCGCCGCCGCGCCCCCGCGCGCCCTCACCCCGCACACCGTGACCGACCCCGCCGAGCTGGCCCGCGTCCTGGAGCGGGCCGCCGCCGACGGGCACGCCACGGCCGACCAGGAGCTGGAGGAGGGCCTGCGCTCGGTCGCCGTCCCGGTCAGGGACGCGGCGGGCCGGGTGGTCGCCGCCCTGAACATCGCCCAGCACGCGGGCACCGCCCCCCTGGCCGACACCCGCGACGCCCTGCTCCCCGAGCTGCGCGCGACGGCGGCGGCGATCGAGGCCGACCTGCACACCGCGGCACGCTTCAACAGCGTGCGCACGCCCTAGAAGTGGTCACCAACACCGCCATGGAACACCTGAGTTGACGTGCCGTCAGAAACGCACGTCTCCATGATCGGGAGGAGCGGAGAGAGAGCAGCGGATGTGCCCGGAGCCGGACTCGAACCGGCACGCCCCCGAGGGGCAGCGAGGTTTAAGCTCGCCGTGTCTGCATTCCACCATCCGGGCAGGCCATGGGCTCCGCGTCGAGGATTCGACCCTATCGGGAGGCATCCCCCGAACAGCGGAAGGACTTCCCGATGTTGTCTTATTTTATTGACGTCTGAGGGTGCATCAGCCGCAGGTACGCGCCATCGGTACTTGCCGGAGGCCTTTCCCCACTCCCGTCCCTCCTCGGGGCCCTCTGCACGGAATGACGGAATTTAGCCGCCCGATAGTTCCCCCCTCCGTGGCCCGGTTCCCGGGGCCGGCGTCCTCCTTTCCTCAGGGACCGCCGTCATCCCCAGGTATGACACGGGCCCTGTGGGTCCGACTGGAGAGGGCCCCCGGAACCGGAACAGCGACTGACTACACGGCGCTGATCGGCCAGCAGGATGGAGTACGTCCCCACTCGTCGTCCCGACAGGAGCACCGCCCCGTGACCACCACCCCCTTCGCCGCCCGCGCCACCGCCGTGGCCGCGCGCGCCACGGATCTCTCCAAGGTGTACGGACAGGGCGAGACCCAGGTGGTCGCCCTGGACCGGGTCTCCGTCGACTTCGGGCAGGGCGAGTTCACCGCGATCATGGGCCCCTCGGGCTCCGGAAAGTCGACGCTGATGCACTGCGTCGCCGGGCTCGACAGCTTCAGCTCCGGGTCGGTGCGGATCGGCGAGACCGAGCTGTCCACCCTCAAGGACAAGCAGCTCACCAAGCTCCGCCGGGACAAGATCGGCTTCATCTTCCAGGCGTTCAACCTGCTGCCGACGCTGACGGCCCTGGAGAACATCACGCTGCCGATGGACATCGCGGGCCGCAAGCCGGACAAGCAGTGGCTGGAGCAGGTCATCGAGATGGTCGGCCTCTCCGGCCGGCTCGGCCACCGGCCCACCGAGCTCTCCGGCGGACAGCAGCAGCGCGTGGCCGTGGCCCGCGCGCTCGCCTCGCAGCCGGAGATCATCTTCGGCGACGAGCCGACCGGAAACCTCGACTCGCGCTCCGGAGCGGAGGTCCTCGGCTTCCTGCGGAACTCCGTGCGGGGCCTCGGCCAGACCGTCGTCATGGTCACCCACGACCCCGTCGCCGCCTCCTACGCCGACCGCGTCATCTTCCTCGCGGACGGGCGGATCGTCGACGAGATGATCCGGCCGACGGCGGACGGGGTGCTCGACCGGATGAAGCACTTCGACGCGAAGGGGCGGACCAGCTAGGCGTCGTGCCACGTCCGCGGGCCCTTCGCCCGCGGGCACGCCGTGGCCGGTCGCGCAGTTCCCCGCGCCCCTTCGGGGCGCCCCCTTCTCCCTCCATCAGGACTTGACTCCCATGTTCCGTACCGCCCTGCGCAACGTGCTCGCGCACAAGGCCAGGCTGCTGATGACCGTGCTCGCCGTCATGCTCGGCGTCGCGTTCGTCTCCGGCACCCTGGTCTTCACCGACACCTTCGGCAACGCCTACAAGAACAAGTCGGCGAAGAGCTTCGACCACGTCTCCGTCGCCATCCAGCCCGACGGCGTCCCCGTCGACGCCGACAAGCAGCCGGGCCGCCTCACCGACGGCCTCCTGAAGAAGGCCGCCGCGCTGCCCGGCGCCGACTCCGCCATCGGCTCCGTCTCCGGCTTCACCGCGCTCGCCGACAAGGACGGCAAGCTGGTCGGCGGCGAGTGGGGCACCACCGGCACCAACTTCTACCCGGGCAAGGACGGCAAGGACCCGCGCTACGACTTCGTGAAGGGCGCCGCCCCGAAGTCCGCCGGTGACATCGCCCTGGACAGCCGGACCGCCGAGCGCACCGGCTTCCGGGTCGGCGACAACGTCCGCTACTCCACCGACGGCCCGGTCCGCACCGCGAAGGTCAGCGGCATCTTCGACACCTCCGACGGCAGCGTCGTCGCGGGCGGCAGCCTGGTGGTCCTGGACAACGGCACCGCGCTGAAGGCGCTGAACAAGACCGAGTACGACGAGATCGACGTGAAGGCCGCCGCGGGCACCTCCGAGTCGGCGCTCAAGAGCTCGGTCGAGAAGATCCTGCCCAAGGACACGGACGCCGTCACCGGCTCCCAGCTCTCCGCCGACCAGGAGCGGATGATCGAGCAGCAGACCAGCTCGATGAGCCAGGTCCTGCTGATCTTCGCCGGCATCGCGCTGTTCGTCGGCATCTTCATCATCGCCAACACCTTCACCATGCTGGTCGCGCAGCGCACCAAGGAGCTCGCGCTCATGCGGGCCGTCGGCGCCTCGCGCCGCCAGGTGACGCGCTCCGTCCTCATCGAGGCGTTCCTCGTCGGCCTGGTCGCCGCCGTCACGGGCTTCGCGCTCGGCATCGGCGTGGCCGTCGGCCTGGAGGCCCTGATGAACTCCGGCGGCGCCTCGCTGCCCGACGGACCGCTCGTCATCGGTCCGACGACCGTGCTCTCCGCGCTCGTCATCGGTGTCGTCGTGACCATGCTGGCCGCCTGGCTGCCGGGCCGCCGCGCCGCGAAGATCCCGCCGGTCGCCGCGATGAACAGCGTCCACGCGACGCCGACCACGCGCGGTCTGGTCGTGCGCAACACCATCGGTTCGCTCATCGTCGCCATCGGCGTGCCGATGCTCTTCATGGACGACAACTACGCGGTGGCCGGTGGCGCGGCCGTGATGCTCGTCGGCTTCATCGTCCTCACGCCGCTGCTGTCCCGCCCGTTCATCGCCGCCTCGGCGCCGCTCCTGAAGCCGTTCGGCGTGACCGGCAAGCTGTCGCGCCTGAACTCGGTGCGCAACCCGCGCCGTACGGCCTCCACCGCCGCGGCCCTGATGATCGGCCTCACCCTCATCACCGCGATGACGGTCGTCGCCACCTCCATGGGCAGCGCCATCAACAAGATGGCCGCGGGCTCCATGAAGGCCGACTACAGCGTCTCCATGGCGAACTACGAGTCCCTGACCCCCGAGGTCCGCCAGAAGCTGGACAAGCTCCCCGAGGTCGAGGCGAGCAGCCCGCTGCGCAGCGCCTACGGCGAGGTCGACGGCAGCTTCAGCACGGTCAACGGCGTCGACCCGAAGACCTTCGGCGACCTGGTGGGCCTGGACTTCACCAGCGGCTCGGTGGCCGGTCTCAAGGACGGCGGCGCGCTGGTCGATGCCGACACCGCCAAGGACAAGGGCCTCGAGGTCGGCGACACCTTCCCGGTGAAGTTCGAGGACGACAAGAAGACGGTCGAGCTGAAGGTCGCCGGCGTCTACGAGTCCAACGAGATGCTCAGCGGCGTCTTCGCCCCCACCTCCGTCGTCGACCCGCACCTCGACAAGGTCGTCGACAAGCAGGTCCTGGTGAAGATGAAGGGCGGCGCCTCCGACCGGGCCGAGAACTCCATCGTCAAGGCCCTCGGCGACAACCCCGCCATCACCATCCAGGACAAGGACGCGATCAGCAACGCGGTCGCGGGCGGCATCAACATGCTCCTGAACATGCTGTACGGCCTGCTGGCGATGGCCATCCTGATCGCGGTGCTCGGTGTCATCAACACCCTGGCCATGTCGGTCTTCGAGCGGAAGCACGAGATCGGCATGCTGCGGGCCATCGGCCTGGACCGCGCGAAGGTCAAGCAGATGGTCCGGATCGAGGCGGTCCTGATCTCGCTGTTCGGCGCGGTTCTCGGCATCGGCCTCGGCCTGTTCCTCGGCTGGGTCGCGGGCGACTCGATCTCCAGCAGCGTGTCCACGTACGCGATGGAGATCCCGTTCGGCCGCATCGCGATCTTCCTCGGGATCGCGGCCCTGGTGGGCGTCCTCGCGGCGATGTGGCCGGCGCGCAGCGCCGCGCGGCTCAACCCGCTGCAGGCCATCAAGGCGGAGTAGCTCCGCTCGGGTGACGTGGGAAGGGCCCCGGACGAGATTCCTCGTCCGGGGCCCTTCCCGTGCGTACGGCGCCGGGGCCTACCGCCAGTCCCTCGCCCGCAGCGGCAGCCCCGAGGCGCCGCTCTCCGGGGTCTTCACCGCCAGGACCTGGTTGACGCCGATGCGGTTGTGTTCGAAGGCCAGCGCGGAGGCGGCCATGTAGAGCCGCCAGACCCGGGCACGGCCCGCCGAGGTGAGCCGCCGGCCCTCCTTCCCGTGCGCCTCCAGGTTCGCGACCCAGCGGCGCAGCGTGAGGGCGTAGTGCTCGCGGATCGACTCCAGGTCGCGCACCTCGAACCCGGCCCGCTCCAGGATCCCGACCGTGGTCCCCACGGGCGCGAGCTCGCCGTCCGGGAAGACGTACGCGTCGATGAACTCGTCGACCGTGTACGCCGACTCGTCGGCCTGCGGGCGCCGGGCGATCTGGTGGTTCAGGAGCCGCCCGCCGGGCTTGAGGAGGGCGTGCAGGTCGCTCGCGTACTCCAGGTAGCGCTCGGCGCCGACGTGTTCCGCCATGCCGATGGAGCTGATGGCGTCGTACGGCCCGTCGCGTACGTCGCGGTAGTCCTGGACGCGGATCTCGATCCGGTCCGTGAGGCCCTCGTCGGCTATCCGCTTCCTGGCGTAGGCGGCCTGCTCCCGGGACAGGGTGACGCCGACGACGCCCACGCCGTACTCGCGCGCCGCGTGGATCGCCATGGAGCCCCAGCCGCAGCCGACGTCGAGCAGCCGCATGCCGGGCCGCAGGCCGAGCTTGCGGCAGACGAGGTCGAGCTTGTCGCGCTGGGCGTCCTCCAGGGTGCCGTCGGGCGACTCCCAGTACGCGCACGAGTAGACCATCGACGGGCCGAGCACCAGCTCGTAGAAGTCGTTGCCGACGTCGTAGTGGTGGCTGATGGCCTGCTTGTCGCTGCCCTTGGTGTGCAGGTGGAGTCGGCGGTGGCCGCGCATCTCCTCCGGCGGCGGGCTCGGCCGCAGGAAGGGCGCGGAGAGGGCGAGCAGGGAGCGGGCGGCGGCGCGGACCTCCGGGTCGCGCAGCGACTGCCGCAGGCTCCTGCCCTTCCCGTCCTGCTCCGGCCCCCGCTCCCAGATGAACTCCGCCAGCGCGTCCAGCGCCGTGTACAGATCGCCGTCGACGTCCAGGTCGCCGGCCACCCAGGCGCGGGCCAGGCCCAGTTCGCCCGGCTTCCACAGCAGGTGGCGCAGGGCGCGCCGGTTGCGTACGACGAGGGTGGGGGCGCCCGGAGGGCCCGCCTCCGAGTGGTCCCAGGCGCGGATACGTACCGGCAGCGGGGCTCCCATGAGCTGCTCGGCGAGGTTCTTCAGCCGCGATGCGGCGTCCTGCATGGCGCACACCTCCGAATGGGGTCTCCCCTGCTCGACCGGAGTTGAGAGCGCGGGGAACAAGGCCCGGAACGGTCCAACACCACGTAAACACCAAAGAACCCGGCGCGCAGTCCCGCTTTCGCGTCACGGAACGGCAAAATAGATGTGGGTGACATCTACTTGCGGGCGGGGACGCCGAAGCGCGTGCGGGCACGCCGAAGGGGGCCGCCCGCACCACGGATGGCGGACGGCCCCCTTCGGGGTGGATCAGTGACGCGAGGTCAGGAGGCCTTGGCCTTCTCCTCGGCCTTCACGGCCGGGGACGGCTCGGCCGCGACCGGCGGCTTCGGCGCCGGCTTGGCCGCCTCGTAGAACTCCTCGCGCGGCGCCTCCAGGGCACCGAGGGAGACGACCTCGCGCTTGAGGAACATGGCGAGCGTCCAGTCCGCGAAGACGCGGATCTTGCGGTTGAACGTCGGCATCGCCATGCCGTGGTACGCGCGGTGCATGTACCAGGCGAGACGGCCCTTGAGCTTGATCTTCATCTTGCCCATGACGATCATCGCGACGCCCTTGTGCAGGCCGAGACCGGCGACCGCACCCTTGTTGGCGTGGCTGTACTCCTTCTGCGGGAAGCCCCGCATGCCGGAGATCACGTTGTCGCCGAGGACCTTGGCCTGACGCAGCGCGTGCTGGGCGTTCGGCGGGCACCAGGCGTTCTCGTTGCCCGCCTTGCGGCCGACGAGGTCCGGCACCTGGGCGTTGTCGCCCGCGGCCCAGATGTAGTCGGTGCCCTGGACCTGGAGGGTCGTCTGGGTGTCGACGTGGCCGCGCGGGCCCAGCGGCAGACCGAAGCGGGACAGCGCCGGGTTCGGCTTGACGCCCGCGGTCCACACGATGGTGTTGGAGTCGACCTCGAGGCCGTTCTTGAGGACCACGTGGCCGTCCACGCAGGAGTCCATCGACGTCGAGAGGTAGACCTCGACCCCGCGGCTCTCCAGGTGCTCCTTGCCGTACTGGCCGAGCTTCGGACCGACCTCGGGGAGGATCTTGTCCGCGGCGTCGACGAGCACGAAGCGCATGTCCTCGCGCTTCACGTTGGTGTAGTACTTGGCCGCGTCGCGGGCCATGTCCTCCACCTCGCCGATCGTCTCGGCTCCGGCGAAGCCACCGCCGACGAAGACGAAGGTCAGCGCCTTGCGGCGGACCTCCTCGTCGGTCGTGGAGTCGGCCTTGTCGAGCTGCTCGAGGACGTGGTTGCGCAGGCCGATGGCCTCCTCGATGCCCTTCATGCCGATGCCCTGCTCGGCGAGACCGGGGATCGGGAAGGTGCGGGAGACCGCGCCCATCGCGATGACGAGGTAGTCGAAAGGCAGCTCGTACGCCTCACCCACGAGGGGGGCGATCGTGGCGACCTTGCGGTCCTGGTCGATGGTGGTGACCCGGCCGGTGAGAACCTCGGCCTTCGGCAGTACGCGTCGCAGCGGGACGACGACATGCCGAGGCGAGATGCTGCCGGCGGCGGCTTCGGGGAGGAAGGGCTGGTAGGTCATGTACGACCGGGGGTCGACGACCGTGACGGTCGCCTCTCCGTAGCGCATCTTCTTGAGGATGCGCCGAGCTGCGTACAGGCCTACGTACCCACCGCCTACTACGAGGATCCTGGGACGCTCCGTGGTGCTCATGCCATCGAGTATCCACCTGCCCGGCGGGGGTCGCTCGTGCGCCCCTTCACAAGGACGCACAGGGGCTCTGCTACACTTCGCCGCCCACGTGACGGAGGTCATGGCGCCGCATGGGAACCACGGTGAAACGCGAGTCGTTGCTCACCCCTTGTGAGCTGCCGCTCTGAGGCCTCTCACGGAGTGGACCACCGGAGCGTGCCACACTCCCGTGACACCCCCGAAGCATCCCGGACACACCCCCGGGAGCCCCCGGAACCCTCTTTCGGCGGTCACACACCCCCGAACCTCGCCCATCAGGGCCGAATTCCTTGTGAAGAACTTCACGAACTTTTCCGACGGCCTGTCGCCGAAGGCCCCATTGGCCCTCTCGGACGGGGGCCCAAAGGCCTTCGCCCGCGGGCCACATGGCCGCGGGCGAAGGGTTTCGGGCGAGGGTCGCACGGCGGGACTCAGGCGATGGACCAGCCGATGCCGTCCAGGATGTCGTGCTCGCTGACGACGACCTCCTCGGCGCCGATCCGCTCCATGATCCCGAGCAGGACGAGCCCGCCCGCCGCGATGACGTCCACCCGGCCCGGGTGCATCACCGGGATCGCGGCGCGCTCGTCGTGCGTGGCGCGCGACAGCCGGTCCACGATGGCGGCGACCTGCTCGCGCGGGATCCGCGCGTGGTGGATGGCCGACCAGTCGTAGGTCTCCAGGCCCAGCGCGATCGCGGCGACGGTGGTCACCGAGCCCGCGAGGCCGACGAGGGTGCGGGCCTGCCGGAGCGGCACCGTCTCCTCGGCCAGGTCGAGCGCGGCGTCGATGTCGGCGCGGATCGCGTCGAGCTGCTCGCGGGTCGGCGGGTCGGTGACGACGCCGTCGCGCACGAGGTGGCGCTCGGTCATGCGGACGCAGCCCACGTCGACGGAGCGGGCGGCACCGACGCGGTCCGTGCCCACCACGAACTCCGTGGAGCCGCCGCCGATGTCCACGACCAGGTACGGCTTCGCGAGGTCGTCGCGGCCGGTCAGCTCCTTGGTCGCGCCCGTGAAGGAGAACTCCGCCTCCTGGTCGCCGCTGATGACCTCCGGCTCGACGCCCAGGATGTCCAGGACCCCGCGGACGAAGTCGTCGCGGTTCTCGGCGTCGCGGGACGCGGAGGTGGCGACGAAGCGGACGCGCTCGGCGCCGTGCTCCTTGATCACCTCGGCGTACGTGCGGCAGGCCGCGAAGGTGCGGTCCAGCGCCTCCTGGGCGAGGCGGCCCGTCTTGTCCACGCCCTGGCCGAGGCGGACGACCTCCATGCGGCGGTCCAGGTCGACCAGCTCACCGGTCAGCGGGTCGGCGTCCGCCACGAGCAGGCGGATCGAGTTCGTGCCGCAGTCGATGGCGGCGACGCGGGTCACTCGGCCACCTCGTCCTCGGCCGCCCCGCACGGCGTCACGCACGGGCCCTTCGCCCACCACTCCGGGAGCATCGCGAGGGCCTCGTCGCCCAGCGGATTCACGCCGGGGCCCGCGGCCAGGGAGTGGCCGACCAGGACGTGCAGGCACTTCACGCGGTCCGGCATGCCGCCCGCGCTCGGGAAGCCCTCAAGGACCTCGATGGCGTCGCGGCGCGCGATGTAGTCCTCGTGCGCCTTGCGGTACGCGGCGGCCAGCTCGGGGTCCGTCGTGAGCCGCTCCGACATCTCCTTCATGACGCCGTTCGCCTCCAGCGTGCCGATCGCGGAGGCGGCCCGCGGACACGTCAGGTAGTACGTCGTCGGGAAGGGCGTCCCGTCCGGCAGGCGCGGCGCGGTCTCGACGACGTCCGGCTGCCCGCAGGGGCAGCGGTGCGCGATGGCCCGCAGCCCGCGCGGCGGACGGCCGAGCTGCTGCTTGAAGGCCTCGACGTCGGCGTCGGTCGGCTCGGTGCGCGGGGTGGGCGGCGGAGGCGTGTGCATGCCTGTCTTTCCATGTCCGTGGGTCAGTCGTCGGGGCGGTCGGCCTTGTCGACGCCGTCCCAGACGTTCGAGTACCAGGGGCGCGAGGCCGCACCCTGGTCCGTGCGCCGGCTCTTCGCCGCCGCGGGGTCGATCACCGTGAAGCCGGTCTCGCCCGGCATCACATAGTGCAGGCGGTCCCGGATGCGCTGCTCCGCGTACGCGTCGTCCTGCCAGCGGGCCTTCTCGTCGCGCAGCTTCTCGACGTCCGCCTGGCGCTCGGCCTTCTGCCGGCGCAGGTCGTCGATCTCGGCGCGCTGCGAGACGTACTGCCGCATCGGGTACGCGAGCGCCACGACCAGCGAGCAGAGCACGAGCGCGAGGAGCGCCGCGCGGCCGGTGAGGCGGGAGCGGCGGGCCTGGCGCTTGGTCTGGGAGCGGTAGACACGCTCGGCGGTCTGCTCGCCGAGCAGCCGCAGGCGGGTAGCCGTGGAGAACCGGTCCTTGGTCCCGGCCTTGGGCATGGTTCCGCCTCCCCGGCGCAGCGCGTCAACGTACGTACGTCCCCGCACACGGTACGGGACCGGGTGCGAGGACGTACGTAACTACGTGGCTACGAGAGCTCAGCCCTTGAAGCGCGGGAAGGCGCTGCGGCCGGCGTAGACCGCGGCGTCGTCGAGGATCTCCTCGATGCGCAGGAGCTGGTTGTACTTGGCGACGCGCTCGGAGCGGGCCGGGGCGCCGGTCTTGATCTGGCCGCAGTTGGTGGCGACGGCCAGGTCGGCGATGGTGACGTCCTCGGTCTCGCCGGAGCGGTGGGACATCATGCACTTGAAGCCGTTGCGCTGGGCCATCTCGACGGCGTCCAGCGTCTCGGTCAGCGAGCCGATCTGGTTGACCTTGACCAGCAGGGCGTTGGCCGAGTTCTCCTCGATGCCGCGGGCCAGGCGCTCCGGGTTGGTGACGAACAGGTCGTCGCCCACGAGCTGGACCTTCTCGCCGAGCTTCTCGGTGATGACGTTCCAGCCGGCCCAGTCGTCCTCGAACAGCGGGTCCTCGATGGAGACGAGCGGGTACGCCGCGACGAGCTCCTCGTAGTACTCGGTCATCTCGGCGGCCGAGCGGGACTTGCCCTCGAACTCGTACGTGCCGTCCTTGTAGAACTCGGACGCGGCGACGTCGAGGGCGAGCGCGATCTGCTCGCCGGGGACGTAACCGGCCTCCTTGATGGCCTCGAGGATGAGGTCCAGGGCGGCACGGTTCGAGTCGAGGTTCGGGGCGAAGCCGCCCTCGTCGCCGAGGCCGGTGGCCAGGCCCTTGCTCTTCAGGACCTTCTTGAGGGTGTGGTAGACCTCGGCACCCCAGCGCAGGGCCTCGGAGAAGGACTCCGCGCCGATCGGGGCGATCATGAACTCCTGGATGTCCACGTTCGAGTCGGCGTGCGACCCGCCGTTCAGGATGTTCATCATCGGCACCGGCAGCAGGTGCGCGTTCGGACCGCCGAGGTAGCGGAACAGCGGGAGGTCGCTGGCCTCGGAGGCGGCGTGGGCGACGGCGAGCGAGACGCCGAGGATGGCGTTGGCGCCGAGCGAGCCCTTGTTGTCGGTGGCGTCCAGGTCGAACATGGCCTGGTCGATCAGGCGCTGCTCGGTGGCGTCGTAGCCGACGAGCTCCGGGCCGATCTGCTCGATGACGGCGAGGACGGCCTTCTCGACGCCCTTGCCCTGGTAACGGTTCGGGTCACCGTCGCGAAGCTCGATGGCCTCGAAGGCACCGGTGGAGGCGCCCGACGGAACGGCGGCACGACCCGTGCTGCCGTCGTCGAGGCCGACCTCGACCTCGACCGTGGGGTTG
>NZ_LIRJ01000719.1 GCF_001419745.1 Streptomyces silaceus | reverse complement strand
TCCTGCTGTGGGCAGGCGTTCCGCAGGGCGGAACGGGTGGGCACAGCCCACGGTGCCGGGCGGCGATAAGTGTGGCTCCAGCTCCGGCGCAGGTGGGCACAGACCCCGGTGCCGGGCAGCGATGAGTGTGGCGTCGAGCCCGGTGCAGGTGGGTGCTGAGACCGGTGCCGGGAGGGGATGGAGGTGGCTTCAGGCCCGGTGCAGCCGGACCGTGCCGGGGGGGGTGATGAGGGAGGGGCCCGCCCCCGGGAGTGGTCAAGGGGCGGGAGTCGGGAGTGAGCTGCGGCACACCTGCCGTAAAGTTGACGCCGGTCGATACCTGACCGCGGCAGATCGGAAGGGCAGCAGGCGTGACCGTCGACGACACGGGCTCCGGCACGGGTGCAGATCCCGCCCCCGACGGCGGGTCAGCCGGAGCCGTCGCCGCACATGAGGCGGGGAGCGCGGTACCGGACGTACCCGAGGTGGACGAGAAGCAGGACGGCGAGGAGAAGAACCCCCTCGCCCTCCGTCTGGAGCAGCTCATCCTCGGCGCGGACCGCCGCTACACCCCCTTCCAGGCGGCCCGCAGCGCGGGCGTCTCCATGGAGCTGGCGTCCCGCTTCTGGCGGGCCATGGGCTTTCCCGACATCGGCCAGGCCAAGGCCCTGACCGAGGCCGACGTCCTCGCCCTGCGCCGCCTCGCGGGCCTCGTCGAGGCGGGCCTGCTGAGCGAGGCCATGGCCGTGCAGGTGGCGCGCTCGACCGGCCAGACCACCGCCCGCCTCGCCGAGTGGCAGATCGACTCCTTCCTGGAGGGGCTCACCGAGCCCCCCGAGCCGGGCATGACCCGCACCGAGGTCACGTATCCGCTCGTCGAGCTGCTCCTGCCCGAGCTGGAGGAGTTCCTCGTCTACGTGTGGCGCCGCCAGCTCGCCGCCGCCACCGGGCGCGTCGTGCAGGCCGCGGACGACGAGGAGATGGTCGACCGGCGCCTGGCCGTGGGCTTCGCCGACCTGGTCGGGTTCACGCGGCTGACGCGGCGCATGGAGGAGGAAGAGCTCGGCGAGCTCGTCGAGGCCTTCGAGACCACCGCCGCCGACCTCGTCGCCGCGCACGGCGGCCGGCTCATCAAGACGCTCGGGGACGAGGTCCTGTACGTCGCCGACGACGCCGGCACCGCCGCCGAGATCGCGCTGCGGCTGATCGAGACGATGGCCAACGACGAGACGATGCCGGAGCTGCGCGTCGGCATCGCCTTCGGGACCGTGACGACCCGGATGGGCGACGTGTTCGGCACGACGGTCAATCTCGCCTCGCGGCTCACGTCGATAGCGCCGCGGGACGCCGTGCTCGTGGACGGGGCCTTCGCGGAGGAGCTGACGCGCACGGGCGAGGCGCCCGCCTCCGAGACGGAGGCCGCGGAGGCGGCCGCCGTGGCGGAGAAGGAGGGCGAGGAGCCCCCGACGTACCGCTTCGCGCTGCAGCCGATGTGGCAGCGGCCCGTCCGCGGTCTCGGCGTCGTCGAGCCGTGGCTGCTCGCCCGCCGGACCTGACGGCTGCCCCTTCCCGGGGCGGGGCCCGGCTGACATGATCCCTGGGTAACGGTCGTTAACCGGAGGAGGCGTCATGGGCGACGAGCAGCGGTACGGGGAGTACGTGGCGGTCAGGCGGCACGGACACGTCGCCGAGCTCGTCCTGGACCGCCCCAAGGCGATGAACGCGGTCTCCTCGGAGATGGCCCGCTCCATCGCCGGTGCCTGCGCCGCCCTGTCGGAGGACCAGGGCGCCCGCGTCGTCGTCCTGACCTCCACGCACGAGCGCGCCTTCTGCGTCGGCGCCGACCTCAAGGAGCGGAACTCCTTCAGCGACGCCGAGTTGCGCCGCCAGCGGCCGACCTCGCGGGGCGCCTACGGCGGTGTGCTCGACCTGCCGATGCCCACCGTCGCCGCGGTGCACGGCTTCGCGCTCGGCGGCGGATTCGAGCTCGCGCTCTCCTGCGACGTGATCGTCGCCGACGCGACCGCGGTCGTCGGACTGCCCGAGGTCTCCGTCGGCGTCATCCCCGGCGGTGGCGGCACCCAGCTGCTCCCGCGCCGGGTCGGCGCCGCCCGCGCCGCCGAGCTGATCTTCTCGGCGCGCCGCGTGGAGGCCGCGGAGGCGCGGGAGTTGGGCCTGGTCGACCTGCTCGTCGACGCGGGCGAGGACCGCACGGAGGCGCTCGCGCTCGGCGCCCGCATGGCCGCCAACTCGCCCGTCGGCCTGCGTGCCGCCAAGCGCGCCCTGCGCCTCGGGCAGGGGCTCGACCTCCAGGCGGGTCTGGAGGTCGAGGACGCGGCGTGGCGGACGGTGGCGTTCTCGGGCGACCGGGCGGAGGGCGTCGCGGCGTTCAACGAGAAGCGCAAGCCGGAGTGGCCCGGGGAGTGAGCGGGCGGTGGATGTCCGTGCTCGTGCGGGTGCGGTGTCTGGTCCGTACTATGTCCTGAAGTTCCAAAATGCCGTAAACCTCCTAGCCTGGAGGGATGGGTGACGATGTTCGGCTCCGGGCCGTGGTGGAGCTCGCGCAGGGAATGGCCGCCGCGCACACTCCGCGCGAGTCCTGGCGGGCGGCCGCGCTCGGTGCCTGCCGCGCGCTGAACGGCAGCTTCTCGGCGCTGTCCGTGTGGGAGCGGGACCTCGGCCGGCTGCGCGTCCTGGTGAACGTGGGCCAACGCGTCCCGGGCGAGGAGGAGTTCCCGGACGGGGAGGCGTACCCCGTCCACCAGTTCCCGGAGATCACCGAGTTCCTGCACGAGCGCTGGGCCGGCGGCGGCGAGCCGAACGCCTGGGTGGAGACCGCCGAGGGCCCCGAGGGCGCCCGCGCGGCCGGCTACTGCCATCAGCGCGTGGCCGCCCTGCGCCGCCGGGGGCGCGGCTGCTGCGTGGTCGCGCCGATCGTGCTGCACGGGCGCGCGTGGGGCGAGCTGTACGTGGCGCGGCCGGCCGGGGAGCCGGTCTTCGACCGGGCCGACGCCGACTTCGCCACCGTCCTCGCGGCGGTCGTCGCCGCCGGCATCGCGCAGACCGAACGTCTGGAGGAGGCCCGCCGGCTGGCCTTCACGGACGCGCTGACCGGGCTCGCCAACCGCCGCGCGGTCGACCTCAGGCTGGACGAGGCGGTGGAGCGGCACCGCGCCGACGGCTCCGTGGTGAGCCTGGTCGTCTGCGACGTGAACGGGCTCAAGCGGGTCAACGACACCCGCGGCCACGCGGTCGGCGACCGCCTCCTTGAGCGCTTCGGCTCGGTCCTCTCGCTGTGCGGCGCGATGCTGCCGGGCACGCTCGCGGCGCGGCTCGGCGGCGACGAGTTCTGTCTGCTCTCGGTGGGGCCCGGCGCCGACGAGGTGGTGCGGGTCGCCGATGAACTGTGCCTGCGCGCCGCCGAGTTGGAGCTGGGTGACGGGGTCGCGTGCGGGGTCGCCTCGACCGGCGACCCGATCGGCCCGGTGCGCTCGGCCCGCCGCCTCTTCCGCCTCGCCGACGCGGCGCAGTACCGCGCCAAGGCCGCGCGCGCCGCCAAGCCGGTGGTCGCGGGCCGCGAGGGCACGGACGACCCGGTGATCCGCCTCGCCGACTCGCCGGCGGGGGCGGAGCGGTCGGGGGAGCCTGTCTCTT
>NZ_LIRJ01000718.1:919-1344 GCF_001419745.1 Streptomyces silaceus | reverse complement strand
TCTGCCCTCACATCCCGCGAGGTCACTTCCATGTCCGACGCCGCCGTCGTCTGCTCGAATCTCTCCTTCGCCTGGCCCGACGACACCCCGGTCTTCCACGACCTGTCCTTCACCGTGACCACCGGCCGCACCGGCCTGGTCGCCCCGAACGGCTCCGGCAAGAGCACCCTGCTCAAACTGATCGCGGGTGAACTCACCCCCGCCACCGGTTCGTTGACCGTCAGCGGCACGCTCGGCCACCTCCCGCAGAGCCTCCCCCTCACCGGCGATCTCACGGTCGCCGAGGTGCTCGGCGTCGCCGCGGTCATCCGCGCGCTGGACGCCGTCGAGTCCGGTGACGTCGGCGAGGAGCACTTCGCCGTCATCGGCGACGACTGGGACATCGAGGAGCGCACCCGCGCCCAGCTCGACCGTCTCGGCCTCGC
>NZ_LIRJ01000718.1:0-887 GCF_001419745.1 Streptomyces silaceus | reverse complement strand
GAACCGACCAACAACCTCGACCTGGCGGCCCGGCACAAGCTCTACGACGTCCTGACGGACTTCACCGGCTGCCTGCTCCTGGTCAGCCACGACCGCGCGCTGCTCGACCGCATGGACCGCATCGCCGAGCTGGGCAGTGACGAACTGCGCCTCTACGGAGGGAACTTCACCGAGTACGAGGAGGCGGTGCGCGCCGAGCAGGAGGTCGCCGAGAAGAACGTCCGCAACGCCGAACAGGAGCTGAAGCGCGAGAAGCGGGAGATGCAGCAGGCCCGTGAACGCGCCGAGCGGCGGCAGAGCAACGCCGCCCGCAACCTCAAGAGCGCCGGGCTGCCCCGGATCTTCGCCGGCAACATGAAGCGCGGCGCGCAGGAATCCGCGGGCCGGTCCGGGCAGATGCACGCGGCCCGGGTCAGCGAGGCCAAGGCCCGGCTCAGCGAGGCCGGACGCGCCCTGCGCGAGGAACAGCGCATCACCCTGGAGCTGCCCGACACCCAGGTGCCCGCCGGGCGCAACCTCTTCCTCGGCGAGGGGATGCAGGTCCACCACGGAGACCGGGCCGTGTTCGCCGACGACGGCGTCGACCTGACCGTCCGCGGCCCCGAGCGCATCGCGCTGACCGGGCCCAACGGCGCGGGCAAGACGACGCTGCTCCGTCTGATCACCGGTGAACTCGCCCCGGACGCCGGGGAGATCAGGCGCAACGACGGCCGGATCGCGTATCTCTCGCAGCGTCTCGACCTGCTGGACCTGGACCGCACCGTGGCGGAGAACTTCGCCGCGTTCGCCCCCGAGCGACCGGAGGCGGAGCGCATGAACCTGCTCGCCCGGTTCCTCTTCCGGGGCGCGCGGGCACACCTTCCCGTCGGGGTGCTCTCCGGCGGCGA
>NZ_LIRJ01000717.1 GCF_001419745.1 Streptomyces silaceus | reverse complement strand
CAGATGCCGCTCGATCTCGCCGAGCCCGCCGTGCAGGTCGAGGTAGAGCCGCGCGTAGTAGAGCGAGCGGTTCTCCACCTGCCAGTCGTGGCGGGGATCGTTCAGGACACAGTGGTCGAGGGCGGCGAGCGCCTCGGACCGCGGGGCGGTGAGTGCGTGCAGCGTGCCGTCGCCGCGGCCCCGCTGCAGCAGGCCGAGCAGCGTACCGCTGGGCGCTATGACCGGATCGAACATGGGAAACAGCCTCACATCAAGCGTCGACGCAACCGGGAATCACGCAATTACCTGGCCGTGCGCCAACACGTCGGGCCGCCCGCCGTCTCTTGCTTGTCGAAGACCATTTTCCTCTGCCTCTCGTCGGTGGCCCAAGGGTCCCGGACGGGAGGTCCGGGGGCGGGCCGATCACGGTCCACGCGGTGCGGCAACATCTGCCCCGCCGTCGCGTCCGTGAATCACGTCGTCATGATGACCCGGCGGTCATGTCCGCCGCGACCACATTTCCAGCGCCCCCGTCGTTGCTGGTCAGGTACCCCGCTCAGGCGGTCCCGAACAGCTGAAGCAGCTCCACCTTTCCGAACATCCGTGCGGTATCGATCGCCGACGGCATCCCCGCGGCCGGATCCGCGCCGCCCTCCAGGAGCGCCCGGACCACCGCGTCCTCACCCTTGAAGACGGCACCGGCGAGCGGCGTCTGCCCCCGGTCGTTGGCGCTGTTGGTGTCGGCGCCGCGCGCCACGAGCGCCCGCACCGCCTCGGCGTGCCCGTGGTACGCCGCGAGCATCACCAGCGAGTCGCCGCTGTCGTTCGTGAGGTTCGCCGGAACGCCCGCGTCCACGTACGCGACCAGCGCCGCGGTGTCGCCCTGGCGCGCCAGATCGAAGATCTTGGTCGCCAACTCCACGACCTCGGGATCGAGGGCCTCGCTCATGGGGCGTCCGCCTTTCTGGGTGTGCCGTGTGCCGTCTTTGCAGCCGTACGAGTGAATCGACAGGGTACTGCCCCCGCGGGTACATGACCCGGCCCGGCCGCGGCAAAGATCACGACGGGTGCCGGAG
>NZ_LIRJ01000716.1 GCF_001419745.1 Streptomyces silaceus | reverse complement strand
GGGACGGGCTGGCGGACCCTGCGGACGTACCGCCTGGGTTCCGGCGGGCAGTAACCCTCCCGCCCCCTCCCCTCCCTCCTCTGTGACGGGCGTGCCACATGGGCGTGAAACCGACGGCCGGGAATCAGGCCATATCGGCAGAAGGCGGGCGTCGAGGGTCCGCGTGTCCGCTACGGTGTGCCGCCGACTCCTGCCCCGCCCCAGAAAGGGACTCCCGGATTCCCATGGCCCTCACCCTGCCCCGTTTCTCCGCCACCCGGATCGCCGTGACCGCCGCCGTCACCGCTCTGCTGGCCGTCGGCGCGCCCGCCGCGTACGCCTCGCTGGACGACGAAGCGCCCGCCGCCACGACCACCGCCGGCACCGAACGCGCCGCCACGACGACGGTCGCCCGGGGCAAGCCCTTCACCGAGACCCGTCTCTTCTTCGGCACGGAGCGGCCCGACGGCGGCCCCGCCGTGACCGACAAGCAGTTCATGGACTTCATCGACAAGGAGGTCACGCCGGGCTTCCCCGACGGGCTGACGATCCAGGACGGGCGCGGCCAGTGGCGCGACTCCAACGGCAAGATCGAGCGCGAGCGTTCGTACGAGCTGATCCTGCTGTACCCGACGACCGAGGCGCGCAAGCGGGACGTCCTGATCGAGGAGATCCGCAGCGACTACGAGAAGGCGTTCGCGCAGGACTCGGTGGCACGGCTCGACGAGCGGACGCGGGTCGACTTCTGACCCCGGCGCCGTAACCGGCACCGCCTGGGCGACGGCACCCTCACCCCGCCGTCGCCCTCCGCCCCTCTCACAATTCAGTGGCGGAACCACCACCGCCCCGGCACGCTGATCTCCCATGAACCACGAGATCCGCGCGCTGCACACCGACTCCACGATCACCGTCTACCAGGCGTACCGTCCGGAGCTCGGCGGCCCGGCCGCCCGCGAGGGCCGCTTCCCCGCGGCCTGGAAGCGGGACCGCATGACGTGGATCAAGCCCTCGTTCCTGTGGATGATGTACCGCTGCGGCTGGGCCACCAAGGAGGACCAGCAGACGGTCCTGGCCGTCGAGATCACCCGCGAGGGCTTCGACTGGGCCCTGCGCAACTCCTGCCTCTCCCACTACGCCCGCGGCCTCCACCCGGACCAGGCCACCTGGAAGCGCGACCTGCGCCGCTCCCCGGCCCGCGTCCAGTGGGACCCCGAGCGCGACCTCCACCTGAACCCCCTCCCCCACCGC
>NZ_LIRJ01000715.1 GCF_001419745.1 Streptomyces silaceus | reverse complement strand
TGCGTGCGCGGGGTGCCGGGAAGTGGGTCACCACGGCATGGCGACGCCGCCGTTCGGGCGGAGGATCTGGCCGGTCGTGAAGGACGCGGCGTCCGACGCCAGGTGCAGCACGGCATGCGCGATGTCCTCCGGTTCCCCTACGCGGCCCAGCGGCGCCATGCGCACCATGAGGCCCTCGGTGTGGGCCTGCGCCTCCTTGTCGTGGCGGTCCGTCATCGGCGTACGGATCCAGCCCGGCGCCACCGCGTTGACGCGGATGCCGTGCGCGCCCACCTCGGTGGCCAGGGTCTTGGTGAGCTGGACGACGGCCGCCTTGGCCGCGCCGTAGCAGAGCAGGCCGGGGCCGCCGGTGTCGACGGCGCCCGATGCCATCGTGACGATGCTGCCCCCGGAGCCCGCCTCGATCATGGTGCGGGCCGCGGCCTGGCAGGCGTACAGGACACCCTTGAAGTTGATGTTCAGGACGCGGTCGAGGTCCTCGTCGCGGGTCTCCAGGACCGGGCTGTTGTGCATGACGCCCGCGATGGCGGCCATGACGTCGAGGCGGCCGTCGGACGCCGCTGCCGCCGTGACGGCCTGCTCGACCTGGGCCCTGTCGCTGACGTCGAGGGCGTGGACGCGGGCGGTGCCGCCGGCCGACTTGATGAGCGTGGCGGTCTCGTGGAGGCCCTGCTCGTCGCGGTCGGCGCAGTGCGCGGTGGCGCCCGCCTCGGCGAGGAGCAGGGCCGTCGCGCGGCCGATGCCGCTCGCGGCGCCGGTGACGAATGCGGTGCGTCCGGTGAGGTCGTACGCCTTGATGGGCATGGCGGGACGGTACGACTGGATCTGACGGAGCGTCAACTAGTGAGTGGGGTTGCGCTTCGGGACGGGTACGGGACGGGTGCCCGGTGGGGTCAGGGGGTCGGGCCCTGCTGGCAGGTCGGGCACCAGTAGGTGGGGCGGCTGCGCGAGCCGTCGCCCTGTTCGGCGGTGCGGATGGGGGTGCCGCAGCGCAGACAGGGGCGGGGCGCCCGGCCGTAGACGAAGAGACGCTGGTCGGGGCGGGCGAGGCCGGTGGTGGTGCGGGCGGGCCGGTCGCGGTTGGCCGTCAGGAGCTTGTGGGCGAGCAGGGGGAGGCGGGCGGCCGTCTCCTCGGGGAGCTCGCCGACGGGGATCCAGGGGGTGGCGCGCAGCACGAAGCAGAGCTCGCTCTTGTAGATGTTTCCGATGCCCGCGAGATTGCGCTGGTCCAGGAGGGCCTCGCCGAGGGGGCGGTCCGGGGCGGCCAGCAGATTGCGCAGAGCCGTGTCGGGGTCCCAGTCGGGGCCGAGCAGGTCCGGGCCCAGGTGGCCGACGGCTCTGTCCTCGTCGGTGGTGCGGAGCAGTTCGAGGATGGGCAGACGGTAGCCGACGGCGGTGCGGTCGACGGTGCCGAGGATCGCCCGGATCTGGTGCCCAGGGCCGCCGCGCCAGCGCTCGTCGGGGGCGTACACCCGCCAGGAGCCGTCCATGCGGAGGTGGGAGTGCAGGGTGAGGCCGCCCTCGATGCGGGTGAGCAGGTGCTTTCCGCGCGGGGTCACGTCCAGCACGGTGCGTCCGGTGAGGTCCACCGTCGCGAGTTTGGGCACGCGGAGATCCGAGCGGACGAGGTCCTTCCCGGCGAGGGCGGTGTGCAGGCGCCGGGCTGCCTGGTGGACGGTGTCTCCTTCGGGCATGGGGTCCAGGGTGGCATGGGGGTGGCGTCTTGGGGCGGTATGCCGGTGTACGGCGATGGACGGCGGTGTACGGCGGTGGATGTCTGCGGTCGTCGGTGGACGTGGGTGGGGTGGTCGCGGTTGCTGGTTGTCGGCTGGCGCTTGGCTGGCGGGCTGGCGGCTGGCTGTTGGCGGACGAAGGCGGGGCGTGGTGCGGGGCAGGCG
>NZ_LIRJ01000714.1:1256-1434 GCF_001419745.1 Streptomyces silaceus | reverse complement strand
GCGGCTTCCTCCTCAAGGACGTCACCCCCGAGCACCTGGCCTCGGCCGTCCGGACGGTCCGTACCGGCGACGCCCTCCTCGCGCCCGCCATCACGCGCCGCCTCGTGCAACGGTTCGCCCGGCACGGCGGCGACGCCGCCCTCCACCGGGACCTCGACGCGCTGACCCCGCGCGAGGT
>NZ_LIRJ01000714.1:587-1238 GCF_001419745.1 Streptomyces silaceus | reverse complement strand
CTCCACCTCGCCGAGACGACGGTCAAGACCCACGTCGCCCGTATCCTCGCCAAACTGGGCCTCCGCGACCGGGTCAAGGCCGTCATCGTCGCGTACGAGACCGGCCCGGTCAGCGTGGGCGCGCATGCGGCCACGGAACAGGCATGAAGCCCCCGCCCCCACCTCTCCCTTCTCGACCACAAGGAGCCGCCTCAGTGGGATACACGGAACAGGCCGAGTGGCACGACCACTACGCCCACGGCAAGGGCTTCCGGCCCCTGACCGAGGCCGAACGCGCCGCACTGGACACCGCCCTGCGTCCGCAGCGGCCCGCCATCGCCCTCGACGTGGGCTGCGGCCTCGGCGAACTCGCCCTCCATCTGCACGAGATGGGGTACGCGGTCGACGCCGTCGACTACGCGCGGTCGGCCATCGACTTCGCCGCGACCCGGGCCCCGGCCGACGCCGACGTGCGCTTCCTGCACCACGACATCGAGACAGACGACCTCGCCGCCCTGCCCCACGACGCGTACGACCTGATCACCTTCCGCCTCAGCTACGCCTTCTTCCGCGACCGCACGTGGCTCCTGAACCGCCTGCGCGAACTGCTGCGCCCCGGCGGCACGGTCTGCGTCGTCACACCGCTGGCGAGCGCCGTCCCCGCGGACCGCC
>NZ_LIRJ01000714.1:0-544 GCF_001419745.1 Streptomyces silaceus | reverse complement strand
CCGCCGTCCCGGTCTCCTTCGCCGACCGGGGGCGGCCCGTCCCCCAGGGGCTCATCGGCGCGGGCGTCGTGGTCAACGACGCGCAGGGACGCGTACTGCTGGGACGCTCCACGCACGGCGTCTGGGAACTGCCCGGCGGCAAGCCCGATCCGGGCGAGTCCTTCGAGCAGGCAGCGGTACGCGAGTTGGGCGAGGAGACCGGCCTGGCGGCCTCGGCGGACGACGCCCACGTGCTCGCCGTCCTGATGGACACCACGCACGGTGTCCTGCGTCTGACTGCCGCCGTCCGCGTCACGGCCCACCGGGGCACCCCCACCGTCACCGAGCCGCACCTGGTCCACCGCTGGGAATGGCACAGGCCCGCCGATCTCCCCGCCCTCTCCGGCACGTTGTTCACGCCGTCGGCGCACGTCCTGGACACGGCGTACCCCGGCCTCTTGAAGGACCTGCCGCCCGTGCACCGCACGCCCGTCCGCTGAGCGGCAAGCGGAAAGGCGTGCGTACCCGGAAGGCCTCGGGCGTACGGGTCAGCTCGCCCCGCCCT
>NZ_LIRJ01000713.1 GCF_001419745.1 Streptomyces silaceus | reverse complement strand
GGGGTGAGGGGTTCGGTCGGTGTGAGGGGTCCGGTTCGTCTGGTCTGTCCGGTTCCGGTCCGGGAGGTCGAGGAGGTCGTCCAGGAGGCCCACCTTCGCCTTCATCCTCAGGACGCGCAGGACCGACGCGTCGACGCGGTCCTCCGTCAGCTCGCCCTCCGCGACGGCCTGGAGCACCGCGTGCCACGCGACCTCCGGGTGCGGCGGGTTCAGGAGCTGGTCGACGCCCGCCTGGAGCGCGCGTACGGCCACGCGGTCGTCGCCGTACTTCGTGCGGACCCCGCGCATCGCGAGCGAGTCCGTGGAGATCACACCGTCGAAGCCGAGTTCCTCGCGCAGGATGCCGGTCAGGATCGGGCGGGAGAGCGTCGCCGGGTCGCCCGACGGGTCCAGGGCGGGCACCACGATGTGCGCGGTCATCACGGAGTCGACGCCCGCGGCGATCGCGGCGCGGAACGGCGGGGCGTCGAAGCGGTCCCACTCCTCGCGGGTGTGGTGGATGCGCGGCAGTTCCGTGTGGCTGTCGTCCGTCGTGTCGCCGTGGCCGGGGAAGTGCTTGGCGGCGGTGGCGATGCCGGCGCTCTGGTAGCCCTCGATCTGGGCGGTCACGAAGCCGGCGACGGCTTCGGGGTCGGCGCCGAAGGAGCGTACGCCGATGACCGGGTTGGCGGGGTCGACGTTCACGTCGGCGTCCGGGGCGTGGTCCTGGAGGATGCCGAGGGCGCGCAGTTCGGTGCCGGCGATGCGGGCGGCCTCGCGGGCGCGGTCGTGGGAGCCGGAGGCGCCGAGGGCCATGGCGCCGGGGAGGAGGGTGGCGGGGGCTCCGACGCGGGCGACGGCGCCGTGCTCCTGGTCGACGGAGATCAGGACGGGGACGGTGGGGGAGGCCCGGCGGATGCCGGCGGAGAGCTCGGCGATCTGGTGGGGGTCGCGGGTGTTGTGGGCCCAGCCGAAGTAGAGGATGCCGCCGAGGTGGTAGCGGGCGATCAGTTCGGCGGCGTCGCGTACGCCGATCTCGCGGAGGTTGGTGTCGACGTCGGCCTGGTCCGGGTCGGTGGCGGTGTGGCCGTACACGTGCATCACGAAGAGCTGGCCGACCTTCTCCTCCAAGGTCATCGTGGCGATGAGGGCGCGGAGGCGGGTGTCGAGGTCGGGCACGTGGGCTCCCTGGGGACCGGAGGAAACTTTCAGGTGCCAACCGATATCCCGAAGATTTCTGCCGGTCAAGGGAGGGGCGGGGTGGGGCGGGCCG
>NZ_LIRJ01000712.1 GCF_001419745.1 Streptomyces silaceus | reverse complement strand
CGGCACGGAGGTGCGGGTGGTGACCGCGACGGGCGCGCCGCAGGCGCCCGGACATCCCGGCGAGGTCCTCGTGCGCGGACACCACGTCATGCGGGGCTACTTCGAGGATCCCGCCGAGACGAAGAAGAGCGTGACGCCCGACGGCTGGCTGCGCACGGGTGACGTCGGCGTCCTCGACGAGGACGGCAACCTCCGCATCACGGACCGCATCAAGGACATGTTCATCGTCGGCGGCTTCAACGCCTATCCCGCCGAGATAGAGCAACTCCTCGGCATCCACCCCGACGTGGCCGACGTCGCGGTCGTCGGGGTGCCCGACCCGAGGCTCGGCGAGGTCGGCAAGGCGTACGTGGTGCGGCGCCCGGGTTCTGTGGTGACCTCGGACGACCTGATCGCGTGGTCGCGCCGGGAGATGGCCAACTACAAGGTCCCGAGGGCGGTGGAGTTCGTCGCGGAACTGCCGAGGAACGCGAGCGGGAAGGTGGTCAAGGGGGAGCTGCGGGGCTGAGCCTTCCCGGAGACACGGTCAGTCGAGCTCGCCGCGGGCCTCGGCCTCGGCCTGCGCCTTGGCCTCGGCGGCGATGATGGCGTCGCGCTCGGCCTGGGCGCACTCCACGCAGAACTCGTTGCCCTCGGGGTCGGCGAGGACGACCCAGCCCCGGCCGTTGGGCCTCCGCTGGTCGGCGACCTGGGTGGCGCCGAGCGCGAGAATCCGCTGGACCTCCTCGTCGCGGGTGCGGTCCTGCGGCTGGAGGTCGACGTGCAGCCGGTTCTTGACGGCCTTGGCGTCCGGCACGGTCACGAAGAGCAGCGTGACGCCGTCGGCCTCGACCAGGGCCTCCGGGTCCCCGGGAAAGTCGTCGTCGCTGAGCTTGCCGCCGAGGACCCCGGCCCAGAAGGTGGCCTGGCGGTAGGCGTCGCGGGAGTCGAATGTGAGGTGGCGCACGAGAGAAGCCATGGGCCGCACTATCCGACGGGGACGGGGACGCTGTCCACGGAAATATGGGTGG
>NZ_LIRJ01000711.1 GCF_001419745.1 Streptomyces silaceus | reverse complement strand
CCGCCTCGGGTGCGGGGGAGGGACAGCGGATGAGGGCCGAGGCCGAGGGCTGGGTTCATGGCGGTGTGGGCTCGTTCGGTGGGCGGCGCGGGCGCGTGCGGCTGACGCGTGACGTGCGATGTACGTGAGTGACGTACGGACGCGGGTGACGTGTGTGAGCGACGTGCGTGTCCCTTCCACCGTACGGGTGCCGGGCACCGTGCTCGTCAATCGAAAGGTTGACCGTCAGCCCCTCACTTCGATTCGGGTGAAGCGTGCTGTGGCGCGATGCCCGGCGGGCGGGCGTGGCCGCAGGGTGGGGGCATGTTCGTCGCATGGAGAGACCTACGGTTCGCCAAGGGGCGGTTCGCCCTGATGGGAGCCGTCGTCGTGTTGATCACCCTGCTCGTCGGCCTGCTGTCCGGGCTGACCGCCGGGCTCGCCAGGGAGAACACCTCGGCGATCACCGGGCTGCCCGCCGACCACCTGGCGTTCGCCGCGCCGCCCGACGGCCGGTCCGTCTCCTTCACCGACTCGCAGGTCGACCAGCGCGCCTGGGAGAAGTGGGCCGGGCGTCCCGGGGTCACCTCCGCGCAGCCCATCGGCATCAGCACGCTCAACGCCACCGCGGACAGCCGCTCCGGCGCGGTGTCCGCCTTCGGCGTCGAGCCGGACTCCGGCATCGCCCCCGACGGCATCGCGCCGGGGCGGGCCGTGCTCTCGGAGCAGGCCGCGGCGGACCTCGGCGTCGGTGTCGGGGACCGGGTACGGCTCGGGGGCGGCGCGGTCGAGGAGCGCGTCGCGCGCATCGCCTCCGACGCCTCGTACAGCCATACGCCCGTCGTGTGGATCACGCTCGACGACTGGCAGGGGCTCGGCCACCGCGGTACGTCGGCGGACGAGCAGGCCACCGTCGTGGCGCTGCGGACCGGGGGCGGGGCCGATCTCGCCGCCGGGGACACCGCCGCGGGGACCGAGACGAAGTCCCTGGACGACGCGCTGACCGCGATCGGGTCCTACCAGGCCGAGAACGGGTCCCTCCAGCTGATGCGGGGGTTCCTCTTCGCGATCTCCGCGCTGGTCATAGGGGCGTTCTTCACGGTGTGGACCATTCAGCGGGCCGGCGACGTGGCCGTCCTGAAGGCGCTGGGCGCGTCCACGCCGTACCTGCTGCGGGACGCGCTGGGGCAGGCCCTGGCGATGCTCGTCGCCGGTACGGCGGTGGGGACCGGGATCGCGGCGGCGGTGGGCGGTGCGATCAGCGGGGGCGACGTGCCGTTCGTCCTCGAACCGTCGACGGTGCTGTGGCCCGCCGGGGTCATGGTGATCCTCGGGGTCGTCGGGGCCGGTCTGTCCGTGCGGCGCATCACCGCCGTTGATCCGTTGGTCGCCCTGGGGAGCGCACGATGACCTTGTTTCTCGAAGAAGTCACGCTGACGTACGCGGACGGCGCGGGGCGCCTCACCGCGCTCGACTCCGTCGGGCTCGACGTGCCCGCCGGGACCATGGCGGCGGTGATCGGACCCTCCGGGTCCGGGAAGTCCAGCCTGCTCGCCGTCGCGGCGACGCTGGTCACGCCGGACCGGGGTCGGGTCGTGGTGGACGGCGTGGAGACGGGGGCGCTGAGCCGGGCCGAGAAGGCGGAGCTGCGGCGGCAGCGGCTGGGGATCGTGTTCCAGCAGCCGAACCTGCTGGCTTCGTTGACGGCGCTGGAGCAGTTGGAGCTGATGGCGCACGTGGACGGACGGGGTGGCCGTCGGGGGCGCCGGGGCGCGCAGGCGCGGGAGCGGGCCCGGGAGTTGCTGGACGCGGTGGGGC
>NZ_LIRJ01000710.1 GCF_001419745.1 Streptomyces silaceus | reverse complement strand
GCCCGACACGGCTGACGGCAGCCGGCAACAGCGGACAGCAGTCGGCAACAGCAGACATCGGCCACCGACCGCCGACCTCTCAGGTCGCGCAGATCATGCAGATCGCGTCGACCTGATCAGCCCAGTCGGCCCCCTTACTCGACCGCCGTCCCGCCCTTGCGAGGCGAGGGCTCAAGATCGAACTCGCCGTCCCGCGCCCCGAGCACGAACGCGCGCCACTCCGCCTCCGTGTACCGCAGCACCGTCCCGGGATCCAGCGACGACCGCATGGCCACGGCGCCCGCGGGGAGATACGCGATCTCGACCCGCTCCTCGTGCTCCTCCGTACCCGGAGCGCTCTGCCACTCGACGCCGGAGATGTCGAGGGCGTAGAGCTCGTTCTTCTCGCGTTCCTTGCGTTCCTTGCGTGCCTTGTCCTGCGCCTCGGTCATGGCGAAGCGTCCCTTCACGACGTACGAAAGAGCTGTCCGGTTAGCCTACTGGGGGCATTCCGCCCTGTTCAGGCGTTTCCGAAGGCCCGCGCGGGGGGGCGACACGCCGACTGGTACCCTGTGTAACGGCCGCGTGTCTGCGCACCCCCGGATCCCCAGGATCCGGACCCGCCCCCCGCGGCCCATCCCGGCCTCCCGAGTCACGGAAGCCCCCCTGAGACGTAGACCAGGGGCACTCGGAGGCACTCGAAGACATCACGAGGAGTACGCGTGTCGCTCGACGCCGCTACGAAGAAGCAGATCATGACCGAGTTCGGCCAGAAGGAGGGCGACACCGGCTCCCCCGAGGTCCAGGTCGCGCTGCTCTCGCGCCGCATCTCCGACCTGACCGAGCACCTCAAGACCCACAAGCACGACCACCACTCCCGTCGTGGTCTGCTGATCCTGGTCGGTCAGCGTCGCCGCCTGCTGCAGTACCTGGCCAAGAAGGACATCCAGCGCTTCCGTGCGCTGGTCGACCGCCTCGGCATCCGTCGCGGTGCGGCGGGCGCCAAGTAAGTCGCCGTGAAGGGAGCGGTTCCCACTCGAAGCACTCGAAGGGGGCCGCTCCCTTTGCTGTACGTGCGCGGTGTCACTGACGCTTTGTAGTCTGGTGATACCAAGCACGTCCCCACGAGTACGTCCGTACTCGGTACACCCCCACGAGGGAGAGGCGCACCCAGCCGCCGCCGGTCCTCGGTAGTGGCCCCCGGGAGACATCCCCGGGTGCTTCGATCGAAGACCGGCCCGCACACACGGCGCGCTTCTCCACACGGTCCCGGCCACGCACGGGACCCCCGCCCCCGGCCACACGGGCCGCCGGGCGAGAAGACGAAACGTAGATACGTAGACACGTAGGAGAACCGCTAGTGGAGAACGAGACCCACTACGCCGAGGCCGTCATCGACAACGGCACCTTCGGCACCCGCACCATCCGCTTCGAGACGGGCC
>NZ_LIRJ01000071.1 GCF_001419745.1 Streptomyces silaceus | reverse complement strand
TCTACACCTCGGGCACCACCGGCCGCCCCAAGGGCGTGGAGGTGCGCGACGCCGGCATCCTGCGCCTGGCCGATCCCGCGTTCCTCCCGGACGCGCGGGGCGCCCGCTTCGCGTTCCTGTCGAACCCGGCCTTCGACGCGCTGAGCTTCGAGGTGTGGGTGCCGCTGCTGACCGGAGGCTGCTGCGTCGTCCTCGCCGACGAGGACGTGCAGTCCCCGGAGCGGCTGGCCACGGTGCTGCGGCGGGAGCGCGTCCACACCGCCTTCGTCACCACGGCGCTGTTCAACGCCGTGGTCGACACGGAGCCCGGCTGCTTCTCCGGCCTGACGGATCTGCTGGTCGGCGGCGAGCAGCTCAACGCGCCGCTCGTCCGGCGCTGGTACCGCCGCAACGCGGGCAGCCGCACGCGGATCCACAACGCCTACGGTCCCACCGAGTGCACGACGTTCGCGCTGCACCATCCGATCCCGCGGGACTTCGACGCGCCGGTGGTGCCCCTCGGGCGCACGCTGCCCGGGACCGGGACGGCCCTGGTCGCGCCGGGCACCACCCGGCCCGCCGCCCCCGGCGAGGAAGCCGAACTGCTCCTTTCCGGCGCCGGGTTGGCGGCCGGGTACCGCAACCTGCCGGACGAGACCGCCCGCCGCTTCGTGACCCTGCCCGACGACGACGGCACGGCCACCGCGTACTACCGCACCGGTGACCTGGTCAGGCGCTCGGCCGACGGCCACCTCACGTACGTCGGCCGCGCCGACCGGCAGGTGAAGGTCCGCGGCTTCCGCATCGAGCCCGGCGAGGTGGAGCGGCACGTCGCGGAGCACCCTTGCGTACGACAGGTGCACGTGTGCGCCCGACGGGACGGCACGGGCGGCCCTGCCGAGCTGCTGGCCTATCTCGTCGCCGATCCCGGCCTGTCCTGGGCCTCGTTCGAGGAGCACATGGCCGCCGGACTGCCCGGCTACATGCGCCCGCACCACCTCTACCGCGTCCCCGCGCTGCCGCGCACCGCCAACGGAAAGGTCGACGAGGCGGCGCTGCGCGCGGGCGCCGCCGACCCGTGGCGGCCCGAGGCCACGAGCCGCCCGGCGTCCGCCGCTCCGGGACCGCTGGACGCACCGCTGCGCGTCGTGCTCGACCTCGCGGGCGAGATCCTGGGGGTGCCGGGGCCGCGGCCCGAGGACCGGTGGATCGCGTGCGGCGGCGACTCGCTGAAGGCGCTGCGCCTGCGCTACGGCATCCGCCGCCGCCTGGGCTGCGAGGTGCCCGCGCACCGGGTGCTGCACGGCGACCTCGCGGGCGTCGCCGAGGCCGTGCGCGAGGCCCTTCGCGACGACGCGCCCGCCCTGCCGCAGGCCACGGCGGCGGGGGCCCTGTCGGGGCCCGCGACCGGCGAGCAGGAACGTCTGTGGTTCTTGCAGCAGCGCTCCCCGGACTCACGGGCGTACGACGTCCGGCTGGCCTTCTCCGTCGCGGGCCCGGTGGACGAGGAGGCCCTGCGGTCCGCCCTCTCCGCGCTGGTCGCGCGACACCCCGCGCTCCGCACCGGCTTCGAGGCGACCGCCGACGGGCTGGCCCAACGGGTGGGCGAGCCCTACGACCCGTGGACCGGGCCCGCGGCCGCGCAGGCGGAGCGGGCGACGGACGGGACGGCGTACGGAGCGACGAGCGGCACGGCAGACGGCACGACGGGGCACGACCCTCAAGACGCCTTCTTCGCGCCGCCGTTCGACCTGTCGCACCCCAGGATGCTGCGGGCGTGCTGGCTGCCGCGGCCGTCGGGGGACGGCGGCACGCTGCTGCTGCACATGCACCACATCGCCGTGGACGGCTGGTCGGTCAACGTGCTGCTGCGCGACCTGTCGGCGGGGTACGCGGAGGCCGTCACCGACGGCGCACCCCGAACCCGTGGCGCCGGAACGCCCACCCCGCTCGACTTCGCCGACTGGCAGCGCCGTTGGCACACGAGCCCCTCCTACACGACGCAGCGCGACGGACTCTCGGCCCTGTACGCCGCCGAGACCGCCGACGCGCGCGCCGCAGGAACGCAGCCGCTCCCGCTGCCCCGCCCCGGCCGCACCGCCGAGGGGCGGCTGCTGTGCGACGCGCTCGACGCGACCGGGCGCGCCGCGGTGGACCGGCTCTGCGGTGAACTCGGCCTGACGCGCTTCGAGCTGTTGGCCGGTGTCTACGCCTGGGCCCTGTACGGCGTGACCGGCCTGACCCGGCCCCGTGTCGCGGCGCCGGTCGCCCATCGGCCCGTGCGGGAGTTCGCGGACAGCGTCGGCATGTTCGCCAACACCGTCCTCCTGCCGCTGTCCGTGGACCCACGGGCGCCCGTGCGGGACGAGGTGGCACGTACCGCCGCCTCCGTGCGCGAGGTGATGGAACGTCAGGACGTGGCGCTCGCCGATGTCCTGGCCGGGCGTCCGCGCGGCGCCGCGGACGTCTCGCCCTTCGACTTCCTCCTCGTACTGGAGAACACCGACTACGACTCCCTGTCCCTGGCCGGAAGCACCGCCCGTCCGCTGTGGCCGGTGCCGGCGGAGGCCAAGTGCCCGGTGACCCTGACGGTCGTCGACCGGCCCGACGGCCTGGAGTGCCTCTGGGAGTACGCCGACGACCGGTTCGACGCCGAGCGGGCCGCCACCCTGGCCGACCTCTTCCGGCAGGGGCTGGCCGCGCTGTCCGAGGCCCCGGACACCACACCGGCGCAACTGGCCGCGCCCTACCGTGACGCGCTGCCCGAGTCCGGCCGGGGCGCGCCTGTCGAGGCGCCGTGGACCACGGTCGCCGAGGGCTTCGCCCACCAAGTGGCCCGCACTCCGCAGGCACCGGCGCTGCGGACCGCCACGGGCACGGTCACGTACGCGACGCTCGACGCGTACGCCGCCGCGCTGGCGACGGAACTGGCCGCGACGCTGCGGCTGCCGGGCGCGGCCGAACAGAGCCACGTGGCGCTGTTCCTCGAACCGTCCGTCGAGCATGTCGTGGGCCTTCTCGCGCTGGCCCGGCTGAACCTGACGGCGGTGCCGCTCGACCCGTCGTACCCGCCCGCGCTGCTGCGGCAGATCGTGGAGCAGACCGACCCGTTGTGCGTCCTGCTCCCGCCGGGTGACGGGACCGCGTTCGACGGGGTGGACCCCGGCGGCGTACCCCGCCTGCACGTCACGCTGTCCGACCCCCGCGCGGCGGGCACCGACGCACCACCGCTCCCGGCACACGCGGGCGCCCGGCCGCTGTACACCCTGTTCACCTCCGGCTCGACCGGCCGGCCCAAGGGCGTGCGGGTCTTCGACCGCACGCTGTGCGACCTGCTGCACTGGCAGGCGGGTCCCGGCGGGCTGGGCGCGCCCGCGCTGACCCAGCAGTTCGCCATGCTCTCCTTCGACGTCTCCTTCCAGGAGATCTTCGGAACCCTGTGCACCGGCGGCTGCCTGCGCCTGATCGATCCCGCCCTGCGACGGGACGTACCCGCACTCCTCGACCGGCTCGCCTCGGAGGGCGTCGAGCGGCTCTTCCTGCCGTACGTGGCGCTGCAGTTGCTCGCCGAGCACGGCGTCCACCTGGGCCTTCACCCCTCCCGGTTGCGCGAAGTGGTCACCGCGGGCGAGCAGTTGGTGTGCACCGACGCCGTCCGCGGGTGGTTCGCCGGGATGCCCGGCGCGCGGCTGTTCAACCACTACGGGCCGACCGAGACGCACGTCGTCAGCGCCTTGTGCCTGGACGGCGATCCGGCCGCGTGGCCGGACCGCCCGGCGATCGGGCACCCGGCGGCCGGCGCGGTGCTGCGCGTCGTCGACGAGGCGGACCTCCCGCTGCCGCCCGGCTGTGCCGGTGAACTCCTCGTCGGCGGCGTACTGGACGAGCCCTGCTACCTGGGCGAGACCCCGCTGAACCGGGAGCGGTTCGTCCGGCTCCCCGGCGACGGGCTCTTCTACCGCACCGGCGACCGGGCACGCTTCGACCACGACGGTCTGCTGCACTGCCTCGGCCGCGCGGACGACCAGGTCAAACTCAGCGGCCACCGGCTCGAACTCGGCCAGGTCGAGGCCGCGTTGACGCGACACGAGGCCGTGCTCGGGGCCGTCGTCGCCGTCGACGGGCTCTCACTCGTCGCGGGTCTCCAGTGCCGTGGCGACGCGCCGTCCCCGGCGGAGTTGCGGGAGCACCTGGCGGGGCTGCTCCCCGGGCACGTCCGGGTCGAGCGTTTCCGGATCCTCGACCGGCTGCCGCGCACCCCGAGCGGCAAGCTCGACCGGAACGCCGCCCTGCGCGCGCCCGGCCGTGACCTGGCCGGTGCCACCGGCCAGGAGACGGCCGCGTCGGCGCCGTCCGCACGGGAGGCGCACCTCGCCGCCGTCTTCGAAGAGGTGACCGGCGTGCCCATCGCGCCGGACCAGACCTACTTCGCGGCGGGCGCCTCCAGCATCGCTCTGATGCGCTTCCACCTGCGGTGCACCGCCGGACTCGGGCTGCGCTTCACCGTCGCCGACCTCTTCGAGCACGTCACTCCGAGAGAGCTGGCGCGCTTCCTCGAACGTATGGATCCGGCGCCGGACGGCTCGGCCGACGTACGCCCGGCAGGTTCCCCCGAGCCGGCGGCGGACGACGGCGTCGCGATCGTCGGGATGGCCGTCCGCGCGCCCGGCGCACCGGACCTCGCGGCCTTCTGGGACCTGGTGGTCTCCGGGCGGAGCGGCATCGAGCACTTCGACGCGCCGGACGGCCTGGTCGGCGCGCGCAGCCAACTGGACGGGATGCTGGCCTTCGACCCCGAGCGGTTCGGCATCAGCCGCCAGGAAGCCCGGCTGATGGACCCTCAGCAGCGCCAGCTCCTGATGACGTGCGTCGAGGCGCTCGCCCACGCGGGCATCGCCGATCCGGGCGCGCTGCGGACCGGCCTGGTCGCGGGCGCGGGCGAGAACACGTACTTCCGGGCGATGCTCCGCGAGACCGGTCCCGACGCGCTGCCCGACGACTTCCAGCTGGCCCTGCACCACGAGAAGGACTTCCTCGCCACCAAGACCGCCTTCCACCTCGGGCTCACCGGCCCGGTGCTCAGCAGCCAGACGGCGTGCTCCAGTTCGCTCGTCGCCGTGCACCTGGCGGCGTCCCTGCTGCGGCAGGGCGACGCCGACGTGATGCTCGCGGGCGGCGTCCTCGTCGACCCGGAGCTGACCGACGGATACCGCTACCGTCCGCAGCACATCTTCTCGCCCGACGGTCACTGCCGGCCCTTCAGCGACGACGCGGGCGGCACCGTCGGAGGCAGCGGCGCCGGAGTGGTCGTACTCAAGCCGCTCGCCCTCGCGCGCCGCGACGGCGACACCGTCTACGCGGTGATCAGCGGCTCCGCGGTCAACAACGACGGCGCGGCCAAGCTCAGTTACAGCGCACCGTCCCTGGCGGGGCAGCGCGCGGTGATCCGCGGCGCGCTGGCCCGCAGCGGCCGTACGGGCGCCGACGTGGCGTACGTGGAGGCGCACGGCACCGGCACCCGGCTCGGCGACCCCGTGGAGGCGGGTGCGCTGCGCCAGGCCCTCGGAGTGGACGAGCCGGACCACTGCGCCCTCAGCTCGGTGAAGAGCCAGATCGGCCACCTGGGCGCGGCGGCCGGTGCCGTCGGCCTGATCAGGGCCGCGCTCGCGGTCCACCACGGGCGGATACCGCCCACCCGCGACTTCCGCGCGCTCAACCCGGAGATCGGTCCCGACCCGGCGCCCTTCTACGTGCCCACGGAGGCCCTTCCCTGGCCGGAGGGCCGGGCCCGGGTCGCGGCGGTGAGCAGCTTCGGCATCGGCGGGACCAACGCGCACGTGATCCTGGAGGCGGGCGATCCGCCCGCCGTCCCCACCGAGCCCACCGGGTCCGGCACGGTACCGCTCGTCGTGCTCTCGGCCGTCGGCGAGGCCCAGCTCGCCGCGGACGCCGAGCGCGTCGCCGCCCACCTCACGCGCCACCCCGACAGCTACGCCCGCACCCTGCGCCACTTGCAGGCGGGCCGGCCGCAGGGCCCGCTGCGGACGGCCGCCGTCTGCCGCGACGCGGCGAGCGCGGTCGCCTGGCTGCTGCACACGGCGGCCACGGCCGCGTCGCGGCCCGAGCCCGTCGCCGGGCCCGCCCTGGAGACGCACGGCCGGCCGGTGCAGGAACTGGCCGCCGCCTGGCTCGGGGGCCGTCGGCTCGCCTGGCCCGACGGCCCGGCGCAGCCGCCGTGGGACTTCCCCGCCCCGGCGTTCGACCTCGCGGACTACGACCTGCCGCGCACGGCAGTCCGTCCCGCGGCATCCGTGCCGACCGGAGGGTCGTCCGCACCCGACGTCGTGGCGGTGCCGGAGCGGCTGCCGGAGACGGACTGGCTGCACCGGCCGCAGTGGACCCGGATGCGGCGGGCCGCGACGAGCACGACCGCTCGCTGTGCGCGGACGGTGGTCGTCGTCGCCGACGGCCCGGAGGGCGGCGCGGCGCCGGCCGCGCTCGCCGCCGGTCACCGTCGCGTCGTGTGGATCAGGGCGGCGGAGCGGTTCGCCCGCCCGGAGCTCGACCGCTTCGAGGCCGATCCCGCCGACCCCGGGCAGCTGCGACGCGTCCTGGACGCGCTCGCCGAGGAGGGCTGCGCGGACGTCGACTGGCTGCACGCGCTGCCGCTCGGCATCGACGGACCGGTCGGCGACAAGGCGCTCGACCGGGCGGTCTGGGCCTGCCTGGACACGCCCGCCGCGCTGATCCGCGCCCTCCAGGGGGCACCGCGCGGACTGGGCGTCCGGCCGTGGTGGCTGTCGTGCGGGGCCCGGCCGGTGCTCGGCGCGGTCACCCGCCCGGAGGCCGCGCTGCTCGCCGGTGTCGCCGAGGTCGCGCCGCAGGAGGGCGCCCCGGAAGGGCACTGGGTGGACGTCGAGGATCCCGACGACTGGGTCCCGCAGCTGTCCGCGCTCCTCGCGGCGTCGGCGGGCCCCGCATCGCCACCGCGCCATCTGGCGCTGCGCGAGGGCTTCTGGTGGGAGCAGATGACGCTGCCCCTGCGGGCGGCGGCTCCGGCGGGCGCGGCACCTTCGGTGGCGGGCGGGAACCACGTGGTCCTCGGTGGCACCGGCGGGCTCGGCACCGGCCTCGCCGCGTGGCTCCTCGAACACACCGAGGGACGTGTACTGCTGCTGTCCCGACGGCCCCGGCTGCCCGAGGAGTTGGCCCGCTGGGCCGACCGCGTCGAGCTCATCGAGGCGGATCTCGCCGTCGCGCCGCTGAAGGAGGTGGCGGGCCGGATCGCCGCCCGTACGGAGTCGATGGCCTCGGTGGTGCACGCCGTCGGAGTGCCGGCGGGCGGCCTGCTGTCCCGCCGCGAAGCGGGTGCCGCGCACGCGGCGCACGCTGCCAAGGTGCGCGGCGCCCTGCTGGTAGAACTCCTCGTCGAGCAGTTCCGGCCGGACGTGGCGGTCTACTGCTCGTCCATGTCGGCGCAGTTCGGCGGCATCGGTCAGTACGACTACGCGGCGGCCAACGCCCTGCTCGACGCCTTCGCCCAGTACGGAGGCGACGGGGCGGGGCGGACCGCGCGGATCGGCATCGGCTGGGACGTGTGGCGCGAGACCGGCATGGCGCTGCGCGCGCCGCACGGCGACAGCCGGCACCAGGCGCACCTCGGGGTCGGCCTGACCGTGGCCGAGGGCCTGCGCACGTTCGCGCGGGCGCTCGACCTGCGGTTGCCGCACCTGCTGGTGTCCACCACCGACCTCGTGGAGTCCCGCGCCTTCTACGCCGGGCCGGTGCCCGGCGCGCCACGGCGGGGCGGCTCCGAGGCCGAGGGAAGCGTCGAGGAGCCCGGTGAGCTGCTGGCCGGGTGGGCGCGGGCCGCGCTGGACGTCGAGGACCTCGACCCGGAAGCGTCGCTGTACGACCTGGGGGCCGACTCGCTGACCCTCCTGGACCTCATCGAGGAGATCGACCGCCACTACGGCGTGGAGCTGGATCTGGCCTCCTTCGGCCACCGGGCCACGCTCTCCGAGATCCTGGCGCGCCTGTCCGAGCGGCGTGGCGAACCGGCAAAGGCCCGGAGCACGGACACGGAGAAGACCGCAGAGGCCATGGAGACCGAGGAAACGGCTGGGGCCGAAGAGATCACGCCGGACGTCTGGCAGGAGGGCACCGGCGCCGACGTGGTGTGCCTGGTGCACCCGGTCGGCGGCGACGTCCAGGCCTACCGCGCCCTGGTCTCCTCCCTCGACGCACGGCTGACCGTCGTCCTGATCGCCGACCCGGGCCTGCGGCGGACCACCCCTCTCGGGTGGACGCTGCGCGAGCGCGCCCGGCGGTACGCGGCCGCCCTGCGGGCCCGCTTCCCGCAGTCCGCGTGGCGCTGGCATCTGGCGGGCTGGTCCTTCGGCGCGTGGGTGGCCACCGACATGGCGGCCGAGGCCGAGTCGGCCGGGTCCCCGGTCGGCTCGCTGCACCTGGTGGATCCGCCGCCGCCCGGCAGCGGCACGGTCTTCCAGGGGTACGACGACACGCAGCTCGGCACGGTGTTCGCCGCCGAACTCGGCCTCGCCGGGGACGGCCTGGCGGGTCAGCGGGCCCGCGCGTACGCCGAGCGGCTCGCCCGCTGCTGCCGTGCCAACCTGCGCAGCATGGCCGACCACGAGGTGCCCCGGATCGGCGCCACCGCCACCCGGCTGTGGCTGGCCGAGCAGTCGTTCGCCGGGCTGCCGACGCTCGGCAGCCCGACGGAGCAGCACGCCCGCTGGCGTTCCCACCTGCCGGGAACGCTGCGGTGGGGCGGGCTGGCCACGGACCACTACGGCGTCGTGCGGTCACCGCACGCCGGGGCGGTGGCCGAGGCGATCAACCAGGCGAGCGCCGGCGCGCAGCACCACGCCTGACACCGACTCACACCCGCAAAGCACCCGGCCCGAACAGCTGGCCCACCCCGACCCCTACACCTCTGGAGGACTCTGTGGAGAAGTACGAGCTGGACGCCCTCGAAGCCATCACGACCAGGCCGTCGAGGGATTACCGGGAGATCTCCGTGGCCCCCCTGACCCCTGTCATCGGTGCCGAGGTCTCCGGCGTGGACCTCGGGCGGCTGTCCGACGCGCAGCTGGCCGAGATCAGGACCGCGTTCCTGGACCACCACGTCCTGGTCTTCCGTGACCAGGAGATCACCGACGAGCAGCACAAGCGCCTCGCCGGCCACTTCGGCGAGCTGCGCCCGGTCAACCCGCCGCCGCCCGAGGGCGACCCGTACGTGCTGGAGATCAAGACGAGCGCGGCGGCGGCGAACGTCGCGGGGAACGCCTGGCACGCGGACGGCACCGCGGACGCCGAGCCGTCCCTCGGTTCGATGCTCTACATCACCGAGACCCCGGAGGGCGGCAGCGGCGGCGACACGTTGTTCGCCAACATGCACCTGGCGTACGAGATGCTCTCCCCCACCTGGCGCGGGCTCCTCGACGGTCTGACCGCCGTGCACGACGGCGCGCAGAGCTTCCGGGGCTACACCGTGCCGCCGAACTACGAGATCCCGGTCAACGAGCACCCGCTCGTGGTCCGTCACCCCGAGACCGACCGGCCGATCCTCTACGTGAACCAGGCGTACACCTCGCGCATCCCGCAGCTCTCGGAGGACGAGAGCCGCGCGGTGCTCGACATGCTCTTCGCCCTCGTCACCCACCGCCCGCTGCTCAGCTGCCGCGTCCGCTGGACCGCCAACACCCTGGTCTTCTGGGACAACCGCTGCGTCCAGCACCACGCGACGTACGACTACTACCCGCAGACCCGCTACGGCCGCCGCGTCGCGATCAACGGCGGCCCCCTGAAGGCCTGACACCCCGCCCCGGGTCGCCCCACCGGCGGCCCGGGTGTCCGGACCCGCCGTCGGGCTCAGCCCGGCATCCCCATCAGGGCTGTGACGTACGCGTCCAGCCGCTCCTCCGCCACGCGCGCCGTCAGGTCCTTCCTGCCCGCCTCCTGCCAGGCCTGCGCCACCGCGCGCACGTCCTCCGAGAAGGCCAGGGCGTCGCGCACCTGCCAGTACTGCCGTTCCCGCGCGTCCGCGGCGAGTACTCCGCCGGCCTCTTCGTACGCCTCGGAGAACCGCTGACCCCATGCCGGCCCGTGCAGCACCGCGAGGACGGTGGAGCAGTGGGTGACATCGAGGTCCGTCGGGCCCCAGGACGTCTGCGCCCAGTCGACGACGCCGGTGATCCGCGCCTCTCCTGCCCCTGAGGACGGCACGTCGAAGAGGACGTTGCCGGGTTGGAAGTCCCGGTGCAGGAAGCGCCCTTCGTAGGGCGGCGTGGGCCTGCGGATCACGTCGGTCGCCGCGGCCCACGCCGCCGCGTCGGCGCCCTGGGGGACGACGACGGTGTCGGCGGTCGTCAACGCCTCGTACTCCCGGGGCCGTTGGGCGGGGCGCAGAGTGTGGATCGCCACGAGTTGACGGGCCAGCAGGGTTACCCGCCTCTCCAATCCCGCATCTCCGGCATCTCCCGCGCCCTCCCCTTCGTCACCGAGCACCGTCCGGCCCGGGAGATGCGTCATGAGCAGCGACGGGTACGCGCACTGCTCGGCGGTCGCGTCGACCGCGACCAGTTCCGGCGCCGACACCCCGGACCCCGGGAGCAGGGTCAGGGCGCCGGCCTCCCTGTCCAGCGCGTCCTCGGCGCGCGCCACAGAGAACGGGTCCACGAAGCTCCGCAGAACGAGGTCACGCGTGCCGCCGTCGCACGTGCCGATGGTCAGCCGTCGCATCTCCGCGCTGATTCCGCCGCGCAACGCCTCGATTCCGAGGATCCGTTCGCCGGCCTCCAGGTGTCGGCGTACCCAGGCCAGTGTCTGCGGCTGGACGGCCGCCACCTCGTCGTGTTCGGTCACCGCGCCATTGCATCATCAGGAAGCGGTGCGACGCAGTTCGATTATGTGGAGCGGCGTGCGGGCCGGTCAGGATCTGCCGCCGGTCATCCCCGGCGCAGGACGGAGCCGCCCGCGTAGCGGGCCGCGTCACCCAACTCCTCCTCGATCCTGATCAGTTGGTTGTACTTCGCCGTGCGGTCGGAGCGCGAGAGCGAGCCCGTCTTGATCTGGCCGCAGCCGGTCGCCACCGCCAGGTCCGCGATGGTGGTGTCCTCCGTCTCGCCCGAGCGGTGCGACATGACGGCCGTCCAGCCCGCCTGGTGGGCCGTGGCCACCGCGGCCAGCGCCTCGGTCAGGGTCCCGATCTGGTTGACCTTGACCAGGACCGAGTTGCCGACGCCGGTGCGGATGCCCTCGCGCAGCAGCGTCTCGTTGGTGCAGAACACGTCGTCGCCGGTGAGCTGGCAGCGGTCGCCGACGCGGGCGGTCAGCTCGCGCCAGCCGTCCAGGTCGTTCTCCGCCATCGGGTCCTCGATGGAGACGATCGGGTAGGCGTCGATGAGCTTGGCCAGGTAGTCGGCGTTCTCGGAGGGGGTGCGGCGCACGCCCTCGCCCGCGTAGTCGTAGACGCCGTCGCGGAAGAACTCCGACGACGCCGGGTCCATGACCAGGCCGATGTCCGCGCCGGGGCGGTAGCCGGTGCGCTCGATCGCGGTCATCACGAAGTCGAGCGCCTCTTCGGCGGTACGCAGCGCCGGCGCGAAGCCGCCCTCGTCGCCGACGCCCGTGGAGTGTCCGGCGGCCAGCAGATCCCGGCGCAGGGTGTGGAAGACCTCGCTGCCCATGCGGACCGCTTCGGCGAAGGAGTCCGCGCCCACGGGCACGATCATGAACTCCTGGAAGTCCAGCGGATTGTCGGCGTGGGCGCCGCCGTTGACGATGTTCATCATCGGCAGCGGCAGCAGGTGCGCGTCCGCGCCGCCGAGGTAGCGGTAGAGGGGCTGGCGGCGGGCCGCCGCGGCGGCCTTGGCCGCGGCGAGGGAGACGCCGAGGACCGCGTTGGCGCCGAGCCGGGACTTCGTGGGGGTGCCGTCGAGGTCGACCAGCGCGGCGTCGAGGCCCGCCTGGTCCGCCGCGTCCCGGCCGCGCACGGCCGCCGCGATCTCTCCGTTGACATGGGCCACCGCGCGGTCGACGCCCTTGCCGTGCCAGCGCGCGGAGTCCCCGTCGCGCAGCTCCACGGCCTCCCGGGCGCCGGTGGAGGCCCCGGAGGGGACGGCGGCGCGCCCCAGGGATCCGTCCGACAGGACGACGTCGACCTCGACCGTGGGGTTGCCCCGGCTGTCGATGATCCGGCGGGCGGTGACCGTCTCCATCGTGGCGCCGGTCTCGGTGGCGGTGCCGACGGCTCCAGCTGCCTCTGCGGACATGGGAGTTCCTTCCCGTTGTCGTATGCCGTGCCCCTGGCTGCGACAACGCTGGCGCTGAGCCCGACAACGCCGAACCCTACAGCAATGCTGTTCAGTTTTGCTGCGCAGCATGGCTGCACAGCATGGCTGTGCAGGTCAGATGCGCAGCCATGCTGGTCAACGGGATAAAGTGCCCTATGCCCACCTCGGAAGCCGCCGCCATCGCCGCCGAACTGCGCACCGCGATGGGCAAGCTCACCCGACGCGTCAAGCACGAGGACCGCATGCCCGTCGGACAGGTCGCCGTGCTCGGCACGCTCGACCGCGACGGCGCCATGACCACCAGCGACCTCGCCGCCGACCAACGCGTACGCCCCCAGTCGATGGCCCGCGCGGTGGGGCTGCTCATGGAACAGAAGCTGATCACGCGCCGGGCGCACCCCACGGACGGCCGCAAGTCGCTCGTGGAGCTGTCGGACGCGGGCAGGGCGGCACTCGAAGCGGAGCGCGGCCGCAGGGCCGGCTGGCTCGCGCAGGCCATCGACGCCGAACTCACCGACGAGGAGCGGGCGCTGCTCGCACGCAGTGCCGCGCTGCTGGAGCGGCTCGCCACCCGCTAGCGCCACCGCCTCGACGAGACCGCCCCGACCAGGCACGAACGCGTTCGTCCCGAACACGCCCGAGCCTAGACTCGGGGCATGCCCACCCCGCAGAGCCGCCGCGAGCGCCCCGCCAAGCCCGCCCTCACCCGCGAGGGAATCATCGACACCGCCGTGTCCCTGATGGAGCGGGAGGGCCTGCAACGCGTCACCATGCGCCGCCTCGCCCAGGCCCTGGACACCGGCCCGGCATCGCTGTACGTCTACGTCGCCAACACCGCCGAGCTGCACGGCGAGATCCTGGACCGGCTCCTGGGCCGCGTCGAGCTGGACTCCTCCCCCGTCGGCGCGGACTGGCGCACCCGCCTCGACGCCGTCCTCGCCAGCTACGAGGAGGTCCTGTTCGCCCACCCCGCGCTCGCCCAGTCCGCCCTGAGCGCCCGCCCGTCCGGCGACAACTACCTCACCCTGCTCGACACGCTGCTCGCGCTGCTCGCCGAAGGCGGCGTACCGGACCGCCAGGCCGCCTGGGGCGTCGACCTCCTCCTGCAGAGCGCCACCTCGTCCGCCGCCGAGCACTCCGCCCGCCGCGAGGACTCCCGCGCCGAGCAGGACTGGGCACGGCTGCGCCAGAACCTCGCCGAGGCCTCCCCCGAGGTGCACCCGCACGTGCGCGCGCAAGCCGGCAACCTCGTCTCGGGCACCCCCTCCGAGCGTCGCCTCTGGAGCGTGAACATGCTGGTCAACGGCATTCAGTCCACTCCCGTGACCGTAGAGGCGACGGCAGACGGGACATCGGGAGAGTAAGCACGAACTTGTTCGTCACGAACATGTTCGTTACCGTGGAGGCATGAATCCGCACCACCCCATCGCCATCGTCGGGGGCGGTCTGGGCGGCCTGACGCTCGCCCGCGTCCTGCACGTCAACGGCATCGACGCGCCCGTGGTCGACCTCGACCCCTCCGCCGACGCCCGCGCCCAGGGCGGGATGCTCGACATCCACGACGACACCGGCCAGCAGGCCCTGCGCCAAGCGCGGCTGCACGACGCGTTCCTGGCCAAGGTCCACCCCGGCGGCCAGGCGCTGCGCGTGCTGGACCAGCACGCCGCCGTCGTCCACGAGGAGGCAGACGACTCCGCCGGCACCCGGCCCGAGATCGACCGCGGCCACCTGCGCGACCTCCTCCTCGGCTCGCTGCCCGACGGCGCCGTGCGCTGGGGCTCCAAGGTCACGCAGGCGCGCCCGCTGGGCGACGGCCGGCACGAGGTCGCCCTCGCCGACGGCAGCGTCTTCACCACCGATCTCCTGATCGGCGCGGACGGTGCCTGGTCCAGGGTCCGCCCCCTGCTCACCGACGCCCGCCCCGCCTACAGCGGCATCTCCTTCGTCGAACTCGACCTCGAGGACGCCGACCGACGGCACCCCGAGGCCGCGGCGCTCATCGGCGGCGGCATGTTCTTCGCCCTCGGCGACGAGAAGGGGTTCCTCGCCCACCGCGAGACGGACGGCAGCCTTCACCTCTATGTCGCCCTGCGCGCCGACGAGGCATGGCTCGGCACCATCGACTTCGCCGACACCGCCGCGGCGAAGCAGGCCGTGCTCGCGCACTTCCCGAACTGGGACAGCGCCCTGCGGCGCATGATCGCCGACGCCGACGGGCCGCTCACCCCCCGCTGGATCCACGCACTGCCCGCCGGACTGACCTGGCAGAGCCGCCCCGGCGTCACACTCCTGGGGGACGCGGCCCACCTGATGTCGCCCTTCGCCGGCGAGGGCGCGAACCTCGCCCTGTTCGACGGCGCCGAACTCGCCCGCCACCTCCTCGCCCACCCCGACGACCACTGCGCCGGTGTGCGCGCCTACGAACAGGAGATGTTCGCCCGGGCCGGCGAGATGGCCGGCGAATCCGCCCGTGCCCTCGACGTGATCTTCCATCCCGAGGCCCCCGCCCCGCTCACCGACATGTTCCGCGGCCTGCGCGCCACCGGCCACTGACCCCTGCGCCCCGCGCCCCGCCGTACACCGGATGGCGCAGTCGACGTGCGTTCCCCGGCGGCGAGATGTGTGCTGGCTGAGATGTGCTACCACATAGACGGCCCGCGCGAAGCGGGCACCACACGACGTGACGCACTGGGCATGGCCGCGGTGCTGTTGGCGGGCGGCGCGCTCTCCCTGGGGGCAGCCGGCCCGGTCGCGGCCTCGGAGTCCGAGGACTCCTGCACGGCCACCTACGACGCCGGGTTCGAGGCGGCACTCGCCGACGCCGACGCGGAGTTCCCCGTCGACGAGGAACGCGGCATGGCCCCGGTCGGGCCGCCGGGACGGTGTGCTCTGCCGCTGCGGCGGCACTACCGGATCACCACGCACTACGGCGTGCGCGGCGACTGGCTCGCCGGGTATCACACCGGCATCGACCTCGCGGTCCCGCAGGGCACCGCCGTGTACGCGGTGGGCGGCGGGACCGTGGTGCTGGCCAGTTGGTCGGGCGCGTACGGAAACGCCGTCACCGTACGGATGCCGGACGGGCACTTCGCCGTGTACGCGCACCTGTCGCGCATCGGCGTGCGCAGGGGTGCCCGCGTCGGCACCGGTGCGCGGCTCGGGAGCAGCGGTGCCACCGGGCGCGCCACCGGGCCCCATCTCCATCTGGAGATCCGGGCCCGGCGCTACTACGGCTCCGACGTGAGTCCCTTCAAGTACCTGGCCCGGCGGGGCGCCCGCCTCTGGTGACCGCGGACCCGTCGGAGCGGGTCCGGTGAGAGGCGGGGCGACCGCGTTCCGGGAGCTCAGGACCCCAGGGACTTGAACGCGCGCGTCTGGTCGACGATGGCCCGCTCCGTGGGCAGGCGTTCGATCGACGAGGCGCCGAAGAACCCGACGATGCCGGTGGTGTGTTCGAGGACGTACCGCGCGTCCTCCGGCTCGGCGATGGGGCCGCCGTGGCAGAGCACCAGCACGTCCGGGTTCACGGCCTTGGCCGCGTCGTGCATCGCCTGGACCGCGGCCGCGGCCTGGTCGAGGGTGAGCGCGGTGCCCGCGCCGATGGAACCCTTCGTGGTGAGGCCGACGTGCGGGACGAGCACGTCGGCGCCCGCCCGCGCCATGTCGGCGGCCTGCTCCGGGTCGAAGACGTAGGGCGCGGTGAGCAGGTCCCGCTCGTGGGCGGCGCGGACCATGTCGACCTCCAGGCCGTATCCCATGCCGGTCTCCTCCAGGTTGCCCCGGAACGTGCCGTCGTACAGGCCGACCGTGGGAAAGTTCTGCACGCCGGCGAAACCCATGGCCTTGAGCTGGTCGAGGAAGAGGCGAGTTCGGTGGTCGTCAGGTCGAGCACGCCGTCCAGGAGGCCGTCGGCGGCGAGCTTCTCGACGGCGCGTCCCCCGGCGCCGGTGGCGTGGAAGACGAGGACCTCGTATCCGAGTTCGGCGAGCCGGGCGCGGGCCGCGTCGACGGCCGGGGTGGTCACGCCGAACATGGTGGCGGCGACGACCTTGCGGCGCGGGCCCGCGAGTTCCTCGTGCCCGCGCTCCTGACGCCGGGCCATGCCGGCCGCGGCGGCGGCCGCGTTGCCGAGGACCTGCCGCGATACGGAGTTGATGCCGGACACGTCGACGACGCTGTACATCATCGTGAGGTCGCTGCTGTCGACGTACGGCGCCACGTCCCCGCCCGCCATGGTGCTGACCAGGACCTTCGGTACGCCGATGGGCAGCGCCCGCATGGCCTGGGCCGCGATGGCCGAGCCGCCGCTGCCCGCCGCGGCGAGCACCGCGTGCAGCCTGCCCTCGCGGTACAGGTCGAGGACCACACGGGTCACCCCCTCGGCCATCGCGGCGACGGCGGCGCCGCGGTCGCCGGCGGCGCGCAGGTCGGCCGGCTCGTGTCCGGCGGCGCGCGCCACCGTGTCGGCCGGCACGTCGGCGACGGGTCCCCCGTCGGGCGGCGGCAGGACGCCGGTGTCGACGATCAGGACGTCGCTGCCGTACTCGCGGAGCCGTTCCCGCAGCCAGGCGTACTCCTCGCCCTTGGTGTCCAGCGTTCCGACCAGGACCACGGTCGCCATGTCGTTCACACTCCTTCATGTGCGCGGTGCTGCCGATCCTGCGGCCGGTCCGTGCCCGTGACAACGACCAGTGGGGGCCGATTGGCCTGCGCGTGGGACGAGCCGGCGTGCGGGAGGACGGGGGCATGGCGAAGATCCCGGCGGCCCGATTGTCGCGGCTGCTCACCGGCTGGTCGGCGGAGGGCTCGGGGCCGCTGCCGCGCCGGCTCGCAGACGCGCTGCGGGAGCTGGCCGAGCGGGCGGACGTGGCGCCCGGCACCACCCTGCCGTCCCAGCGGGAGCTGGCGCTCGTGCTGGGCGTGAGCCGCTCCACGGTGACGGCCGCGTACAGCCTCCTGGAGAGCGAGGGCTGGCTGGAGAGCCGCCGGGGCAGCGGGTCGCGACTGCGCGGTTCGGGGTCGCTGGAGCGGGGCGTGGGAGAGGGGCGGCTCGCCAGCTTCGACGCGCGGGCGGGCGGCGCGGAAACGGCGGGCGAGGCCGCTTCGCAGGGCCCCGCGGATCTGACGAGCGGGGCGCTGGAGGGGCTCGGCGCGGTGGGTGACGTGGTGGGGGCGCTGTCGGGCGCGGACCTCGCGCCGCTGCTGCGGGGCGACGGCTATGTGCCCTACGGGCTGCCCGCGTTGCGCGAGGGCGTCGCCGCGTACTACCGCGCGGCCGGGGTGCCCACGGACGCGGACCAGATCCTCGTCACCTCCGGCTCCCAGCAGGCGGTGTGGCTGGTCGCGCAGGCGCTGGTGGACCCGGGCGACACGGTCGTGGTGGAGAACCCCACGTACCGGGGCGCGCTGGAGGCGCTGCGCTCGCGCGGCGCGCGGCTCGTGCCGGTCGGCGGCGACCGTCCGGGGGCGGGAGACGACGGCTCCGACGCCGCGGCCGTGCGGCGGCTCGCCGCGTCGGTGCGGCCCCGGCTCGTCTATCTGCAGCCGGCCGTGCACAACCCGACGGGCCGCAGTCTGGACGACGCGGCGCTGCGCCGGTGGGCGGCGGCGCTCGGCGAGCGGGAGCTGTTCACCGTGGAGGACACCGCGTGCGCGGAGCTCGGGCTGGCGGGCGACGGGGCGCCGGTGCCCCTGGCGGCCCGGCTCCCGTCGGCGTCGACGATCACGGTCGGGACGCTGTCGAAGCTGTTCTGGGGCGGGCTGCGGGTGGGCTGGGTGCGGTCGTCGCCGCAGGTCGTGGCGCGCCTGGCGAAGATCAAGACATCGGTGGACCTGTCGTGTCCGGTGGTGGACCAGCTGGTGGCGGTGCGGCTGCTCGGGCGGCTGCCGGAGGCACGGGCGGCGCGCCGCGCCGTGCTGCGCGAGCAACGGGCGGGCGCGGAGGAGCTGTTGCGGAGACGCGCGCCGCGCTGGGAGTGGGACACGCCCGCCGGCGGCCCGGCACTGTGGGTGCGTGTGCCGGGCGCCGACACGGAGGCGCTCGCGCAGCTGGCGCGGCGCCGGGGTGTGGCCGTCGTACCGGGCTCCGCGTTCTCGGCGGTGGACGGCTTCCGCGACCGGCTCAGGCTGCCGTACGCACACGGCGTCGACGTGCTGGAACGGGCGCTGCCGACGCTCCTGGAGTGCGCGGAGCGCAGCCGGGCGTAGCCCTGCCCCGGCGGGGCAGGGCGCGGGGCTATCCCTCGGGGTAGAAGAGGAACAGCGTGCAGCCGGTCGTCGTCTGCGGAATGTGCGAGGAGCCCGCGGGCGCGTGGATGAACGAGCCCGCCGGGTAGTCGCGTTCACCGTCGTTGAAGACGCCGGAGATCACGTAGACCTCCTCGGGTCCCGGCTCGTGCACGTCGATGCCCTCCCACCGGGACCGCGGATCCATTTCGAGTACGTGGGCGTGCGCGCCGTCGGCTCCCTTCCACAGGGAGCGCAGGCGGATACCGGGGAAGAGTTCCCGGGCGGGGGCGTCCTGCACGGCCGACCAGACGTAGCCGGACGCGGTGTTCTGTTCTGTCGTCATGGCACCAGCCTGTCGGGCCGCGTCCGCCCCGCCGAGTGTCAGAAAAGTCGTCGCACGGTACTTTCCTGCCATGAGCCCCGCTGCCCCGCACCGTGTCGTCGCCCTCGTCCACGAGCCCCAGTCCACCTTCGAACTCGCCTGTGCGGCCGAGGTGTTCGGGATCGAGCGGCGCGGCATCAGCACGCGGTACGTGTTCGGCGTCTGCACGGAGCGGCCGGGTCCCCTGGCGACGCGTGCCGGGTACGACATGGCGGTGACCGACGGCCTCGACGCGCTCGACCGGGCCGACACCGTGGTCGTCCCGGGCTGGACCCCCACGGACGAGGCCCCCTCCCCCGCCGTCGCGGACGCCCTGCGGCGCGCGCACGACCGCGGCGCGCGGCTGATCAGCATCTGCTCCGGCGCCTTCGCCCTCGCGCACGCGGGGCTGCTGGACGGGCGGAGCGCGACCACCCACTGGGCCCTCGCGGACGAACTCGCCGCGCGTTTCCCGGCCGTGGAGGTCGATCCCGACGTGCTGTACGTGGACCACGGCGACGTGGCCACCAGCGCGGGGGCCGGCGCGGGCGTGGACCTGTGCCTGCACCTGGTGCGTGCCGACCAGGGCGCCGCGTACGCCGCGCGCGTCGCGCGGAACATGGTGATGCCGCCGCACCGCGAAGGCGGCCAGCTCCAGTACGCGGCGCCCGCGCATCCCGCCCAGTTCGACGGCTCGCTCGCCCCGCTGCTCGCCTGGGCGGCGGAGCGCCTCGCCGAGCCGATCGGCCTGGACGACCTCGCGGCGCACGCGGGCGTCTCGGCGCGTACGCTGGCCCGGCGCTTCGCCGACCAGGTGGGCGTCAGCCCCGGCCAGTGGCTGCTCGGCCAACGCATCTCCCTGGCAAGAGAGTTGCTGGAGTCGACCGACCTCCCTCTGGACGCGGTGGCCCGGCGCTCGGGGCTGTCGTCGGCGACGAATCTCCGCAGGCGTTTCCTGCGCGCCTTGGGCACGACACCCGGCGGTTACCGTCGGGCCTTCCGCACCGCTCCCCAAGATCCCCACTGACCGACAACTACTCTGCGTAGTCACGGAGTTGACCTTCCATCAGTTTCACATCCGCTCCAATCTCCCCGCCGAACGAGGGTACGAACGGCGCTGAGCGGGAACGATGGACGTATGACCTCGGTGCCGCCCAGGACCCCGGTGGCGTCCGGCGCCGGTCTTCGTACGCCGCGCCACCCTTTTTTGACTACTCTCTGTTAAGGAGTAAGGACACTGCTGGACTGGGAAACGGGCACCGCCGACTTCACCTTCGGCCTGCGCCACCGCGTGGTGAACGGCACTGATGTCCTTGCGTTCTGGGGTGAACTCGATGCCTGGGCCGACCAGGAGCTCACCCCCCGCGTAACGGCACTCCTCGACCGCGCCGGCCCCCGGGTCGTCGTGGATCTGCGCGACGTGTCGTTCATGGACGCCGGCGGCCTGCGGCTGCTGGTCCGGATCCGACGGCAGGTCACCGGGAACGACGGCACCGTGTGGCTCGTCCCCGGCAACGCCCGCAACTGGCGTCTGCTGCGGATCACCTCTCTCGACCAGGCGTTCACGGTGCCCGCCTGCGCGCCGGTCCCCTGCGGGCGGACGGGCGCGAGAAGCGGGTTCCGCTGACCCGTCCGAAGCCGAGAACCACCGGGCGGGAGGACTCCGGCACAGGAAGCACGGGAAGCCCCGGCGCATGAAGCGCGGCGCCCGGGGCACTTGGCATCCATGAGTCTCCCCGCGGTGACAGAGGACGGAAAGCGCCTGGCCCGGCGTGCGGCGAAGGGCCGCGGCGTCGCCGCGGTGGCGCGCGCCGGGTTCGTCGGGCGCGGAGTGCTGTACCTGCTCATCGGCGCGCTGGCGCTGCGCATCGCCTTCTTCGACGACGACGGGCGCCAGGCGGACCGAGGCGGCGCCCTGGCCGAGCTGGCGGAGAAGCCGCTCGGGAACGTCATGCTCTGGCTGCTCGGCGCGGCCCTCGCCGGGATGGCGCTGTGGCGGCTCTCGGAAGCGTGCTTCGGGCAGGCGGGCCCCGACGGCCGCAAGGCGAGCAAGCGGGCGATGTCGGCCGGGCGGTTCCTCTTCTACGGTTTCGTGGCGTACTCCGTCCTGGCGTTCGCGGCGGGCGACGAGGGCAGCGGCAGCGGGTCGAGCGACCGGCAGACCAAGGACGTGACCGCCAAGGCCCTCGACTGGCCCGGCGGCCAGTGGATCGTCGCCGCCGCGGGCGCCGGGGTGGTCGGGGCGGGGCTCTGGATCGCCGGGCGCGCGCTGCTGCGGAAGTTCCGCGACCGGCTGCGGTCGGCCGAGATGTCGCGGCGGGTGCGCCGGGGCGCCGACGTCCTCGGGGTCGTCGGCGGCACCGCCAGGGGCATGGTGTTCGCGGTCGCCGGGGGCTTCGCCGTCGCGGCCGCGTTGCAGCACGAACCCGGCGAGGCCAAGGGGTTCGACGACACCCTGCGCTCCTTCGCCGACACCGGCGCCGGGCCCTGGCTGCTCGCGCTGATCGCCGTCGGCCTCGCCGCCTTCGGACTCTTCTCGTGGGTGAACGCGCGCTGGCGCAAGCTCTGACGTAGGGCCGGGAGCAGGCTCCCGTGACGCGCACGGCATGAATCCGGCGGCCGCCCACCGCGCGATCGTCGACACCCCGCCGGACACCTCACGGCCAGACGCCCCGGGTCACACCGCCGCCGGAAACACGAACCGCACCCCGGTCCGCTCCTCCGACACCTCCCACAATCGACGACCCGTCTCCTCGTCGGCCGCGCCGGGGGCCAGTTCCACCCGCTTCGGCCCGCCCCGCAGCTCGGCCATTCCGTCGGGGCCGATGAACTCCCCGCCCCGGACACCCGGATCGGTCGCCGCGAACAGCTGCGACCGCGCGCCGGCGGCCGGGCCCTGGGCGAAGAGCGGGTTGCCGATGCGGCCGAGCAGCACGCGCCACAGGCCGATCGGACCGTCGTGCTGGAGGTTGGTCGCGGTGTAACCCGGGTGGGCGAGGACGCTGCGCACCGGGCTGTCCGCCGCGGTCAGGCGCCGGTGGAGCTCGCGACCGAAGACGGCGTTGGCGAGCTTCGACTGGTTGTAGTAGGCCATCGGCCTGTAGCCGCGCTCGCCGTCGAGATCGTCGAAGAACAGGCGCGCCTGCCGGTGGTTCACCGAACTGACCGTCACCACACGGGAGTCGGGCCCGGCGGCCAGCGTGTCGAGCAGCAGGCCGGTGAGCGCGAAGTGCCCCAGGTGGTTGGCGGCGAACTGCAGCTCGTGGCCCTGCGCGCTCAGCGAGCGGGGCGGCGCCATCACTCCGGCGTTGTTCACGAGGACGTCGAGCCGGGGATGGTCGGCGCGCAGCCGGCCGGCGAAGGCGCGGACGGAGTCGAGGTCGGCGAGGTCGAGGCGGCGCACCTCCAGGCGGGCGTCCGGCTGCTGGGCGGTGATGGCCTCGACGGCCCTGTGGCCCTTCTCCTCGCTCCGCACCGCGAGGATCACGAGCCCGCCCTTGCGGGCGAGTTCGCGGGTGGTGGCCAGGCCGAGACCGCTGTTGGCGCCGGTGACGACGAAGACCCGGCCGGTCTGGTCCGGGATGTGGTCGGTGGTCCATTGCTGCGTCATGCGACACATGCTGCCGTCGTTGGCACTGAGTGTCAATGAGCGCCCGAGTGCCATTCAGGGCATGAAGTGAAGGGGAGCGTGTACGATGGCCGGGTGAGTTCCCGACCCTCCATGACCCTCGCCGAGCGCAAACGCCGCCTCGTCTCGGACGAACTGACCGAGTCGGCGCTGCAGTTGCTGGCGCTCAAGGGGTACGACGCGGTCACCATCGACGAGATCGTGGCCACCGTCGGCGTCTCGCGGCGCACGTTCTTCCGGTACTTCGCGTCCAAGGAGGACGTGGTCGTCCAGTTCCTGGCCGACATGGGCGCCGGCATGCGAGCGGAGCTCGCGGACCGCCCCGCCGAGGAGCGCCCCTCCGCCGCGCTGCTGCACGCGGTCCGGGTTCCGCTCGCCGCCTGCTCCGACCACTCCGACCGGGCGCTTCGCGTGGTGCAGCTGATCCTCGGCACGCCCGCCCTGCTCGGCCGCTTCCTGGAGCGGCAGGCTCAGTGGCGGGACGAACTCACCGCGGAGCTGGCCGACCGCCTGGACCTCGACCCCGCGGCGGAGCTGTACCCGCGGCTGGCCGCCGGGATGGCGCTCAACGCCTTCGACGCCGTGCTCCAGCGCTGGAGCACGAGCGACGGCACCGAGGACCCGGCAGAGCTGCTCGACCGGGCCTTCGAGGTGGTCTCCCCCGCGCTGGACGCCGTCGGGGCGCGGTAGCCCCGGCACGCGGTCGACGGACGTACTGCCCGGCGCCGACGACCGCGTGCCGTTGACGCCCTACGCGGGGCGTGCGCGTGCGGGGCCCTGTCACGCGGCAGGGCCCCGCCTCCGGGACTGGTTCAGGATGTTCCGCGCGGTCTCAGACGACCGCGCCCGTCCCCCTCTCCTTGCGCCTGCGCGCCTCCAACGGGCTGTAGCCGTCCGGGACCTCCCGCGTGCGGCGGCCGCGGGCGGGCGGCGGTGCCGGGTTGCGGCTTTCGAGGGCGACGGCGATCGGGACCGCCGTGAAGACGGTCGACGCCATGCCGACCACGACCCCGGCGATCAGCGCCAGCGAGAAGTCGGCGAGCGAGTCGCCGCCGAGCACGGCCAGCGCGGCCAGGATGAACAGCGCGCCCATGCCCGTGTTCACGGTGCGCGGCAGCGTCTGGACGACCGCGCGGTTCGCGGTGGCCTCCAGGGCGCGGCGCGGGTCGCGGCGTCGCACCTCGCGCACGCGGTCGAAGACGACCACCGTGTCGTTGACCGAGTAGCCGATCACGGTGAGCAGCGCGGCGAGGAAGACGCTGTCGACCGGCTTGCCGAGCCAGGCGAACAGGCCGACCACCAGCACGACGTCATGGACCATCGCGGAGACGGCCGCCGTCGCGAACGTCCAGCGGAACCGCACGCTCAGATAGATCAGCTGCGCGGCGACCGCGATGCCGAGGGCGATCAGCGCCTTCTGCCGCAGCTCGCTGCCGAGGCTCGGGCCGATCTGTTCGTCCCGCTCGACCGTGACGGTCCCGCCGGGCTCGGCGAGGGCGTCCTTGACGCGCTGCTGTTCGGCGTCGGTGAGGCGCTCCGTGCGCACGGTGATGTCGCCGTCCCCGGACTCCTGGACCACGGCGCGCGGGAAGCCCGCGTCCGAGACGGCGCCACGGGCCGTGTCGGCGTCGACGGGCCTGCTGGTGCTGTACTCGACGAGCCGCCCGCCGGTGAACTCGACGCCGAACTCCAGGCCCCGCACCACGATGCCCGCGACGGCCACGGCGACCAGGAGCGCGCTCGCGCCGAGCCAGCGGCGCCGGTGGCGCACCAGGTTCGGGTCGCGGCGGGCCAGCCAGGTGCGCACGCGGCCCGTGGCGGCGATGCCGGTCAGGCCCGGCCGCTTGCGTACGAAGGTCCGGGCGACGGCGAAGTCGGCGAGGACGCGGGTGATGACCAGCGCGGTGAGCATCGAGGCGAGGACGCCGATGCACAGGGTGACGCCGAAGCCCTTGACCGGTCCGGTGGCGAAGAAGAACAGCAGTCCGGCGGCGAGCAACGTCGTCACGTTCGAGTCGACGACCGCGCTCCACGCCTTGGCGAAGCCCGTGCGGACGGGCTTGGCCAGGTCCGTGGAGCGGACGCCGAGATACTCCTCCCGGGCGCGTTCGAAGACGAGGACGTTGGCGTCGACGGCCATGCCGATCGCCAGCACGAACCCGGCGAGTCCGGGCAGGGTGAGCGTCGCGCCGAGCGCCACCAGGGCCGCGTACGAGATGAGGCCGTACAGCGCGAGGGCGAGGGCGGCCAGCGCGCCCATGAGGCGGTAGACGAGGGTGATGAACAGCGCGGTCAGGGCGATGCCGATGACGGCGGCCCAGGTGCTCGCCTCGATGGCGTCGGCGCCGAGCGTCGGGCCGACGGTGCGCTGTTCGACGACGTCCACGGGCACGGGCAGCGCGCCGCCCTTGACGAGCGCGGCCAGGTCGCGGGCCTCCGCCTGGTCGAAGTTGCCGCTGATCTGCGTGGATCCGCCGGTGATGCCGACGTCGCACGGTACGTCCGGGTTGACGCCCGGAGCCGAGATGATCTTGTTGTCGAGGGTGATGGCCACGCGCCGCTCGGGCGCGCCCTGGGATGCGCAGGCCGCGTCGCCGGTGATCTTCGCCCAGGTGTCGCCCGCGCCCTTGCGGAAGTCGAGGGAGACCATCCAGCCGTTGAGGGACTGCTGGTCCAGGACCGCCTCGGCGTCCTTGACCCCCTCGCCGGTGAGAGCGGTGGGGCCGAGGGTGAGGAAGCTGCCGGGCCGGTCGGGGTCGGGCAGGGTGCGGGAGCCGTCGGCGGCGGGCTTCGCCGTGCCCTTGCCGGGCGTCTCCCCCGTGACCGGGTGGACCGTGAGCTGGGCGGTGCGGCCGATGACCTCGGCGGCCTTGCGCGGGTCCTGCACGCCGGGCAGTTCGACGATGATGCGCTTCTCGCCGGAGCGGGCGATGCCGGGTTCGGAGACGCCGAGCGCGTCGACGCGGTGCCGGAGGACCTCCAGGGCGCGGTCGGTGGACGCGGCGTCGGCCTTGACGTCGCGGGTGTCCTGGGTCTCCAGGACGATCTGGGTGCCGCCTCGCAGGTCGAGGCCGAGGCGGGCGGACTGGGTGAGCGCGATGTACAGGGACAGGGCGACGGCGGCGAGCGCCACGATCGCCCGCCACACGGGTGCGCGGGACATGTGTTCTCCACGATGAGGGCAGGACTGGGGGACGCGTGACCGTCCGGCGCGGTGGGCGCCGGGTCAGGCGTCGTGAAGGGTCTGCGTGCTCATCGGTGGGGAGGGCCGCGCGGGGCGGCCGTGGCGAGCGCCCACAGCGGTGGCGCGGGCGCGGCCGAAGGGCGGGCGTCGGGCCCGCCCAGGGCGCCGTGCGGCGCCGTGTCGACGGCCGTGCGGGGCGGGCCCGACGGCTGCGGACCCGGGATGTGGGCGTCGGGCCGGTGCGTGACGGCGACGTGGAGCGCGGGGATGTCGTGCGGCCCCGGTGCCTCTCCGGCGTGCGCCGCCACCGTGTGCCGGTCGAGCGGTGCGTCGCCCGGCATGCCGACCGCCGCAGCGGACGGGACGAACAGGGTGAGGACCGTGACGACGAACGTCAGCGCGGACACGGCCAGGCGCGCGGAGCGGCTCTGCTGCGGCACGCGTTCCCCCGTCCCCTCGGTGCTCGTCGGGTGCGCACGGCGTGGCCCCGCCCTGCTCAACGCACCGGCCACCCCGGACCGTTCCGCGTTCCGCGAAAACGTCAGATTCCGTGTTCCACCAGGCTGGTGGGCACCACGATCCGGCGGGCCGGCCGGGGCGCGGCAGCGGCCCCGGACCTCCTGTCCGCCAGCCTCCCGGCGAGGAGGCGGCCCGCCGCGCGGCCGAGTTCGTCGCTGTCGTACGCGACGAGGGTCAGGGCGATACCGAGCGCGTCGGCGAGTTCGAAGTCGTCGAAGCCGGCGAGGGCGACATCCGGTCCGCCGGCGGCGCCCAGGGCACGGATCGCGCGGAACGCGCCGATCGTGTTGCGGTTGTTGGAGCAGAACAGCGCGGTGGGCGGGTCGGGCAGCGCGAGGAGCTCGGCCGCCGCGCGCGTGGCCTCGGCCGGTTCGGTCTGGCCCTGGCGCACGAGACGGGCGTCGACGGAGAGATCCGCGCCGGCGAGGGCGGCCGCGTAGCCGCGCAACCGCTCCGTGCCGGTGTGCACGGCGGGCGGTGACCCGATGAAGCCGATGCGGCGGTGGCCGCGGTCCAGGAGGCGGGCCGTGGCGGCGCGGGCGCCGCCGAAGTCGTCGACCAGGACGCAGTCCGCGGCGAAGCCCTCGGGCGGGCGGCTGGCGAGCACCACGGGTACGCCGTCGGCCGCCGCCGCGGCGAGGTGGCGCTGCTCGGCGCCCGCGGGGACGGCGATGATGCCGTCGACGCGGCGGGCCACGAGGTCGGCGACGAGTTCCCGCTCGGCGTCCGGGTCCTGCCCGGTGTTGCCGATGACGGTCTTGAGGCCGTGCCCGGCGACCACGGAGTCCACGCCGAGGGCCAGGCGCGAGTAGAAGGGGTTGGCGAGGTTGGTGACGACGAGTCCGACCAGACCGCTGCCGCGCCCGAGCCGGAGACTGCGGGCGACCTCGTTCGGGCGGTAGCCGAGGGCGTCGGCCGCGGCACGGACGCGCTCGCGGGTCGCGGGCAGCACCTGCGGGTCGTCGCGCAGTACGCGGGAGGCCGTCATCGCGCTGACGCCGGCGCGCTCGGCGACGTCGCGCAGGGTGGGCTGACCGCTCGTGGGGTCGCGCCGCGGCCGACCGCGGTGCGGATCCTGCGGTCCGGGCATGGTGCGGGTGTCCTTCCGTTCCGTTCGACACGAAGGGCGCGTGTGCCGGGAGCAGGTGTGCGGGGCGGCACCGCGGTGCGCGGCGCCGGTTCAGTGCGCCGCGGACGCGTGCGCCGCCGCGCCGACGAGCGCCGCGTCCTGGCCGAGCGCCGCGACGCGCAGCGTGACCGGAGTATCCCCCAGCCCGGCGCGCAGCGCGGGACGGAGCAGGTCCCAGGAGGCCGCCATGGCGCCGCCGACGACGAGCGACGTCGCGTCGAACTGCCGCAGGAAGGGCGCGAGGACGGCGCCGAGCACCGCGAACGCGCCGTCGAGGACGTCGCGCGCCCGCCGCTCCCCCGCCCGCGCGCGGTCCGCGATGTCACTCACGTCCAGGGCGCCGTCCGCCCCGGCGCCGTAGCGCGCGAGGATCGCGCGCCGGGACACCGAGTCCTCCAGGGGCCGGCCGCCCGCCGTGACGAGATCCACGCGGCCCTGCGGCGGCACGCCCGGCCCGTCGTGGCGGACGTCGCCGCCGACGGCGAACGCCGAACCGATGCCCGTGCCCAGAGTGATGCCGACGCACCGGTGGTGGCCGCGCGCGGCGCCCCAGCGCCACTCCCCGAGCAGGAACGCGTGCGCGTCGTTGAGGAACACCACCTGCGCGGGACGCGGCCGGATGCCGTCGAGGAGGGCCGCCCGCACGTCGACGCCGTAGAGGTCGTCGAACTTGCCGACGCCCCTGAAGCGGGCGATGCCCTCGGCGTGGTCGAAGGGACCGGGCACGGCGACGCCCCACGCCTGGCCGGCGGGGGCGTCCAGTTCGCCGGCGCAGCGGACGACGGCGCCGAGGATCTGCTCGGCCGTTCCCCGCGCATCGAGCGGGCGGCGCACCCGCCGCGTCACGCTCGCCGTCGCGGGATCGGCGAGGGCCGCCGTCACATGGGTGCCGCCGATCTCCAGGACGGGCCTCATACGTGCTCGCCGGGCGGGTCCCGCCGCACCAGCGCCTTGACGACCCGGACCGGTCCTTCACCGATCGCCGCGAGCCGGTAGGGGCCGACCGCCGCGGGCACGGTCAGCGTCTCCGCGTACGACAGGAGATGCCGCTCGCCCGCGCCCGTGGTCAGCATGACGCCCTCGCCCGCGACCACGTTGAGCACGTGGAAGCGGCCCTCGGTGTCGTCGTCGGCCACGGCGTCGGTCTCCAGGGTGTGGCGCCTGACCTCGTAGAACATCTCCGGGAGCGCGCCGAGGAGTTCCTCGTACCAGCCCGCGCCCTCGCGCAGGGTGCGCGGCTCCTGCACGAGGTCCCGTGCGACGGCGGCGCCGCGGCGGCCGGTCTCCAGGTTGGCGAGGCCGTGTTCGTACGGGAGCGGGCGGGGCCTGCCGTCGGCGTCGGGGCGCAGCCAGTCGTAGAAGCGCAGGGAGTAGAGGTAGGGGGTGGCGCTGATCTCCAGGACGAGGTTGCCCGCGCCGCTGGCGTGCGGGGTGCCGGCCGGGATCATGAAGAGGCGGCCCTGGTGGGCGGGGAAGGTCATGACGTGGTCCTCGGGGTCCATGGGCACCCCGTCGTGCGCGGCCTCCTCGATCTCCTTGCGGAAGCGGTCCAGGTCGGCGTCCTCGCGCAGGCCGAGGAAGACGCGGGTGTCCGGGCGGCCGAGGGCCATGTAGTACGTCTCGTGCTGCGTGTAGGACCAGCCGAACCGCTCCTTCATGTACGGCTCTTTGGGGTGGCAGTGCACCGAGAGGTTGCCGCCGCCCACGGTGTCGAGGTAGTCGAAGCGGATCGGGAAGGACGTGCCGAAGCGGGCGCTGACGGCCGGTCCGAGCAGGTCATCGGCGTGCAGGACGCACAGCAGCTGGAACGGGATCTCGGCCCGCTGTCCCGCGTGGGTGCCGATGACGACGCCCGCTTCGGGGGCGATGAGTTCGTAGCCGAGGGCCGTGTTGCGGGCGCCGGGGGCGAAGCCGAGCCTGCGCTGCGCCCAATGCCCGCCCCAGGGCGTCGAGTTGAAGTAGGGGCAGGTGCGCACGGGGCGGCGGGCGAGCGAGGAGAGGGAGGCGCGCAGCCCGTCGCCGTCGACATAGGTCGGCCGGTCGCCGTCCTGGACGTCGAGCCAGCCGTCGACGCGGGGCGCGAGGGCGTCGCGATGGCGGTCGAGGACGGGCCAGTCGACGTAGAAGAGACGCCGCAACTCGGGCCTCTCGCCGGGCAGTCCGAGGTTGCGGCCGGTTCCGGCGGCGACGGCCGCCTCGGCGTACCGCTTGGGCAAGTCGGCGTACCAGAGCAGGTCGTGCGGCAGGAGGGCTGCGCCGGGGCCGTGGACGAGCAGCAGTTCGCGGCCCGTCGGCGGGGCGGGGCGCGGCAGTTCGTCGAAGAGGTCCCGCAGCGGGGTCTCGGCGAGCCGGCAGTAGTAGGGGTCCTCGGTGTCCCGGGCGGATTCGGTGCGGCGGCGCACCTCGGTGGGCAGGGCGTGGTGGGTGCGCAGGTCGAGGGTGCGCACGGTGGTGCCGAGCGCGGCCAGTTCCTCGGTGAGCCGTACGGCGAGGGCGTCCCAGTCCACCGTCGGCGGCCCGTCGACGGCCACGGTCGCCGATCCGTGGGGCAGTTGCGCGGCGACGGCCTGCCAGCCGGTGGCGAGGACGGTCCCCGGCGCGGGGGCATAGCGGGGGTCGAGCCGGTACACACGTTCTCCTTCGTACGACGTACGGGACCAAGGGTCGGGGCGGTCGTCAGGGACGGGGGCGGTTCTCAGGGACGTACGAAGGGATCCGCGGAGGGGGACGCGTCGGGGCGGATGAAGAGGACCGCCGCGGTGCCGAGCGCGGGCACGTCGACCGCCACCTCACCTTGCGCACAAGCCAGTTGACCGCCCGGCGTGCCGAGATAGTCGGCGCGGTGCGCGGCGGCGAAGGGGAAGTGCGCGCGCACGGGGCAGGCCACGGGCTCCTCGGCGAACGACTGGAGCCGCAGCAGGACCTGTCCCGTCCGTGGCACGGTGGCGCCGACGAGCCGGATCCGTGGGTCGCCGAGGTCGGCGAAGCGGTGTCCGTCCGCCGCGCCGCCCGGGATCCCCCTCGCCCGGACGGCGCGCATCGGGCGACTCCATGCCGCGGCCGTCGCCGGACCGAGGCCGTCGGCGGTGGAGCCGCTGGCCAGGCTGTAACGGAAGGTGAACTCGAAGCCCTGCTCGCTGGGGAAGTTGGTGTCCCAGAGGTTGTTGTGGATCCAGGAGAAGACGGTGGCGGGCTCGTCCTGGGCCATCGTCCTGGGGAACGGCGCGTAGGGCAGGGCGATGTTGCCGAACTGGACGAGCGGCGCGTCCTGGGTGGACCAGGCCACCGCGAGGCCGTCCTCCTGGAGCGTCACCCAGCGCCGCACCGCCCGCATGTGCAGCGCGGAGCCCGGAACGACGGGCAGTCCGCTGCCGGTGACACCGCCGGAGGCCTCCATGCGCACGGCCGGGTCGTCGAAGGCGAAGGGGAACGCGAAGTAGGCGCTCTCCTTGCCCAGCCGGGCGTCCTTGTCGAGCCGGTTCTCGATGTCCAGGCGGGCCACGCCGTGCGGCAGGGTGAGCGTCGTGCGCAGCCGGTTGGCGCCGGCCGGGCGGGTCTCGTACGTGATCGACTCGGCGGTGGCGGTGGAGCGCCGCGCGATGAGCGCGGCGGGCGGGGCCACGGCGCGGGCACCGAGGTGTTCGAGACGGTCGGAGGCCGTGGTGCGGCTGGAGTTGTGGTTGAAGGCGCCCGCGGTGGTGTAGCTGTCGTGGACGTAGCCGTTGAAGCCGACGATGGCGTCCTCGCGCACGAGTTCGCGGCCGGTCCGTTTGTCGACGACGGAGGCGACGCAGGCACGCGCGAGGTCGACGCGGACGGCGAGGTGCTCGTTCTCCACGAGCGTCGGGTCGGGGTGGGCGAGCGCCGCGGCGGCGGACTCGGCGGGGTCCTCGCGTTCGGTGCCGCCGGTCGGGTTCCATCCGGTGGCGGCCTTCACGGTCGTGGTGCGCCCGTCCCGGCCGGTGTCGTCGGCCTCGGTGACGACGTCCAGGCGCACGGTCCCCGCGGGCCGCACGTCGTCGACGCGGACGAGCAGGAAACGCCCGGCGTCGCGGTGGTCGTCGTTGGTCTGCGGCCGTTCCTCGTGGGCCAGCGGGCGCCCGTAGCGGGCGTCGACGACGCTCACGCGCCGCTCCAGGGGCACGGTGCTCTCCGGCAGGAAGACGCGGACGACGTCGGTACGCGTCCAGGAGCAGGTGTTGACGACGTGGTACGTCGCGGCCGCGTCCGGCGAGGCCGCGAGCCGCTGTCCGAGGCGGGCGCTCGCGCGGGCCAGCAGCGCCTCGCCGTCGTCGTGGGCGCGCATGGCCTGTCCGTACTTCCAGTGCCACTGGTGCTCGCCGGAGTGGCCGCCCTCGTCGCCGTGCGTCCACGGGTCGCCGGCGCCCCAGGTGTGCTCGTCGAAGAGCGACACCGCCTCGTAGACCCCGGCGGCGTCCGCGCTGTCGTCCTCGGCCCCCGTGGCGCCGAGGAGGGCGGCGAACGTGCCGATGGTCTGGGCGTCGGCGACCACGGACTGGGCGGTCCTGGCCAGGGACAGCGGGCGCGCCCCTGAGCCGACCCCGTCGGCCCACCAGTCGGTCCAGTCGCCCTCGAAGGTCCGGATCTCACCGCCGAGCCTGGCCTCGGCGTCGGTGAAGAAGTCCTCGTTGCGCGAGAGCCGCAACTGCGGGTAGGCCCAGGTCTCGTTCCAGCGGCGGACGGTGTCGGCGATGATGCGGCGCGGCGGCGCGTTGTCGCCGAACGTGCCCTGGACGCGCAGGTGGAGCACGTCCCAGGGGTAGGGCTCGCGCTTGACCTCGGTGTGGTCCATCGCCCAGCCGAAGATGCCGCCGCGGTAGGGGTAGGGATGGGTGGCCAGGGACGTCAGGTAGGCGGGCAGCAGGTCGTCGACGTCGGCGTAGGCGGTGTCGAAGCCGAGAAGGGGGCCTTCCATGTAGGCGAGGCCGTGGGGGGTGTCGGTCACCCACACGAGGACGCTGTTGCCGCTGGGGGCGCGCCAGCGGAAGAGGCGGGGCAGCTTCTCGCCGCCCACCAGGTGGGGCACGGAACGTCCGGCCCAGTTGTGCGCCACGGACAGGTACTTCACGCCGGCCGCCGCGAGCGCGTCGACGAGCCCGACGACCGCGCCGGGCACGTCGGTCTGCATGGCGGAGGTGACGTCGACGCCGTGCGCGTCGCGCACCTCGCGGGCCAGGCGCAGGAGTTCGTGCAGCTCGTCGGTGGAACAGGTCTCGGTGTGCAGGTTGAACGGCAGCGCGGTCAGCTCGATGCGGCCCTCGCGGACCCGGCGGACCAGCTCCTGGACCTGCTCGGCGGGGCGGGCGTCCGCCCACTGCCGGAAGGACCACAGCGACTCGACGCACCAGCGGAACCGCGACTCGGCGGGCCAGTCGTCGGTGGCGCGGGTCAGCTCCAGACAGGAGTCGAGGAACGACAGGTGCTCGGCGAGGACACGGCCCTGCGGGTCGGTGTACCCGATGTCGAGGTGGGAGTGGTGGACGAGGTGCAGGGTCCACTGACGCTGCGGGGTCAGGGGTACGTCGATGCCGTCCCGGTCGCCGGGGCGGCCGACGGTGACGCGGGTGGCGGAGGCGACGGCGGGCAGCAGGAGCCGCGCCGAGCGGCCGGGCCCGGCGACGCGCTCGCAGCGCAGAGGGGTGCCGGACTCCGTACGTACGCTCAACTCCTCGGGCAGCGCCGCGCCGTTGACGGGTTCGACGCGCAGCGACTGCAGGAGCGTGCCGTCGTCGGCGCGGCGCAGCAGGGGCTCCTCGGTCAGGCGCAGCGTGGTGCCGTCCGGCAGGCCGCCCTCCGCGCTCACCACACTGGACCGCAGGCTGTCGCGTATCCGGTCGTTGTCCCAGTCGGTGGTGCGGACCAGTGCCCGTGTCGTCATGCGGATCGCTCCCGGGGAAGGCGGTGGGGTCGGGTCGGCGGGCGGATGCGGTGGGGTCGGTCAGCGGGCGGACGCGGTGATGCCGCGCAGGAACAGGCCGCGGAACACCAGGAAGAGGAGGAGCGTCGGCACGGACACGATGAGCGCGCCGGCCAGGATGACGGGCGGTCCGGACGAGGCGTAGGCGTTGTTGAGGGTGGTCAGGGCGGCCATGACCGGCTGGACGTCGGGGCTGCGGCTGAGGGTGATGCCGAGCAGCAGGTCGTTCCAGACGGCCGTGAACTGGAAGATGAAGGCCGCGCCGAGGCCCGCCTTCATCAGCGGCACATGGATGCGCCAGAAGATCCGTTGGAAGGATGCGCCGTCGATCAGCGCGGCCTCCGTCAGCTCCGGTGACATCTGCGTCATCTGATTTCGGATCAGGAAGAAGGCGAAGGGCACCGCCCACGCGGTGTAGACGAGCATCAGGCCGAGCCGGGTGTCGTACAGGTCGGCGTCCGCGTACAGGCCGAAGAGCGGGGCGAGGAACATCTGGAGCGGGAAGAGCGTGCCGGAGTAGATGAGCCAGAACCAGAACGCGGGTTTCGGGATGGGCAGGACGACGACCGCGAAGGCCGCCATCGCCGCGACCAGGACGGCGACGAGTCCGCAGACGACGGCGTAGAGCAGCGAGGCCTGGAAGCTCTCGCCGATGCCCGCGACGTCCCAGGCCGTCTTCACGTTGTCCCACAGAGCGAAGCCCTGGACCCTCCACTCGGGCCTGCCCGCGTACTCGGCCGCCGGGGTCAGGGCGTTGACGATCAGCAGGTAGAGCGGGACCAGCCAGAGCACCACGCATCCGGCGACGAACGCGTTGCGTACCGCGCGCCCCATGCGACTCGCCTCCTCAGCTCTTCGCCGTGCCGGTGTCGGGCATCTGGCGGCGCAGATACATCCAGGACGAGGCGACGACGATCACCGAGAGGACGAGCGCGATCGCCGAGCCGTAGCCCACGTGGAACAGCCGGAACGTCTCGCGGTACATGCTCAGCGCGAGGGTCTCCGAGGAGCGGGACGGGCCGCCCTTGGTGAGGATCCAGATCATGTCGAAGGCCTTGAGGCTGTTCACGATGGCCATGCCGACCACCACGACGGTCACGGCGCGCAGCTGGGGCAGGGTGACGTACCGGAACATGCGCCAGCCGCTCGCGCCGTCCAGTGCGGCGGCCTCGACGGTCTCGCGCGGGATGGCGCGCAGCCCGATCGCGAAGAGGACCACATTCAGGCCGGTCGCCTGCCAGGTGCTCGCGACGATCATCGCGAGGGTGTTCTGCGGCCACTCCAGGAGCCAGGTCTGCGTCCACCCGTCCAGGCCGACGCCGCGCAGCACCTGGTTGACCGCGCCGTCGGAGGTGAGCATGAAGTTCCACAGGACGGCGGTGGCGGCGCCCGAGACCGCGAACGGCAGCACGACGACGAGCTGGGCGATGCCGCCGAACCGCGTCCGGTGCGTGGCCACGGCGATGAGGAGTCCGGCGAGCACCGGCAGCAGCAGGGTGCCCGCCACCCACATCAGGGTGTTGAGCACGGACCGGCCGAAGACGGGGTCGTCGGTGAGCCGCGCGTAGTTGTCGAACCCGGTGAAGCTGCTGGTGAAGCCGTTGTCCTCGAAGAAGCTGCCGTAGACGCCGCGGAAGAAGGGGTAGACGAGGAGGACGCCGACGAACACGAAGGCGGGCAGCGCCCAGGGCAGGGCGGCGAGGGGGCCGCCGAGCCTGCCGCTGCCCGCCTTCGCGGCCTGGTGCGGGGTGCGGATCGGCACCCGGCGGCGGACGCGTGCGGGCTTCGCCGCGCCGGGCGCGGGGGTCACGGTCCCGGTCATGTCTCCTCCGCCTCCCGCCACACCTTCCACGCATCGTCGGCGCGGTCCTGCATGGTCCGCAGCGTCGTGCGGTACGACGACGGGTCCAGCAGGAATCCGGCGAGGTCGTCGACGGTCGCCTCGACGAGTTCGGGCGGGCCCTGCTCCCAGAACCGGTTGAGCAGCCACAGCTTGTCGCCGCGCACCTGCTTGGCGAGTCCTTTGATCACGGGGTTCGCGGGCTCGACCTCGGGGTTGGGGCAGCCGTCCTGGAGGGTGTGCGAGAACGCCGTCATGACCTTGGGGTGCAGCCAGTTCCCGGTCGCCTCGATCGCCTCGGCGCGGTCGGGACCCTTGACGGTGGCGACGAGGGCGCTGGACTCGAAGATGACGCTGGGCCGGGCCGAGGAGTCGGCCATGGGCAGCACGAACGCGCCGACGTTCTCGCCGGGTCTGCCGCCCGCCGCCGCGAGGGTGGAGCCGAGCCAGGTGCCGCAGGGCACCATGCCGACCTTGCCGTGGAGCATCGCGGCGGCCGCGTCGTTGTGGTTCATGTCCATGGGCGTGAACCAGTCCTTGTCGAAGAAGGACGCGATGGTGCGCAGGGCGCGTTCGGCGCGGGGGTCGGTGTAGCGCTCGCGGCCGTTCATCAGGTTCTGGTAGAAGCGCGGGTCCTGGCGGCTGAGGATCTCCTGGAACCAGATGAAGGAGGGCCAGCGCCCGTCGGCCGTGCCGTGCAGCGGGGTGACGCCGTCCTTCTTCAGGCGCGCACAGGCGGCGAGGAATCCGGCCCAGGTCCGCGGGGCGCGCAGCCGGTGCTCGCGGAAGACCTCGGGGTTGTAGTGGACGACCCAGTACGCGAGGTTCATCGGCAGGCCGTAGACACGCCGGCGGTAGGTGAACGCGTCGCGGAGCGAGGTGTCGACCCAGCCCTTGGCAGCGGCGCGGTCCCACTGGCGGGTGAGGTCGACGATGCCGCCGGTGCGGGCGAGGTCCTGCAAACGGTACCCGGACCAATACTTGAGCATGTCCGGTGTCCTGCTGGTCCGCAGCGAGGACTTGACGATCTGCTCGAACGACTCCAGGGAGGGGTTGACCTCGGGCACCAGGCGCAGCGCCGCCACCGACTTCATCGCCGCGCCCGCGGCGGCCATCGGTTTCTCCCACGCCGCGCTGTCGCCGAGGACGGCGACCCGGCCCGGAGGCTGCCCCTCCGCGGCGCCGCACGCGGTGGCGAGGGGCGCGGCAGCGGCGGCCAGGAGCAGGGCGCGGCGGGACACCGAGGACTTCGGGCCACTCGGCCACAGGGCCGGACCGCCCGGCGAAGGATGACGACTACCTGACATGGATGACTCCCTCAGGCGTGCCTCAGCCCGTTGTTATCGTTAACACGGGCGTCATGGAGCATCACCGCGGGTGCGTCGGATGTCAATGGTTCGCGTCAAGGGGCCACGCCTTGCGGCCGAAGGGGGCACACACCTTGCGGCCGAAAGGGCCGCGCCTCGGGGCCGAAGGGGACGTGCTCGGCGACCGCGGGCCGCACACCGCCCCAACTCCCCTCCGTGGCACGCCCCTTCAGTGGCCCGGAGTCAGGCGCTCGATCTCCTGAACGACGTACTGGGCGTGCGGCTTCACCTGCGGCAGCAGGTCCTCCCAGCGCTCCTCCTCGTCACCGAGATAGACGGCGCGGGCGCGCGCGAGCACCGGCCGGTGCTCG
>NZ_LIRJ01000709.1 GCF_001419745.1 Streptomyces silaceus | reverse complement strand
GGGTGTCCGTGGGCTCGCCGGGCGCGTCCGAGGCCTCCAGCTCCTGGTCCACGACACCGAACTTCGTCCGTACGTCGAGCCAGGCGGCTGTGCCCTGCCGGATGCCGAGCCCGATGCGGCCGGCGGCCGACTCCAGGACGGCCGTGCCGCGCACCAGTTCGCCGACCTCGAGCGCGCCGTTGGAGGTCTTGAGGGTGACGTCGGCGGCGGCGCGGTCGACGGAGATGGTGCCGTTGGCCGCCTTCACGGTGACGGCGCCCTCGATGTCGCCGAGGTGGACGCCGCCGTTGGAGCTCTTGACCCCGACGGTCGCCGCGGCCGAGCCGACGCGGACCTCACCGGAGCCGGTGCCGAGGTCGGCCGGACCGCTCGCGTGGCCCAGGGAGACCTCGCCGAAGCCGGTGTCCAGCTTGACGCGGGCCGCCCGCTCGACCGTGACGTCGCCCGCGGAGGTCTTGAACTCGCAGTCGCCGAGGGTGCCTTCGGTGGTGAGGTGCACCGCGGTGGTGGCGGCGTACAGCGTGGAGCCGGCCGGGAGCGCGATCTCCACGTCGACCGACGGGTTGTTCCTGCTGAACAGCAGACGGTCCTTGGGGCCCCGGACCAGCAGCTTGCCGTGGGAGAACTCGACGTGGGTGCGCTGGGCGGCGCGGACGTCCAGCTCCTGGCTCTCGCTGGTGGGACTCACCTCGACGACGGTGTCGGCGCGGTCGCCGGCGACGACCCGCAGGCGCCCTGCGTAGAGGCTGACGTCGACGGTGATGGGCTTCGGGGTGTCGTAAGAAGGCATGGCTGTCCCGTCCTCATGGCTCTGCGAGTCCGAACGCCCCGCTGGCGGGGCCGGCGGCTCGGTGTGGGTGAAGAAGTGAGTTCCTGTACGCGGGCGGTGTGCGGGCGGCCTCCGGGTGGGGCTACCGCACCCACCCGGTGAAGCCGCTGCCCTCCCGGCGCGTCTCGCGGCGGGCGGGCGCCCGGCCGCCGGGCTGGTCCAGCGAGGCGGAGACCGCGCGGACGAGCCAGGCGTTGACCGAGAGGCCGTCGCGGTTCGCGGCCTCCTCGACGCGGGCCTTCAGGTGGGCGGGGAGACGCAGGTTGATCCGGGCGGTGGAGC
>NZ_LIRJ01000708.1 GCF_001419745.1 Streptomyces silaceus | reverse complement strand
GTCCATCAGGACGACGTCCGGTGTCAGCTTCGCGGCGAGGGCCACGGCCTCTTCGCCCGTGCCCGCCTCCCCGACCACCTCGATGTCCGGCGCGCTGCCGAGCAGGGCGAGCAGGCCCGCGCGGACGACGACGTGGTCGTCGCAGACCAGCAGGCGGACGGGGCGGGGCGCTGCGGTGTTCATGGCTGCGGCTCCAAGGGGATCGCTACGGACAGGACCGCGCCTTCGCCCGGCGCCGACTCGATCGTCAGTGTGCCGCCCAGCTGGGCGGCNNCGCCCGCCGGCGCCCCGGCGGCGGACGGCGGGGTGAAGCCGCGGCCGTCGTCCGCGATGTCGAGGACCACCTGGTCGTCGAGGAGCGTGAGGGTGAGCGCCGCCGTGGTCGCGTCCGCGTGTTCGCGTACGTTCGCCAGGGCGCCCTGCGCGATGCGGAGCAGTGCCGAGCTGACCCGGTCCGGCAGCGGCACCGGCGCGCCCTCCGNNATCGACTCGGCGGTGCGGACGTGGGCGCGGGCCTTCGCCGGGTCGGTGTCCCAGACCCGGTCGGCCGCCTGGAGCAGCATCTGCTGGCTGGACAGGCCCTGCGCGAGGGTGTCGTGGATCTCCATGGACAGCCGCTGGCGCTCGGCCAGCGTGCCCTCGCGCCGTTCGGTGGCGGCGAGTTCGCGGCGGGTGCGGATCAGGTCGTCGATCAGGTCGCGCTGGCGGGCCGCCTGGCGCCGCATGTAGGTGAAGACCGCCGTCGCGATCGCCGAGACGGCGGGCGGCCCGAGGATCAGGTCCGGGTCGTAGCGGCCCGCGAGCCGCAGCTGCGACGCGATCACGCAGCCGGTCAGGACGGCCACCAGCGCCAGGGCCGCGCGCGGCGGCAGCGTCCGCAGGCCCGTGTAGAAGAGCGGCACCGCGCACCAGCCGAAGCTCGGCGCCAGGACGACGAGGACCAGCCAGACCGCGACGACCAGCGCGAGCCAGGTGAGGTGCCGGGGCGTGGCGCGTCTCCTCGGCGGGGTGCCCAGCGGCGTGGCCGGGGGACCCCCGGTCAGGAACGGCAGGGCGTAGAGGACCGCGAGGACCACCGAGAGCGCGATGATCCACGGGACGCGCGCGCCGCCGGGGTGGCGCAGCAGGAAGCGGGCCAGGGACGTCGCGAGGAGCAGATAGAACGTCGCGTGCATGACGGCCGCGAGCCAGCGGGCGTCGGGGTCCGCGAGGCGGGGGCCGGGGTCCGAGGCGGTGCGGAGACCGCGGTCCGACGTGCGCGATGCGGGGTCCGACGCGCGGAGGCCGGGGCCCGGGGTACGCGGGTCCACTGGGGGCGCCTCCCTCTCGTACTGCCGTCACGTGGTCGCTGAACTGGGCAGACGTCCTCATTGTGACCCGTCGGGCCCACCCGGGGGTCAACCGATCGGTTGACC
>NZ_LIRJ01000707.1 GCF_001419745.1 Streptomyces silaceus | reverse complement strand
GCCACAGAAGACTCCCAGCCACCGCCCGGGCCGGGAGTGGCCGGTGGGCCGTGACGGTGACGGCGGCGGGGGCAGCGGAAGACCCCCGGCCCGGGCGGTGGCTGGGAGTCTTCTGTGGCTTGGGAGGGCGTGGGCCCTGTCCGGGCCGGCCAGAGGGGCCCGGTCAGCCGGGCGGGCCGGATTACGGCTCCGCGGCGAGGCCGGGCTCTTGGGCGTCGGTCTCGGTCTCGGCTTCGGAGTCCGTCGGGGGCAGGTGCCGGCAGCTGGGCGATGAACCGTGGGCCTCGGCGCAGATGCGCTGCTTCATCGTCGGGGGCAGGGACCGTTCGTACGCGGCCGACCAGAGGGCCGTGGCCGGCGCGGGCGCGCTCGCCGTGGCGTGGCGTGCGTTCGTGGTCTCCTGTACCGCCGTGGCCGCGGTGGCCGTCGTGGTGAGCCCCAGCGCGGCGAACAGCGCGAGGAAGGCGGTGACGATCGTGGTCCACAGGTTCTTGGCCTTGGTGCCGGTCATGGCCCCTCAATTCAGGTTGGGCGATTTGCGTACTTTCCTCATGATGTGTATGCGGGGCCGAGAGTGGTGGACCGACGCTCGTGGCGCGTCGATGTTCAGATGAACACCACCCGGATGGCCCCAAGAGGCCCGAGAAAGGGGCAAGAGCGGCGAAAATCACAGTGGACGGGATCGGGGGCGGAGTGCCCAGGTCCGATTCGACTGCTGTGCGGGGGCCGGGAGTTGGGGTGGATCCAGGTCACCGATCGATATCGATCGGTGTGTATAGTCGGGCGCCAGAAGTCCCCTACGTCAAGGAAAGACGAGGTCGCGCGGTGAAGAAGCTTCTCCTGGTCGCACTGGCCGCCATCGGCGGGCTCCTCGTGTACCGCCAGATCCAGGCGGATCGCGCCGAGCAGGATCTGTGGACGGAGGCGACTGACTCCGTGCCCACGGGTTCGTGAGTATCAGCAGTCACTTCACAGGCCCCGGTCGCTTTTGCGGCCGGGGCTTTGTGCTGTTCCGGGGCGGCGACAGGGGCAGGGGGCGGGTACGGGCGCCCGGCTTGGCTGCGGGCGCAGGCGCGGGGGCTTCGCTTACGTGAATTGAGTGGTTGCGGCAGCGAATGGGGATGGCCGCGGTCGCGCGGTGGCTC
>NZ_LIRJ01000706.1 GCF_001419745.1 Streptomyces silaceus | reverse complement strand
CCCGAAGCCACCCCCGCCTGCCCGCCCGTCCGCGAGGCGATCTCCGCCTCTCCACCCGTCTGCGTGGTCACCCCGGTCGGGGTGTCCCCGTTCGACGCCACCCCCGGCGGCACCGTCGTCATCGTGGGCCTGCCTCTCGGGGGCGGTGGGAGCCGAGTGCCCACCAGGCCGCAGCTCCGAAGGCGATCGCCATCAGGACCGTGGAGGGGCCGCCGATGTCGGCGTACACGAAGTCGATGAGCTGCCAGATCAGCAGACCGCAGGCCATCAGCGCGCAGTCCAGCTCCGGGCCCCCGGCCCGCCCGCGCCGCACGCGGACGCGGTGCCAACGGCGCACCGCGCACACCAGCAGGGCCGCCCAGCTGCCGGCCAGCGCGGTCAGGCCGAGCAGGCCCTGTTCGCCGAGCACGAGCAGGTACATGTTGTGCGGCGACAGCAGCGGCTGGCGTACGAAGCCGTGACCGGCGCCCGCCGTGTCGCTGCCGGAGGACAGGGCCAGCGAGGCGTGGCTGTCGCGGTACTCGGGGAAGCCCTTCAGGCCCACTCCGGTCACCGGCCGTTCGCGCCACATGTCGATCGAGGCCGCCCACATCGTGTAGCGGTCGGTGACCGACTGGTCGGGCGCGTCCGCGACCTGGGTGATGCTGCTGAGCCGCTCCTGGAGCATCGCGGAGCCCACGCCGAACCCCGCCACCAGGACCACGGCGACCGCGCCCCCGGCCAGCAGGACCCGGCCCGCCCGGCGCAGCCCGGCAAGGAGCAGCACCGCGACGCAGGCCGCCACCGTGGCGATCCACGCCCCGCGGCTGAAGGACAGCGCCAGCGGCACCGTCAGCAGCGCCGCGCACACCGCCGCCGCCGTCCGCTGGCGCGGCGCGTCGGGGCGGAAGGCGAGCGCGAGGGCGCACACGAGGCCGTAGGACACGACCGTGGCCATCCCCATGACGTCCGTGGAGCCGAACGTGCCCACGGCCCGGATGTCCTCGCCCATGTACGAGGCGCCGGTGCCGGTGAGGTACTGGTGCACCCCGAGGACGCCCTGCCACAGCGCGAGCGCGACGAACGCCCAGGCGACCACGCGGAACTGGCGCGCGTCACGGATCAGGAGCAGCACCGCGGCGGGCACCAGCACGAAGATCTGGAGATAGCGCGCGGCACCGGCCACGCCGGTCGCGGAGGAGGAGGCGCCGAAGGCGGCCACGGTGATGCCGACGACCGGAAGTCCCAGGATCACCGCGGCGCTCCGGGTCAGCGGCCGCCGCCGGGACCGCACGCTCAGCACGACGGCCTGGCCGACGACCAGCGCGGACACCGCGTCGGCGATCTTCCCGCCCGACGAGGTGCTCTCGGCGGGCACCGGCAGCGCGAGCAGGGCGATCACGACGAGGACCGGCAGGATCGACGCGTGGGCGCGCAGCCAGGGCAGCACCGCGCCGCCCGGCCGCCGCACGGGCTCGGCCGTCGGCAGGGGGCGGGCGGCGGGCAGCACGGG
>NZ_LIRJ01000705.1 GCF_001419745.1 Streptomyces silaceus | reverse complement strand
GGCGTACGAGGCGGTGGCCCTGAGGCGGGAGGGGGACGGGGTCGTGGCCCCGAGGTGGGCGGAGGCGGACGGCGACGTGGCGTGGCGGCGCGGGGCGCCGTCGTGTTCGTGCTCGCGCAGATCGTCAGTCTGCAACTCGGTTCCGCCGTCGCCAAAGGTGCGTACGGGCAGGTCGGGCCCACCGCGCTCGCGGGGATGCGGCTCGGCTTCGCCGCGCTCGTCCTGTGGGTACTGGTCCGGCCGCGCCTCACCCGGCTCACCGCGCACCAGTGGTGGGCCGCGGCCGGTCTCGGTGTCGTCCTCGCGGGCATGAACGCCGCGTACTTCCAGGCGATCCGGCACCTCCCGCTGGGTGTCGCCGCCACCCTCGAACTCCTCGGCCCGCTCACCCTCGCGCTCCTCCTCGCCCGCAGGGCCGCGCACCTGCTGGCCGGGCTGCTCGCCCTCGCCGGGGTGCTGCTGCTCGCCGTGCCCGGCGGCGCGCTGTCCGGCGCGGGCATCGCGGCGGGCGCGGCGGCGGCGCTCTGCCGGGCCGGGTACGTGGTCCTCAACCAGCGGGTGGGGCGGCTCTTCCCCGGCTGGGACGGGCTCACCGTGGCCCTCGGGATCGGGGCCTGCCTGCTGGTGCCGGTGGCGGCGGTGGCCGACGGGCGGTCCGTCGCCGCGCACCCGCACGTCCTCGGCACCGGGGTCCTGGTCGCGCTGCTCTCGTCGCTGATCCCGTACTCCCTGGATCTGCTGGCGCTGCGGCGCATCGGCGCGCGCGGCTTCGGCGTCCTGCTGGCGCTCGGGCCCGCCGTGGGGGCCGGAGTCGGGTTCGCGGTGCTGGGGGAGCGGCTCGGGCCGCGCGAGTGCGCGGCGATGGCGCTCGTGGTGGCGGCCGGGGCCTGGTCGGTACGGACAGGGGAATGACGGGGGGAAGTGGCGGGGGGCACGCCCCTGGACCCCGCCGTCGGACGGCGGGGACGGCTCGGCATGATGGGTCGATGAGCGAACTCAGCGACATGCGACCGCAGGTGTGGCCCGACCTGCCGGAAGCCGTCGACGTGGAGCGGCTGAACGGCCTCGCGGAGGAGCATCACGCGCGTGCCGTAAGGGCGTTGGGGACCCGCGAGGCCGGCGGGCATCTCGTGAAGGTGTACGCGGTCGAGGTGCCGGGGCGGACGGTGACGGAGCGGGAGGAGGCGACCGCGCTCGGGCTCGCGCGGCCGCATCTGGAGCTCGGCCGGGCGCGCGGCTCGCTCGGCCTCGCCGTGCTGATCGTGCACGCGGGCGGCGACGGCGACTACGTCCTCGTGCACACCTGGATCGAGGGGTACATGTCCGACCTCGCCGTCTTCGTCGGCCCCGCGGGGCGGCCGGACCAACTCCGGCCGGGGCGGGCCGGGCTGGCGCCCTGCGTCTGGGAGGCCGCCGTCCTCGCGCACGAACGGGACGCCTTCGCGCGCCGTGTGCTCGACGGGACGGGGCCGATGGCGGAGCGCCTCGCGGCCTGGCGCGTGGACGTCGTCGAGGGGGAGGCCCGCTGACCACGGGGGCCTCCGGCTCCGGTGCGCTTCAGCGCTCCCCGGCCGTCCCGCCGCCCGCAGCG
>NZ_LIRJ01000704.1 GCF_001419745.1 Streptomyces silaceus | reverse complement strand
AGGAGCTCGCGGTCGCCGCCGGCTTCGGCGGCGACCGCGAGCTCCTGCCGGAGCTGGTCGACGTACTGCGTGAGGTTCATGACGCCATAGTGGCACCACTCTGGCGCCACAGCAAGTGCCACGCGCGCCACATCCACCCCCCACGCTCACCGGAACTCACATTTACGCAGGTCAGAGGCATCAAAGCAGATCCAGAAAAAAGATTGGCACCACCACGACGCCACGTGGCACCACCTGGCACCACAAGGCGCCACGGCCCACCATCGACCGCCACCCTCGCCACGCCGCGCGGAATCGCCGGGGCGCAGCAAGACTGAGTAGCGACGCGAGCACACTCCGTTAGAGGTTGAACATTGAACTGAATCGCGCTACATTCAATCTCGTTGAACATTCAACAGCAGCTCCCCGTAGGAGCTCGTCCCCAAGGAGCACGTCATGGGTCTCTTCGGCCGCAAGAACGACACCGACACCACCGCCGCCCCGGCCGCCGCCTCCGCCGCGGTCAACCCGGAGCTCGCCGCGCTGACCGGTGACTACACGATCGACCCGGCGCACACGACGATCGGCTTCGTCGCCCGCCACGCCATGGTCACGAACGTCAAGGGCTCCTTCCTCGACTTCGCGGGCACGCTGCACCTGGACGGCACGGACCCCTCGGCCTCGACGGCCTCCATCGACGTCAAGATGGACAGCATCGACACCGGCAACGCCGACCGTGACGGTCACCTGAAGAGCGCGGACTTCTTCAAGACCGAGGAGTTCCCCGAGATGACCTTCCGCTCCACCGAGGCGGAGGCGCTGGGCGGCGACGACTACCGCATCACCGGCGACCTGACGATCCTCGGCACCACCAAGCCGCTCTCCATCGACCTGGAGTTCAACGGCGCGGCCAAGGACCCGTTCGGCAACGAGCGCGTCGGCTTCGAGGGCAAGGCGACGATCCTGCGCTCCGAGTGGGGCCTCACCTGGAACGCGGCGCTGGAGACCGGTGGCGTGCTCGTCTCCGACAAGATCAAGCTGAACTTCGACATCTCGGCCATCAAGAACGCCGCCTGACCCACCGTCAGGACCGGCCCGCCGGCCGACCAGCACCACGAGCGCGCCCGCCTCCCACCCCCACGGAAGGCGGGCGCTCGGCTACGGTTTCGCGGGCCAGTGGACGATGCCGACGCCGGGGCTGGCGCCCCCTTCATCGCCACCCTGCACCGTGGGCTGTGCCC
>NZ_LIRJ01000703.1 GCF_001419745.1 Streptomyces silaceus | reverse complement strand
CAGCCCCCGACCCCTCCGGCTCCTCCGATCCCCTCGACTCATTGATACTCCACACCACTGACAACGCCGTCTCGTGGATCACGCTCAACCGCCCCGAGGCCATGAACGCCGTCACCTGGGACCAGCGCGAACGCGTCATCGCGCTGCTCGCCGACGCCTCCGCCGACCCCGCCGTGCGGGCCGTCGTGATCACCGCGACCGGCAAGGGGTTCTGCGCGGGCGCCGATCTGCGCGGCGCGCCCGCCACGGGCGAGCGCGTGGCGGGTGACGTCGCCCGCACCATCCGCAGGGGCGCGCAGCGGCTGATCGCCGCGGTCCTCGACTGCGAGAAGCCGGTGATCGCCGCCGTGAACGGCACCGCGGCGGGCATCGGCGCGCATCTGGCGTTCGCGTGCGATCTGGTGCTCGCGGCCGAACAGGCCAAGTTCATCCAGGTGTTCGTACGGCGCGGGCTCGTACCGGACGGCGGCGGCGCGTATCTGCTGCCGCGGCTCGTCGGGCCGCAACGGGCCAAGGAGCTGATGTTCTTCGGGGACTCCCTGCCGGCCGCCGACGCCGAGCGGCTCGGGCTCGTCAACCGTGTCGTGCCCGCCGACGAGCTGGAGAAGACGGCCCGGGAGTGGGCGGAGCGGCTCGCGGCCGGTCCGACCCGCGCCATCGCCATGACCAAGCAGCTGGTGAACGCCTCCCTGGAGTCGGACCGCGCGACGGCCTTCGCCGCCGAGGCGGCGGCCCAGGAGATCAACATGACCACGGCGGACGCGAACGAGGGCGTGGCGAGCTTCGTGGCCCGCCGGTCCCCTTCGTACGAGGGCCGTTGACGTCCCCGCGCCCCGGCCCGTGGTGAAGCGCGCGACGGCCCGAACGTGCCCCTTGCGGGGAGATGCAGCCGCTCCGGATAGTGCGGTTGGCGGTCAGCGGGTCCTGCGCAGGATCCTGACGTCGGGCGAGTCCGGGTCGCCCTCGCTCACGAAGAGCTCGGGGTCGTCCCCGGTGCCGCCCACGATCCAGGCCTGTGCGTCGGCACAGGCGTCGATGTCGTCGACGTCGCCGACGGAGCCGCCGCTGTCGACGTCGGCGGCCGGGTCCGTCCCGGCGCCCGGGCCCCCGCCCGGCTCCACCACGACCGCGGGCCGCTTCAGGACCTCGTCCTCCGCCATGGTCCAGGTCCCGGTCCCGGGGCAGCCGGGCACCTCCGCGCGCCGGTCCGCGTACAACCGGAACCGCACGTCACCACCCCCGTCACCACCCCCGTCACCGCCGCCGCTCCGCCACACGCCGGCCACCTGTTCCGGCGCGAGCGCGGGCGGCTCGTACTCCTTGAGGAGCCCCGTCACCGTCGCCACGACGGCCAGGCCGACGAGGGCGGCGCACAGGGCGAGCGAGACGAGCCCGGACAGGATCCAGACCTTGCGCAGGGGCCGGCCGAGGCGCTGCTCGCGCCGTCGGCAGTACGCGACGTTCAGCGCGGGCAGCACGCCGCTCGCCGCGATCCAGAGGGCGGCCGTCGTGAAGGGCGCGCCCAGCGCGGCGGCGAAGGCGCCCCACGCGGCGCCGACCGGCAGCAGACCGGCCAGGGACCAGCCCCACTCGGGGACGCGCGCGAGCCGGTCGAGAAGAGCGCGACGACGCCCCGCCC
>NZ_LIRJ01000702.1 GCF_001419745.1 Streptomyces silaceus | reverse complement strand
GGGCCCGCGGCACGTCCCCGGCGTGCACGGCCCGCATGATCTCCTGGGCGGCGGGACCGTGGCCCCGGAGCAGGGCGCGGTAGGTGAGCAGGGCCCGGCGGTGCCCGGCGCCGAACCTGCGGTACCCGGCGGGGGAGCGCGGGGCGGGCGGCAGGATGCCCGCGTCGGCGTAGTTGCGGATCTGCTGGGTCGACACACCGGCCGCACGGGCCAGGTCGACGGAGCGGAGCGCGCCGCCCTCGGCCTTCTCCCGCGCTTCCTTCGCCCGCACGTCCTGACGGCTCATCGGTGACCTCTCCGGCGACGCTGTTCCGCCGCCGCTCGTGAAGGTTACCCGGGCGGGGGGAGGGCTCGGGGACCCCGTCCGACCCCGGTCGGACGGGACGTGCGACCCCCGCCTGACGAGTCCGACGATCTTGGTCGGGTGGGAGAAATGATCTTGGCCGAAATGGGTGGATGATCTTGTACGAACACGTGGGACGATCGTGACCGGAAAGATCGCTTCCGCCCCCTGGCGCGTACCGGACCAGCTTGATCCACATCCCCCTGAACCCTATAAGCTCCCTCGTGGTGCGCCGTGTTGACGTGAGTGCGATCCGTCGCACGCTGCCGTGCTGCCGTCCCGTGCGGCCTTGAGTTCGTGCTTGTCTCCCGTTCGATCGCGTTGGTTTGAGGATGCAGATGGAACTTGCCACTCCGCCACCGGCGGCGGCCCCGGAGCCCCGGGCCTGGCACGCCTGGTGGCTGTTGCCGCTCGGCTTAGGCGCGGGCACTCTCGCCGCCGCGGTGGCCGGGCCGGAAGAGGCCCGAATATCCCTCGTGCTCGCGGGAGTCGGTGCCACCGCGGCCGCCACCTTCTGCGTGCGACTGCTGCTGCGCACGCGCCAGGAGCTGCGCCGCGTCGCCGCGCAGGTCCAGGCCACCCAGGTCAGCCACTCCCGCCAGTGGCAGCAGCACGTGGCCTCCCTCGAGCACGACTACGCGACCGGCCGCGCCGCCCTGGAGGCCCGCCTCGCCG
>NZ_LIRJ01000701.1 GCF_001419745.1 Streptomyces silaceus | reverse complement strand
GTGCGTGGGGGAGGGTAGGTTTTCGGTATGGGGAAGTTGATGCGCGGGGCGCATATCGTGTGGGACTGGAACGGGACGCTCCTGCATGACATACATGCGGTGATCGAGGCCACGAACGCGTCCTTCGCGGAGATCGGCATGGAACCGATCACGCTGGAGCGGTACCGGGACCTGTACTGCGTACCGGTCCCGTTGTTCTACGAGCGGCTCATGGGGCGGCTGCCCACCGACGCCGAGTGGCGGGTCATGGACACCGCCTTCCACAAGCACTACTGGGCGCGCGTGGACGCCTGCGGCCTGGCCGAAGGGGCCGCCGAGCTGCTGGCCGAGCGGCGGGCCGGGGGACGTACGCAGTCGCTCCTGTCGCTGGCCCCGCACGAGCACCTCGTGCCGATCGTGCGCCGGCACGGCATCCAGGAACACTTCGTACGCATCGACGGCCGCACCGACGACTCGCACGCGGGCAAGGCCGAGCGGATGGTGCGCCACCTCGCCGAACTCCAGGGCGTCGCGGCCGAACGCGTCGTCGTGATCGGGGACGCCGTCGACGACGCGCGCGCCGCCGCGCACGTCGGCGCGCGCGCCGTGCTCTACACCGGCGGGTCGCACAGCCGGGTGAGTCTGGAGGCCGCCGGGGTGCCGGTCGTCGACAGCCTCGCCGAGGCCGTGGACACGGCGGAACGTCTCGCCGCCTGACGCGGATGCGGTGATTCCGTTCACGCTCCGCGTCGTTCTGCGTACGCTGAGGTGAGATTCTCGGCGGGGTGAGCCTTGCGGAACGACGTGACGGGGGCGGTATCGCGATGGGTTTCGGCTTCGGGCAGCGACGGGGCGGGCAACTGCCCGCCGAATTGACCTCGTTCGTCGGCCGTGTGGACGAACTGGCGCAGGTGCAGGCGGCGTTCGCGTACGCGCGGCTCGTCACGCTCGTCGGACCGGGCGGCGTCGGCAAGAGCCGCACCGCGCTGCGGGCCGCGGCCGGACTCGGCGAGCGCTTCCCCGACGGGGTGTGGCTGGCCGAGCTGTCCGCCCTCAGGGACCCGGAGCTGATCCCGGCCACGCTCGCCGCGGTCCTCGAACTGCCGGAGCAGTCCGGGATGGCGCCGCTCGACGCGGTCGTCGCGCATCTGCAGGGCCGGCGGCTGCTCATCGTGCTGGACACCTGCGAGCACCTCGTCGACGCGTGCGCGATGCTCTCCGACATCCTGCTGCGCGAGGCCGCGGACGTGTGCGTGCTGGCGACCAGCCGGCAGCCGCTGGACGTGCCGGGCGAGCACTGCTGTCCCGTCTCGCCGCTCGCGCCGGACGACGCCGTGGAGCTGTTCGCGCAGCGGGCCGCCGCCGTGGTGCCCGGCTTCGCGGCGCGCGAGGAGAACCGCGAGCGGCTCCGCGCGCTGGTCCACCGCCTCGACTGCATCCCGCTCGCGCTCGAACTCGCCGCGGTGCGGCTGCGCGCGGTGTCCGTCGAGGAGCTGGTGGCGCGGCTCGACGACCGGTTCCAGGTGCTCACCGGAGGGCGGCGGACCGCGCTGTCGCGGCACCAGACGCTGCGTACGGCGATCGACTGGTCGCACGAACTGTGCACGCCCGCCGAGCAGTTGCTGTGGGCGCGGCTCTCCGTGTTCGCGGGCTCCTTCGAGCTGGCCGCGGCCGAACAGGTCTGCGGCGGCGAGGAGTTGCCCGTCGGGGAGGTCCTGGAGCAGCTCATCGGGCTCGTCGACAAGTCCGTGGTGCAGCGGCTCGGGGAGTCGGGCAACCGCTACCGGCTGCTCGACACGCTCCGGGAGTACGGGAGCGAGCGGCTCGCCGCCGCCGAGGGCGACGGGAGTGCCGCGCTGCGGGCGCGGCACTTCGCGTACTACCGGGATCTGGGGCGCCGCTTCGAGGACGGGTTCCTCGGCGCCGAGCAGCCGGCGCTGCACCGGTCGGTGCGCGCGGAGATCGCCGACCTGCGGGCCGCGCTGGAGTACGCGTACGAGACCGAGGGGCGGGCGCGGGAGGGGCTGCGCCTCGCGGCGCGGCTGTGGCCGCACTGGCGGGCCTCCGGGACGCTGTCCGAGGGCGGGTACTGGTTCGAGAAGGGCCTGGAGCGGGTGCCCGAGGACTGCTCGGCGCGGGCGTGGGGGCTGCTGGGGACCGGTGTCATCGGCGTGTGGACGGCGGATCTCGCGACGGCCGTCGAGCGGATGGCGCTGGCCCGGGAGTCCGCGGCGCGGGCGGGCGACGAGCAGGTCGAGCAGTTCGCGGAGGCGTACGCGCACGGGCTCGCGGCGCTGTGCGGTGACGCGGCCGGGCTCGACGCTCTCGCGGCGGTGCGGGAGCGGATGGCGGAGTGCGACAACCTGCTGGGGCTTGTGGTCCTCGGGTACGAGGCGGCGCTGCTGCGGGCCGTCCTCGGGGACACGGAGGGCGCGCTCCGGCTGTGCGCGCAGGGGCTCGAACTGCTGGAGGGCAGCGGGGAACGGCAGATCTACGGGTCCACGCTGATGGCGCAGGGCCTGGTGCGGTGGCTCGCGGGGGACCGGGCGGCGGGCGTCGCGTCGCTGTGCCGGGGGATAGAGGCCGCGAGCGAGGTCGACGAGATCCTGGTCGCCGCGATGTGCTGCCACGGGCTCGCGTGGGCGGCGGCGGGGGAGGGG
>NZ_LIRJ01000700.1 GCF_001419745.1 Streptomyces silaceus | reverse complement strand
TCCGAAGCCCCTCCGAAGCCCCTCCCCCCGGGCCATCGGACATTTACAGATCGCCGACTATTATGAATACTTGAATAGTCCGCAGAGCAGAACAGACAGAGACGAGAGAGAGGGCGCCGTGGCCGACGCTCACACCCCGTGGACCCGCGCCGCACTGCCCCTCTGCCTGCTCGGGATCCTGGACGCCGAGGCGAAGAGCTACGGGTACGCCCTGCTCAGCCGCCTCGCCGACGCGGGACTCGACGGCGTGAAGGCCGCGACGCTCTACCCCGCCCTCACCCGGCTCGAGGAGGAAGGCTCCGTCGAGGTCGAGTGGGGCGCAGGCGAGGGCGGACCGGGGCGCAAGTACTACCGGATCACCGAGGAGGGGCGGGCGAGGCTGCGGCGTGACCAGGCCGCGTGGGGTGACTTCACCCGGACCGTCGCCACGCTCCTCGGCAAGGGGGAAGAGCATGGACAAGACACAGACGCCTGAGCCGGCGTGGGCCCGCGAGGAGGACGAGAAGTGGGCGGACGCGGTCCGCGTGCGGCTCGTGCTCGACCACGACGCGCCCGCCGGGCTCGCCGACGAGGTGCTCGCCGAGGCGCACCAGGTCGTGACGGAGGCGGACCTGCCCGCCTCCGAAGTGCTGGGCACGGCCACCGCGTACGCGCGCACGGTCGCCGCCGAGCGCATCAGCGAGGAGCGCCGCGCCAAGGTCGACACGCACGGCCTGACGCCCGGCGAGCGGGTCTCCGCCACCCTCGGGACGTTCGGGTTCATCGGGTTCGTCCTGTGCGTCCTGTACTGGATCCAGGACGGGCTGTGGGTCGAGGGGAGCTGGACCTCGGTCGCCGGGTGCGCGACCGTCGTGGTCGTCGCGACGCTCGGCACCCTCGCCTTCGTCGCCCGCGCGGCCGGCCGGTTCCAGGGCATGCGGGGCTTCTTCGCGGGGGCCGCCTGCGCCGTCGCGGGCGGGGCCGCCGTCATCGCGACGGCGTCCGAAGAGCGATTGTTCCGGCTGCCCGTGCCGGTCCTCATGGCGGCCTGTGTCGCCTGGAGCGTCGGCGCCTATCTGTTCCCCGACGCCGTCCTGGACCGCTGGTTCACGCCGCGGCCCCACGCCGGCGACGAGCAGTGGCTCACGCGGCTCGAAGGGCTGCTGCGCGGGCGGCACGCCATGACGGCCGCGGAGGCGCGCGGCCACGTCCAGGAGGCCCGCCAGCATCTCGCGGGACCGGGCGGCGAGCGGGCCGAGGACGCCTTCGGCGACGTCGAGGTGTACGCCATGCGGCTCGCCGAAGGGCCCCGCAAGCGGCAGCGGATCGCCCGGCACAAGCTGTACCGCAACGTCGCGATGGCCGGGATCCTCACCGTCCTCGCCGTCGACGAGGCGGTCACCTCGGGCTTCTCGGGGTGGTTCGCCTGCTACGTCGGGGCGGCGGGCGCCTGGCTGTGGGGGGTGCTCGGTGAGTGGCGGCAGTCCCGCGACGCGGCGGCCGGGGCCCGGACGTCCGGCTAGCCTGCCGCGCATGATCCTCGAACCGCTCACGGCGGTGGACGGCGCCCTGCCCGGCTCCGTGCTCACCGAAGTCACCGCCCTGTACGCCGCGAACCACGCGTTCTTCGCGCTCAGCGGGGACTTCCCCGACGCCCACGACATCCGCGTCGAGCAGGTCGCCAAGGCCCTCGCGGAGGAGCTGGCCCATCCCGACGCCGAGGTGCTGCTCGCCCGCTCCGGGGGCCGGCTCGTCGGCGTCGCCGTCACCCTGGCCCACCACC
>NZ_LIRJ01000070.1 GCF_001419745.1 Streptomyces silaceus | reverse complement strand
CAGGTCCTGATGGCGGCGCGGGCCCACCCCCGGCTGGCGGCGGCGGCCTCGGCGGCGCTGGCGCGGCTGCCGGAATGAGCGGGGGACGCGTGGGGGCCCGGCGCGAGGAGGCGGTCAGCGCAGGGGGAGTTCACAGCGGATCTCCGGTACGGGCATGCCGTCCACCTCGTCCGGTGCGCGGGCGCCGTCCGGCGTGAAGCCCGCGCGGTCGTAGAAGCGGCGGGCGCGTGTGTTGCCCTCGACGACCCACAGACGCAGCCGGCCGTGCCCGGCAGCCGCGCAGCGCGCCACGCACTCCTGGACCAGGGCCCGGCCCACGCCCGTGGAGTAGTGCTCGGGGTGCGCGTACAGCGCGTACAACTCCGCCTCGCCCGGCGGGACGTCGGCGTCGCGCGACGGACCGAAGCTCACCCAGCCGACGGCCCGCCCCTCGCGCTCCGCGACCAGGTCCACCGTGCGCCCCGGGCCCCGCGCGAACCGCTCGCGCTGCCACGCCGCGCTCTCCTCGACGCCGAGTGCGTCCAGGAACGGCTGCGGCATCAGGCCGGCGTACGCCGACTGCCAGCCGAGGACGCGGAGTTCGGCGACGGACGCGCAGTCGGCCTCGGTCATCGCCCGTACGCGGAGGCCGGGGATCACTCGGCCACTACCGCGAACGCCTCGATCTCCATCAGGAACTGCGGGCCGATCAGCGACGCCACCTGCACCGCGGAGGACGCGGGGAGCCGCTCGGGGTCGAGGAAGGCGTCGCGCGCGGCGCGCACCGCGGGCATGTGCGCCATGTCCGTCACGAAGTACGTGAGCTTCACGACGTCGTCGAAGGTCGCGCCCGCCGACGCGAGGCAGCGCCGCAGATTCTCGAAGACCCGCAGGGCCTGCGCCGCCGCGTCGCCCTCGCCGACCAGCTCGCCGTCCTCGTCCAGGGGCAACTGCCCCGAAATGGCGATGAATCGCCCTGTGCCCATCACGACGTGCGTGTAGGCGGTGGCGGGGGCGACGCCCTCGGGGGCGCTGATGTGCGTGAGCCGGCTCATGTCCCCATGGTGGACCATCCCGCTGACAGTGCCCGCCTACAGCAGTGTGAGCTGGGTGGGACCGGCCGGGGAGGGGGCCGGCTCCTCGGGTGCGCGGATCCGCCGCGCGGCACCCGCGCGCGTGGGGCCCATGCCGAACTCCTCGGCCAGCTCGTGCACCTGACGGGTGACGCGCCGCTGGTACCACTTCGGGGCGTAGGCCCCCTCCGCGTACAACCGCTCGTAGCGGCGTACGAGGTGGGGATGGTGGTGGCCGAGCCAGGACATGAACCACTCGCGGGCCCCGGGCCGCAGATGCAGCACGAGCGGTGTCACGGAGGTCGCGCCCGACGCGGCGATGGCCCGCACCGTGGCGCGCAGCTGGTCGGGGCGGTCGCCGAGGAAGGGGATGACCGGCGCCATCAGGACACCGCAGCCGATGCCGTGCTCGGTCAGGGTGCGCACGACGTCCAGCCGGCGCTCGGGGGCGGGCGTGCCCGGTTCGACCGTGCGCCACAGCTCGTGGTCGGTGAAGCCGACGGACACGGAGATCCCCACGTCGGTCACCGCGGCCGCCTGGCGCAGCAGGTCGAGGTCGCGCAGGATCAGCGTGCCCTTGGTCAGGATCGAGAAGGGGTTGCCGCGGTCGCGCAGCGCCCCGATGATCCCCGGCATCAGGCGGTAGCGGCCCTCCGCGCGCTGGTAGCAGTCCACGTTCGTGCCCATGGCGATGTGGTCGCCGTGCCAGCGGGGCGAGGCGAGCTGGCGCCGCAGCACCTCGGCCGCGTTGACCTTGACGACGATCTGGCTGTCGAAGCCGAGGCCGGTGTCCAGGTCGAGGTAGCTGTGCGTCTTGCGCGCGAAACAGTAGACGCACGCGTGCGTGCAGCCCCGGTAGGGGTTGACCGTCCATTCGAACGGCATGCGGGACGCGCCCGGCACACGGTTCACGATCGACCTGGCCCGGATCTCGTGGAAGGTGATCCCCCGGAACTCGGGGGTGTCGAACGTTCTCGTGCGCACCGCGTCCGCGCCGAACAGGGCGGCGTCGGCGGTCGCCTGGCGCGGCCCGTCGGAGAGGTTCTCCCAGCGCATGACGCCTCCTCGGTAGCTCTGGCCACAGAATAGAACACATGTTCCCTTGATCGTGCGACTGGATACCCGAGAACAGGGAGACGGCCCGGGATCGAGGTGTTCCAGGCCGAGCGGACCGCCCCGGCGACGCTGCGGGTACGGCTGCTCCCGGCCGCGGGCGCCGAGCCCGAGCGCGTGTGGCGGGCCGTGCGCGAGGAGCCGACCCGCCAGCTCGCTGAACAGGGACTCGGCAACGTCACCGTCCGGTGCGCCGACGCACCGCCCCGCCGGACGCCCGGCGGCACGTACCGCACCGTCATCCCGCTCGCGGGGGCCTGAGGCCGGCGTCGGCGCTCGCGGAGGCTTGAGGCCGCCGTCGGCGCTCGCCCCCACCCACGCCACAACCCCGGCCCGCCGCCCGGCGGTGCCCGTGCGCGATGCATGATCTGAGGATGCTCGTCGAGTCCCTGTCCGTCGGCGCCCTGATCGTGGTCCTGGTCTGCGCCGTCGTCCGTCCCTTCCGCTGGCCCGAGGCCGCCTTCGCCGTACCGGCCGCCGGTGTCGTGATCGTGTCCGGGGCGATCCCGCTCGACGACGTGCGCGACGAGGCCGCACGGCTCGGACCCGTGATCGGGTTCCTCGCCGCCGTCCTGGTGCTCGCCAAGCTCTGCGCGGACGAGGGGCTCTTCCGGGCCTGCGGCGCCTGGATGGCGCGGTGGGCCGCCGGGCGGCCGCGGCGGCTGCTCACCGCCGTGTTCGGACTCGCCTCGGTGATCACCGCGGCGCTCAGCCTGGACGCCACCGTGGTCCTGCTGACCCCGGTCGTCTTCGCCACCGCAGCCCGCATGGGCGCCCGCCCCAAGCCGCACGTCTACGCCGCCGCCCACCTGTCCAACACCGCGTCCCTGCTGCTGCCGGTCTCCAACCTCACGAACCTCCTCGCGTTCACCGCGACCGGGCTGAGCTTCACGCGCTTCGCGCTGCTCATGACGCTGCCCTGGCTGGTCGCCGTCGCGGTCGAGTACGCCGTCTTCCGGCGGTTCTTCGCCGCCGACCTGGACGCGCCCGCCGAGGGCGCCGACGCCGCCGAGCCGCCCCGGATGCCGCTGTTCGCGCTGGTGACCGTCGCCGCCACGCTCGCCGGGTTCGCGGTGGCCTCCGCCGTCGGCATCGATCCGGCCTGGGCGGCCGCTGCGGGGGCGGGCGTGCTCGCCGTGCGCGCCCTCGCGCGCCGCCGCACCACCCCCGTGGCGATCCTGCGCTCGGCCTCGCTGCCGTTCCTCGCCTTCGTCCTCGCCCTCGGCGTCGTCGTCAGGGCCGTCGTCGACAACGGCCTCGGCGACGCCCTGGGGCGGGTCCTGCCGGACGGCACGGCCCTGCCCGCGCTCCTCGGCACCGCCGCCGTCGCCGCGCTGCTCGCCAACCTGATCAACAACCTGCCCGCCGTGCTCGCCCTGGTCCCGCTGGCCGCGCCCTCCGGCCCCGGCGCCGTCCTCGCGGTGCTGCTCGGCGTGAACATCGGCCCCAACCTCACCTACGCGGGATCCCTCGCGACGCTCCTGTGGCGCCGCATCGCCCACCAGCACGAACACGACGTCGACCTGCGGGAGTTCACCCGCCTGGGACTGCTCACCACCCCCGCCGCCCTGCTTCTCTCGACCCTCGCGCTCTGGGTCTCGCTGCGCCTGCTGCCCGGGTGAGCCCGCCGGTGCGCGCGCCTTCGCCGGGGACCCGATTTGGGCGGCCGGTATGCCTGGTGGTTGGCTTTCCGTGAACCCCCGAGTTACCAAGTGCTGGAGGAAGTGCAATGGCGCAGGTCGAGGCGACCACGGAGCGGATCATCGCGGCACAGCCTGACGACGTCTTCGACGCGCTGGCCGACTACAACGGCACGCGCGAGAAGCTCCTTTCGGAGCACTTCAGCGAGTACGAGGTGCGGGAGGGCGGCGACGGCGAGGGCACCCTCGTCCACTGGAAGCTGCAGGCCACCAGCAAGCGCATCCGCGACTGCCTGCTCGAGGTCAGTGAGCCCACCGACGGCGAACTGGTCGAGAAGGACCGCAACTCCTCGATGGTCACGACCTGGCGCGTGACCCCGGCCGGGGAGGGGCAGTCCCGCGTGGTCGTCACCACCGTGTGGAACGGCGCGGGCGGCATCGGCGGCTTCTTCGAGAAGACGTTCGCGCCCAAGGGCCTCGGGCGGATCTACGACGCCGTCCTCGGCAGGCTCGCCGCCGAGCTGGAGAAGTAGCCCCGCCGGACGCGGTAGGCCGGCCCCTCGGCCTGCCAACTCCCGTGTAGCCCATCAGGGTTGTTGTCACGCTCACCGTTTCGAGTGGTTTTCTGCTCGGCTCCGATGTGCGCCCCAGCGCTCCGACCGGCACTTACGCCGTACAAGGCCGCTGTGGACACACCTCGTCGCGCTTGCTCGCAGTTGTCGCGTAATGCGAGAAATGGGCGGCCGCAGGCGCGACGAGGGGAGCAGTACGTGGGCGGGACGACGCTGGTGAAGGTCGCCGAGCAGGACGGCGCGGCGGCCGAGGCGCCGCCGGCGCCCGGGGACCGTGGGGCGGGCCGGACGCCGCCGCCACCCCCGGAGCCGACGCTGGAGGGGCTCAGCCCCGGCCGCGTCCGGATGGTGTTCGTCGGGCTCATGCTCGCCCTGCTGCTCGCCGCCCTGGAGCAGATGATCGTCGCCACCGCGCTCCCGAAGATCGTCGGTGAGCTGCACGGCCTGGACAAGATGTCCTGGGCGATCACGGCCTATCTGCTGACCTCCACCGTCGGCCTGCCCATCTACGGCAAGCTCGGCGACCTCTTCGGACGCAAGGGCGTCTTCCAGTTCGCGATCGTCGTCTTCATCATCGGCTCGGCGCTCGCCGGCTGGTCGCGGACGATGGACCAGCTCATCGCCTTCCGCGCGATCCAGGGCGTCGGCGCGGGCGGCCTCATGATCGGCGTACAGGCGATCATCGCGGACATCGTGCCGCCCCGGGAACGCGGCCGCTACATGGGCCTGATCGGCGCCTCGTTCGGCCTCGCGTCGGTCGCGGGACCGCTGCTCGGCGGCTTCTTCACCGACCACGCGTCCTGGCGCTGGTGCTTCTACTTCAACGTGCCGTTCGGGATCGTCACCCTGCTCGTCGTCACGCTCGTCCTCAAGCTGCCCAAGCCCGCCACCAGGGCCCGGCTCGACGTGCTCGGCGCGCTGCTGCTCGCCGCCGCGTCCACCTGCCTGGTGCTCCTGACCAGCTGGGGCGGCATCGAGTACGCGTGGGACGACCGCGTCATCCTGGGGCTCGGCGCCGGTGCCGTCGTCGCCAGTGTGCTCTTCCTCGTCGCCGAGAAGTACGCGGCAGAACCGATCATCCCGCTGCGGCTCTTCCGTGATCCGGTCTTCAACATCACCGCTCTCGTAGGCGTGGTCACCGGAGTCGCCCTCTTCGGAGCGGCCAGTTATCTGCCGACCTTCCTGCAGATGGTCGACGGCGCGAGCGCCACCGAGTCCGGCCTCCTCATGCTGCCGATGATGGGCGGCGTCGTCGGCGCGTCCGTCATCTCCGGCCAGCTGATCAGCCACACCGGGCGCTATCGCGTCTACCCGATCCTCGGCGGGGTCCTGTCCGTCGCCGGCATGTGGCTGCTCTCGCGTCTGGAGGTCGACACGCCCCGCTGGCAGTACAGCGTCTGGATGGGCGTCCTGGGCGCGGGCATCGGCCTGGTCATGCCCGTCCTGATCCTCGCCGTGCAGAACGCGGTCCGCTCCTCCGACCTGGGCACCGCCACCAGCGCGCACAACTACTTCCGGCAGATCGGCGGCAGCGTGGGCGCCGCGATCTTCGGCACGCTGCTCGCGGACCGGCTCGCCGACGCCCTCAAGGACCGGCTCCCCGCCGGCGCGGCCGCGAATGGCTCGCTGCCCGACCCGGAGTCCATCACCCCGCAGCTCGTCCACACGCTGCCCGCGCCGCTGCGCGACGGCTACATCCAGGCCTATGCCGACGCGATGCCGCGGATCTTCCTCTACCTGGTGCCGGTGCTCGTCGTCGGCACGCTGCTCGCCTTCTTCCTCAAGGAGACCCCCCTGTTGTCCAGCGCCGCCTCCCACAACGCACCCACCGCCGAGCCCGCGCCGGTGCCCCAGGCCCGTACGGCGACGTACGCCGCCGGGGTCCCCGTCTGCGGCACCGTGCAGCACCCCGACGGCACCGTGGTGCCCCGCGCCGCCCTCACCCTCATCGACGTGGCCGGACAGCAGATCGGGCGCGGCGCGAGCGGCGACGACGGGCGGTACGCCCTGGCCACGCCGGGCGCCGGCTCGTTCGTGCTGATCGCCGCCGCCGGCGGGCACCAGCCGCAGGCCGTCACCGTCACCGTCGGCGAGCGGCCCGTCGACCTCGACGTGGTCCTCGGCGGTGCCGGACGCCTCGCGGGCGCCGTCCTGACCGCCGACGGGACGCCCGTCAGGGACGCCGCCGTCACCCTCACCGACGTCCGCGGCGAGGTCGTCGCCACCACCCGCAGCGGGCGCGAGGGCGGCTACGTCATCTCGGAGCTGGTGGCCGGCGAGTACACGCTCGCGGCGAGCGCCCCCGCCTACCGGCCCGCCGCGCTGCCCGTCAGCGTGCAGGCCTCGCGCGAGACCCGCCAGGACGTGGAGCTCGCGGGCGGCGCCGTGCTGCGGGGCACCGTGCGGGCCAGCGGCGGGCGGCCCGTGGAGGACGCGCGCGTGACGCTGCTCGACGCGGCGGGCAACGTCGTGGACACCCTGACCACCGGGACGGACGGCACGTTCCGCTTCGTCGACCTGTCGTCCGGCGAGTACACGGTCATCGCCGCGGGCTACCCGCCGGTCGCCACGGTCCTCCAGGTCGCGGGCGGCGGCCGCACCGAGCGGGATCTTCAGCTCGGGCACGAGGACTGAGACTCCGTCAGGGAGGGGGCGTGCGCCGGTACCCCGGCCCGATGCCAATTTCACGCATTGCCCCGCACAGCGACCGGCCGCGGTCGTAACGTGGGTTGGTGGCGGCCCAGATCTTGCGCTGCCGTGGGAAGGAGCAGGGCCATGGAACGAGGCACTCCGGGCGGGCCGGTGACGCAGAGTGCCGCGGCCGGGCGCATTCCCCTGGCCGTGGTGGTCGTCGACGGCGCGGGCCTCGTCTCGCACTGGAGCGTCGGGGCACGCCGTCTCTTCGGAGAGGACAAGGAGGCCGCCGTCGGCCGTCCCGTGGGCGATCTGCTCCCGGTGCACGGCGCGATCCCCGAGGACCGCGAGCCCTACGGGGCGTACGACGGACTCGGCCCCGACCTGGAGACCTCCCTCGACGGCCGCATCTGCTACCCGGCCGCCGGTCGCGCCCGGCTGACGGGGCCGGGGCAGAGCCGTGAGAGCGGCCGCGTCGACGTCCTCTGGTGGGCGTATCCGCTGGTCGGGCCGGGACCGGAGCGGCTGCTCGTGCTCGCCGCCGACGCCGCGCGGCTGACCCCGGCCGAGGAGCCGGGGCAGGAGCAGGAGGAGGGCGAACAGGCCGATCAGGTCGAGCGGATCGTGCCCGCCTTCGCCCTGCACACGGACTTCCCCGGCGCGGAGGAGCTCGCGGCCCGGCTCCCGGAGATCCTGCCGAGCATGAGTGTCGGCGAGAGCTCCCGCATCGTCGCCCAGGTCCTCGAACTGGGCTATCCGGTCCTGGAGTTCAGCAGGCACGACCGGGTGCCCGTCACGCCCGACTGGGGCGTGGCCCGCCGCGTCGAGCGCAAGGAGCGCAGGCGGCGCGCCGCGGAGGCCGCGGCGCGGGGGCTGCCGACCCCGCCCGGCGAGACCGACGCGAACGACGAGGCCGAGGACCTGGAGTACGCTGCGGTCCGCGAGCACCTGGAGTTCCTCAACGAGGTCAGCGGGCGGATCGGATCCTCGCTCGACCTGTCACGGACGGTCCTCGAGGTCAGCCGGGCGGTCGTGCCCCGCTTCACGGACGTCGCCGGCACGTATCTGCGCGAACAGGTCGTCGCCGGCGAGGGGTTCCCCGAGGGCCCGCCGGACGAGACGACCCTGTGGCACCGCGTCGCCGTCGAGCACACCGACGAGCCGGGCCGCTGGGACGACGTGGTGCCGGTCGGCGAGTCCATGCCGTTCCCCGCGCACACGCCGTTCTTCCAGTGCATGACCTCGGGCCGGCCGGTGCTCGTGCCGCGCATCACCGAGGAGATGGGCAACGCCATCGCCTCCCAGTTCGAGAAGCGGGACATCCGCCCGCTGATCAATCACCGCTCGATGCTCGTCGTCCCGCTCAAGGCGCGCAACGTGGTGCTCGGCTTCATGATCCTGCTCCGCCACCAGGAGCGGCCCGTCTTCAACGACATGGACCGCGTCACCGGCGCCGAACTGGCCGCCCGCGCGGGCCTCGTGCTCGACAACGCCCGCATGTACACGTATCAGGAGAGCGTCGCCGACACCCTCCAGGACAGCATGCTGCCGCACATCCAGCCCCGGATGTCCGGCTGCGACATCGCCACCCGCTACCTGCCCGGCACGCTGCTCGGCCGGGTCGGCGGCGACTGGTTCGACTCGGTCAAGCTGCCCGGGGCGAGGACCGCGCTCGTCGTCGGCGACGTCATGGGACACGGGCTCAACTCCGCCGCGATGATGGGCCAGTTGCGCACCGCCGTGCAGACCATGGCCGCCCTCGACCTGCCGCCCGAGCAGCTCCTGCGCAACCTCGACGACCTCGCGCAGCGCCTGGGCGAGCACTACCTGGCGACCTGCCTGTACGCGGTCTACGACCCGATCGCCGGCGAGCTGCACCTGGCCAACGCGGGCCACATCCCGCCCGTCCTGGTGCGCGCCGAGGACGGCCGCAGCCAACTGCTCGACCTGCCCACCGGCGCGCCCATCGGCGTCGGCGGCGTGCCCTTCGAATCGGTCCTGCTGCGGGTCGCGCCCGGCGACCGGCTGCTGATGTGCACCGACGGGCTCGTCGAGGTCCGCGGCGAGGACATCGGCGTCGGCCTCGCCACGCTCACCGAGTCCGCCGCACACCCCGCCGCCTCGATGGACGACGCCTGCGACACGATCATCCGCGCCCTCAACACCCGCGGCGGGCGCAAGGACGACGTGGCGCTCCTGATGGCCAGACTCAACGGCATCGCGCCCGAGGACGTCGCGCACCGGCGGCTCGTTCCCGACCCCAGCGAGGTGGGCCGGGCCCGCGAACTGGTCCGCGAACAGCTGCGGGCCTGGTCGCTGGAGGCCCTGGGCGACACCGCCGAGCTGCTCGTCAGCGAGCTCGTCACCAATGTCGTACGCCACGCCCGCAGCGGCAGGGTCGATCTGCGGCTGGTCCGCTCGGGGACGCTCCTGTGCGAGGTCGAGGACGACGACCAGACGCTGCCGACGCTGCTCAGCGCGGGCCCCGGCGACGAGTTCGGGCGCGGGCTGCGCGTGGTGAGCACCCTGGCGAAGGAGTGGGGGACGAGCCGGACGGGCGCGGGAAAGACCGTGTGGTTCGAACTGGCGTTGCCCCGCCGCTGACGAGGGGCGGGTCGCGGCCGCGGCCCCGCGCCCCGAAGGGCGGAATGGCGTGCCGCCGAATGCTCCCGGTGGCTTGTCCGCGTGCCCGGCGCGCGATACACCGATGTCGTCGTCGGCTTCGGCGGCTGTCGTCGCACCCCGGGGAGCACTGGCATGAGCGTCACGAGTCGTTACAAGGAGGCGTGGGAGAGTTTCTGGCTGGACGCTCCCGACGAACCGGGGTCCGTCTTCTGGGACGCCGAGCCCGCCCTCACCGCAGGTCTCCACCTCGCGCTCTTCGAGCCGCACATGGCCGCCATCGGTCTGCCCGTCGTCGACCTCGGCTGCGGCAACGGCACGCAGACGCGGTTCCTCGCCGACCGCTTCCCGCGCGTCCTCGGCGTCGACCTGTCCGCGGCCGCCGTCGACCACGCCCGCCGCGCGGACCCGGCGGGACAGGCCGACTTCCGGCAGGTCGACGCGGTCGAGAAGGGCGAGATGGAGCAGCTGCACGCGGAGGTCGGCGACGCCAACGTCTATATGCGGGGCGTCCTGCACCAGTGCGAGCCCGACGACCGGCAGCCGCTGCTCGACGGCATCGCCGCGCTGATCGGCGACCGGGGCCGCGCCTTCCTCGTCGAGCTCTCCCAGGCGGCGCGCCCCGTCCTGATGGGCCTGGCGCAGAGCCCCGACGGGCCGCCCCCGAAGCTGGCGCCGGTCTTCGCCCACGGGCTCACGCCCGCCGAGGTCGTGGATACGGCGGTGGAGGCGTACATCGACGCGGCCGGCCTCGCCGTCCTCGCGTCGGGTGAACTGCCACTGACCACCACGGAGTTCACCCAGGACGGCACGCGCATCGAACTGCCCTCCAGATGGCTGGTGCTGGGGCGCAGGAGCTGAATGCCCGGGGCGCATGCCCTGTTGGCCGAAAGGGTCCCGTCGCTCCCGAGCGGCCGGGCGGTCGAAGTTAGGCTTGCCTAACTTGCTCGGTCCGCCGGGTGGGCGGCCCGAGCACCGTCCGAAGCGGAAGGGGATCGGCTGTGACGAACGGAAAGGCGAGCGAGGCGGCGGGGACCGGAGCGGGGGCCGTGCGCGCCGGCGCGCGTGAGGCGGGGGCCGCGGAGGCCGAGGCGCGGATGCGGGTGATTCGGCTGCTCTTCGGCGGCATGGCGGTGCAGACCGTGCGCGCCGCCCAGCGGCTGCGGGTGGTCGAGCTGCTCGGCGACAAGGAGCGCCCGGCCGCCGAGGTGGCCGCGGAGGCGGGCACCCAAGTGCAGGGCATGACACGGCTGTTGCGCGCCCTGGCGGGACTCGGCCTGGTACACGAGACCGCCCCCGGCACCTTCGTGGTGACGCCCGAGGGTGCGCTGCTCGACCCGGGGCACCCCGACTCCATGGCGGACCTGGCCGCCCTGTTCGCCGACCCGACCATGCTGCGGGCATGGGAGGGTCTGGACGACGCCGTGCGGACCGGCGAGACGGTCTTCGGCTCGGTCTTCGGCACGGACTTCTTCTCCTACCTCAAGGCGCGTCCGGAGCGGTCCGCACAGTTCAACAGGGCGATGAGCCAGAGCACCAGGGGTGCCGCCGATGTGCTGCCCGAGCGCTACGACTTCGGCAGGTTCCGCACGGTCGCCGACATCGGCGGCGGCGACGGCACGCTCCTGTCCGCGGTGCTCCGCGCGCACCGGAACCTGGCGGGCCTCGTGTACGACACGGAGGAGGGCCTGGCCCAGGCTCCGGCGACGCTGGAGCGGCACGGGCTCGCCGGTCGGTGCTCGCTGGTGGCGGGCGACTTCTTCCGGTCGGTGCCCGAGGGCGCCGACCTCTACCTGATGAAGAGCATCATCCACGACTGGCCGGACGACCGCTGCGTCACCCTCCTCGGCCACTGTCGCGCGGCGCTCCCGCCCGGCGGACGGGTCCTGATCGTGGAACCGGTCCTGCCCGAGACGGTGGACCCGCAAGGGCCGGACGTCACGTACCTCGGCGACCTCAACATGCTGGTGAACGTGGGCGGCAGGGAGCGCACGCGCGCCGAGTTCGAGGAACTCTGCGGCCGGGCCGGGCTCTCCGTCCTGTCCGTGACGCCGCTGGGCGCGCCCAGTTCGTTCAGCGTGGTCGAGGCCGGGGCGGCCTGAGGGGGAGTGCCGCGGCCTTCTCCGTGAACACCCCGCTCCTTGCACGGGAGTTCGGGATCGCGGAGGGGGCCGCTGTCATGAACGGCGGTTCGGCGAACAGGGTGACACGGGGCGACATGTTCCGGTTTGGCGTGCTTCAAGACTCCTTGTATTGCGCATGTATTGCAGCTTCATTGCGGGCTCGTTGGTCGGGCGACTGGTGATCTACGTTGCTGATCCAGGGGCCGGAACGGGGTGACCCCGAAAGCGGTTGATCTTGTAAGTGTGCAGGTCACAGCGGTGTGACGTGTGTCGGGACCTTCTGGATCGGCCCAGCCCGCTCCGTACCGCCGGACACGCCGACGTCCCAGCTGGACCGACCCCCTCCGGGCGCGGCCGACCGGCATCAACCCACGATCATCAGCGCACTTGCTCAGGGGGATCGAGCCGTGACATCCGGTGAAGTCGACAGGTATCAGGCCGCCTTGCTCGAGAAGTATCCGATCACGAAGGTCAGCATTCGCTCGCTCTTACCGGCGGATTCGCCCCGTCTGGACGGCGAACGCGCGGACCACATCCAGTTGCTCGTCGAATCCGATGCCCATTTCCCTCCGATCGTCGCCCACCGGCCGAGCATGCGCGTCATCGACGGCATGCACCGGCTGCGCGCCGCGGCGCTGCGGGGCGACGACACCATTGACGTCCAGTTCTTCGACGGTGCGGAGGAAGACGCCTTCGTCATCGCCGTCAGGATGAACGTGAGGCACGGCTTGCCCCTGTCGCTCGACGACAGGAAGGCCGCGGCCAGACGCATGGTCGGCGACCACCCCGACTGGTCGGACCGGTCGATCGCTGCCGTCGCCGGACTGTCGGCGCGGACGGTGAGAGGGATACGGGGGGAGCTCGCCGGAGCGGTGGAGGGAGAGCTCGCCAGAACCGGCCGCGACGGGCGGGCCCGCCCCTTGAGCAGTGCCACCAGAAGGGAACTGGCGGCCCGTCTGCTGCTGGAGAACCCCGACGCGTCCCTGCGGGAGATCGCCAGAGCCGCCGGCCTGGCGCCGTCCACGGTGATGGACGTGCGGGACAGGCTGCGGCGCGGACAGGACCCGGTGCCCTCCAGTCAGCGGCGGCCCCGGGCCGGCGCGGGCGGCCTGCCCGAGGGGGAGGCGTCCCGTCCGGCCGGCGTCCGGGCGGAGGCGGCGGAGTGCCTCGTGTCGTCCTCGGCCGCGCTGCGCAGACTGCGCAAGGATCCGTCCCTGCGGTTCAGCAATGTGGGGCGCACGCTGCTGGGCTGGCTGAGCAACAGGCCGGAACGGGAGCAGTGGAAGGAGATCGTCAGCGGAATTCCGGCGCATTCCGTGGAAAGCGTTCTGCAGGTCGCCGAGGCGAACGTGAGGGCATGGCAGGAGTTCGCGGAACAGCTCAAGGGCGAACTCGGCGAGCACCGCGCGGAGTCCGGACGCTGAGTGCGGACGGCCGCCCGGGACGCCGGTCCGGTCCGGGCGGCCGCATGCCTAAAGAATTCCTCAAGTACCCGCAAAGAGAGCCGGAATTCACGGCGATACGCCGTGACTCGGCACCACTCATGGATGTTCCGGAGTTCGACTGCGGCCGGTCCGCAGTCGAACGCTTCGAGCGGTGTTCGCGCTGCTCGGCGAACATGGACAGCCCTGGGGCGGTGCGCCATATTGAGGCGCATGACAGGGCACGACGCCGAAATTCCCGATGGGTGGTCGATCGCGTCCGACGCCGACGGAGTACATGAACTGCTCCTCGCGTCGGACGCATTCATCGCAGCGACGTACGGAACTCCTGTACCGCGGCGCAATCGCGCGAGCACCGAAGGTCTGGTGTCTTCCGGAGCCGTACACGTTCTTCGGCAAGAGGGCGCCGCGGTCGCCATGTTCACCTTGACCTGGGAACCGCCGTTCAGTATCGAAACCGACTTCTTTCCTGGTACGGACAAGCCCATTCACATGCAGCGCCTCGCCGTGCTCCCCGACCGGGTCACCGGCGGAGAACTCACCGGCCTGAGGTGCGTGCGCCGTGCCATCGAAACCGCACGGGACGCCGGGGCCACGGCCATTCGGGCGGAGACGAACCCGGACCTCACGAACACCGTGCGGCTCATCGAGAAGTTCGGTTTCCGGCCCTACGGACCCGTCCTCGCCGACGGTCCGGTGCGACGCGTCTACCTGCAGAACGACCTCGGGGCATCGGCCCGGTGAGAGTGACGCGACAAGGCGGTGCGGTCCGTGCCGCCCTGGCCAGGACGCGCGACCTCTGGCGCCTTGTCGGACTGCTCCGCGTGGCGGGCCTGCCGACCTTCGCGGCCCTGACCGTCGTGGACCTCGCTCTGGCACTGCTCCCCACGGCCACGGGCCTGATGACGGGCGCCCTGGTCTCCCACCTCGTGTCCGACCCGCACGACGGCGACACGCTCACCCTGCTGACCGTGGCCCTCGGTGCCCTGATCTTCGCCTCGCAGGCGTTCGAGTTCCTCCACTCGGCCCTCCGCGTCATCGCCGCCCAGCGGGTCAACGCGCACCAGCGGCTGAGCGTGGGCGACCTGGCCAGCCGGTCCGCGGGCATCGCACGCCTGGAGGAGCCCGCCGTCCAGGACGACCTCACCTTGGCGATCATGAAGGGGCTGCCGCACTGGGTCGGCTACACCGTGGGCACCGGAGCGGTCGGCCAGCTCACGATCACGACCCGGACGGTGGGCGCCTGCGCCGCGGCCGGCGTGCTCGCCTTCTACTCCTGGCCCCTGGCTCTGGGCATGCTCGCGGTCGCGCTGTTCGTGCGCACCTCCACCCGCCGCCAGTGGATGAAACAGCACGCGGTGGTACGGGGTTGGGCACCCGGCAGGCGCCGCGAGGACTACCTCACCCAGGTCGCCGCCGCGCCCTGGGCGGCCAAGGAGGTGCGGGTCTTCGGGCTCGCCGACTGGACGATCGGCCGCTACCGGGAGGCGACGGACCAGCGGGTGTCCGGGACGTCGTCCGTCCGCCGTCGCCTTCTGCTGAACCTGCGCTTTCAGTTCCTGCTCCTCGCGCTCGCCACCGGGGCCGGGCTCGCGCGGCTCACCCTCTCGGCGGTCAGGGGAGACATAACCGCCGGACAACTCGCGGTGTATCTCGGGGCGTTCTGGGGTGTGCTGGCGGTCAGCCGCTGGGACACGGAGGCGTATGGCGTGGAGTTCGCCGGAGTGCCGGGACTCCACGCGGCCGACCGGCTCCGTGACCGGCTTGCGCCCGACGAAGACCGTCCGGCGCCCGACGGCGACCGGCCCGCGCCCGACGACGGCACCCCCGACGTGCCCCGAACCGTCGTGGGGGAGTCCCACGGCGCCGTCACCGCGCGGGAGACCGGGATCGCCCCGCCGCCCGCGGTGCGCTTCGAGGCCGTGGACTTCCGGTACGAGGGGGCCGCGCGCCCCACGCTCGGCGGTCTCGACCTGGAGATCAGGCCGGGAGAACTGCTGGCCCTCGTCGGCGTGAACGGCGCGGGGAAGACCACGCTCACCAAACTGCTCGCGGGCCTCTACCAGCCCTCGGCGGGCAGGATCACCGTCGACGGAGTGCCCCTGGCCGAGCTGGACCCCGCGGCCCGGCAACGCCACATCACCGTGGTCTTCCAGGAGTTCACCCGCTACGAGATGTCCCTGCGGGAGAACGTGCGCCTCGGCGCGCCCGGCATCGCCGCCCCGGAAGGGCTGCTGGAGGACGTCGCGCACCGGGCCGGCATCGACGAACTGATCGCCCGCGCTCCCCGGGGCTGGGACACCCCCCTGGCCCGCGGATACACCGATGGCATCGACCTCTCCGGAGGCCAGTGGCAGCGCGTCGCCCTGGCCCGCGCGCTGTACGCGGTCGCGTGCGGAGCCCGGCTGCTCGTCCTCGACGAGCCCACCGCGCACCTCGACGTCAGGGCCGAACTCGACGTCTTCTCACGGGTCATGGAACACGCGGGCGACACCAGCGTCCTGCTCATCTCGCACCGCCTGTCCACCGTGCGCCGGGCCGACCGGATCGCCGTCCTCGACGGGGGCCGGATCACCGAGACGGGCACGCACGACGCACTCATGGCCCTCGACGGCCCCTACGCGCGGATGTTCCGGCTCCAGGCCGCCCGGTTCGCCGACGAGGACGACGACGGCGCCGCGCCCGGGACGGCGGAGCGCGACAGCGAGGTGGTCTCCCCGTGACCCGCGCACAGGCGCTGCGCCGGCTGTTCGGCATCTCGTGGCAGCGGTACCGCGGCTGGGTCGTGGCCTTCGGCGTCCTCGCGGTGGCCGACGTGCTCGCCGCCGGTGCCTTCGCGCTGACCCTCCGTACGCTGATCCAGAGCGCGCTGCACGAACAGGTGCGGGAGGCGCTGTTCGCCACGGCGGGCGCCGCCGTCAGCTACGCGGTCACCGTCGTCGGGGCCTCCGCGCGCCTCAACGTGATCAACCTGCTCGACGAGGCCATCGGCGCGGAACTCGACGAGCGGATCCTCGGCCTCATCGTCGGCCTCGACGACATCGAGCACCTCGAACGCCCCGAGTACGCCGACCGGATCGCCATGGTGCGGGGCAGCGGAGACGTCATCGCCCGCTGCGGATGGGTGCTCCTGGACAGCGTGACGATGCTGCTCAGGCTGCTGGTCGTCCTCACCGTTCTGGCGCTGACGGCGCCCGTGCTGCTCTTCCTCGCCCTCCTGCTCGTACCAGCGCTGTGGCTGCCGCGCCGCGGACAGCACGTGGTCCGCGACGCGACCGTCGCGAGCGCCCAGGACATCCGGCAGGCCGAGCACCTCCAGACCCTGCTCACCGAGGCGACCCCGAACATGGAGGTCAGGATCGCCGGGGCACGGCCGCGGCTGGTCGAGCGGGGACGGCGGACCTGGGACCGGATCATCCGGCGGCAGGCCAGGGCCCAGTGGACGGCCGCCGGGCTCGGCATCACCGGGTGGGCGGTCTTCTCCCTCGGGTACACGCTCGCCCTGCTGCTGATCGTCCACGACGTGGCCTCCGGCCGGGTGCAGCCGGGTGACGTGCTGCTGCTCGTGACCCTCACCGGGACACTGCGCGCACAGGCCGAGGGCGTCGTACGGTCCTTGCAGCACACCACCGAGGGCATGAGCGCGCTGGACGCGTTCCTGTGGCTGGAGGACCGCGCGGCGCACCGGCGTCCCGGCGACACCGAGGCCGGCGTGCCGGAGCGGCTGACCGACGGCATCACCCTGAAGGGGGTGTCCTTCCGCTACCCGGGCACGGACACCTGGGTGCTCAAGGACATGGACCTCCACCTGCCGGCCGGCTCGACCGTCGCCGTCGTGGGCGAGCACGGCGCGGGCAAGACCAGCATCGTCAAACTCCTCGCCAAGTTCTACGAGCCCACCGAGGGCGCCGTGCTCGTCGACGGCGTCCGGCTGAGCGACATCCCCGCCGCGCGCTGGTGGTCCCGGACGACCGCCAACTTCCAGGACTTCGCGCGGTTCGAGTTCCCGGTGCGCGAGTCGGTCGGCGTGGGAGACCTCTCCGCGGCCGGCGAACCCGATCGGCTGACCCGTGCCCTCGCCGACGGGGACGCGGAGGAGATCGTCGCCGGGCTGCCCCAGGGCCTCGACACCCAGCTCGGCCGCACGTTCGACGGCGTGGAGCTGTCGACCGGCCAGTGGCAGCGGGTCGCCCTGAGCCGCGCCCACATGCGGACCGCGCCGCTGCTGTGCGTCATCGACGAGCCGACCGCCTCGCTCGACCCCCGCAGCGAATACGTCGTCTACCGCCGGCAGATGGCCCTCGCGAAGTCCCTCGCCGAGCGGTGCGGAACGGTCACGGTCGTGGTCTCGCACCGGTTCTCCACCGTGCGGATGGCGGACCTGATCGTGGTCGTCGACGGCGGCGCGGTGGCCGAGACGGGCAGCCACGACCGGCTGATGGCGCGGGGCGGCATGTACGCCGACCTGTTCCGCATGCAGGCCGCCGCCTTCCGGAACGGCTGACCGGGCCGACCCGGAGAACCCGTGCAATCCACAGAAGGAGAATCGTGTCCCGACCCCCCTATGACGTGATCGTCATCGGTGCCGGCGCCGCGGGCCTGACGGCGTCCGTCATGCTCGCCCGCGCCAAACTGCGCGTGCTGGTGGTGTCGACGGAGAACCGGCGCAACTCGTGCGTCGACTCGGTGCACAACGTGCCCTACGCCGAGGGCGTCGCGCCCGCGCTGCTCTACGGCACGATGGAGGAGACCGCCCGGACGTACGGCGTCACGCTGGTCTGGGACGAGGTGCTCGAAGCCGAGTCCGGAGACCTCGGCGTGGCCGTGGTCACCCGCGGCGGCGACCGTTACACGGCCGACCGTCTGCTGCTGGCCACCGGCCCGATCGACGAGCTGCCCTCCTGGCTGCCGGAGGGGGTCTGGGGCAAGAACGTCTTCGAGTGCCCCTTCTGCCACACCCACGAGCACGACGGGAAGCCGTTCGCCGCGGTCGGCGTCGGTCTGGAAGCGATCGGCATGGCCCTGATGTCCCTCCAGTACGCGACGGTCATGACCGCCGTCGTCTCGGACGGGGAGGCCGCGAGGACCCCCATGGCCGAGCGGCTGCGGCAGCGGGGCGGGGTCGTGCTCGTGGACGAGGTCACCGCGGCCACCCGGGGCACGGACGGCGCGCTCACCCTGCACACCAAGGGGGGCGCGGAGGTGGACGCGGGCGCGCTCCTGATCCCCGGCGTCAAGAAGCACAACCTCCGGTTCGTTCCCCAGCTCGGCCTGGAGCTGAACGAGAAGGGCGGCATCGACACGACGACGCTCGGCCAGACCTCGGACCCCCGGGTCTGGTGCGCGGGCAACGGATCCGGCGACGGACCGTACTTCATGTGGACCGGAGCCGCGGCCAGTGGCGTCAACGCGGCCCGCTCCATCTGCGAGGACATCGCCTTCGGGCCGCTCCTCGACTCCTACTGGACCCAGCTGAAGAAGACCCCGGCCGGACAGGAACCGAAAGCATGACGAAGAACGTTCTGTTGGTGAGGTACAGCCCCTACTGGGCGGCCCCCGTGCTCGACCGCGACGACGTCGACCTCTACGTCGTGCACGAGCGGACCCCGCAGGGCCTCGCCCCCGACGCCCTGGCGCGCTGCCGGAAGGTGTACTACGTCTCCTCCTTCGACGCGCTGGAGGAGCTCAGCGCCGTCGCCGCCGACCTCGTCAGCGAGGGCGTCGGCATCGACAAGGTCATGTCCGCCAACGAGTTCAGCCAGTACGCGGCGGCGTACCTGGCGCACCTGCTCGCCGCGGACCAGCCCGCGAGCTCCGTCGTCCTGGCCACCCGGGACAAGCGTCTGATGAAGCAGCGGGCACGCGCGGCGGGCCTGCACACGGCCCGCGCCCGCTCCGTACCCGACCCGGCCGCCCTCGCGGACACGGACGCGGCCCTCGCGGAAGTGGAGGGCGGCGTCGGCTATCCGGCCGTCCTCAAGCCCGCCAACGGCTGGGGCACCGTGTCGACGACGGTCGTCCGCGACCGCGAGCAACTCCGCGCCGCCCTCGCGGACTTCCGGTACGCGCCGGAGCTGCGGTCCCGGCAGCTCCTCCTGGAGGAGTACATCGCCGGGGAGGAGTTCCACGTCGACGCGGTGTGGCGGGACGGAGAGCCCTGGATCCTCCGCATCAGCCGCTACGTCACCCCGCCGCTGCGCCTGCGCGAGGGCGCGGGGCCAGGCCTCTCCGTGCTGCTCGACGAGGACGACCACGCCGACCTGTACCGGGAGGTCGGGGAACTGCACCGGCGGCTCAACGAACAGCTGGGTCTCACGCGCGGGCCCACGCACCTGGAGTTCTTCCGCGAGGAAGGCACCGGCCGGCTCGTGTTCTCCGAGATCGCCAGCCGGCTCGGCGGACTCGCGGTGACACAACTGGTGGGCGCGGCCGTCGGCGTGGACGAACGCGAGATCGCCGTGCACGAGATGCTCGACGGCGATCTCTCCGAACTGCCGCTCCAGCAGGGCGCGTTCCGCTACCACGGCATGCTCAACATCATCCCGCCGCGCTCCGGCCGCGTGACCGCGCTGCCGACCCGCGACGAGCTGCTGGCCCACGCGCACGTCGTCGACGTCTCCATCGGCGCGCGCATCGGTGCCGAGGTGACCTTGGGCGACTCCTCCGCCAGTGTCTGCGTGATGGTCATCTACGGGGCCGACAGCGAGGACGAACTGCTGAAGATCGGCGCGGAACTGGCGGACTCCCACCCCGTCGAGGTGGCGTAGCCGACCGGTGACGCGTGCCCCGTACCCCTGACCGGTGCAGCGGTGTCCGCCCCGCTTCCGGAGCGGACACCACGGCCCGAGCGGCCTGGCCGGCGTCGGCTCAGCGGGTCGAGAACGGCACCCGGCCCAGCGCGTCCCCCAGCCCGGCGCCCAGCAGGCCCGCGAAGACATGGTCGACGAGGGGGCTCCACTCCTCGCGTATCTCCCCGTGGGTCGGCAGCACCCGATGCGCCCCGGCCACGGCCGGGTCGCCGTGCCGGGCGACGGCGACGACCCGCCGCCCGATCCCGGTGGCACGCGCCACCAGGTCGACGGCGCGCGCGTGACTCGCCCCGGGCGGCGCCAGCACCACCAACGGACTGTCGCGGGGCAGCGCGAAGCGCTCGACGTGCCACCACTCCTCCAGGTCCTGCGCGAACGCGGGCAGCCCGCACGCCTCCACCACCTTCGCCGCCGCGAACTTGGCGGTGCCCGCCTGGGGACCCGTACCCGTCACCACCAGCGGACCGGACCCGTCGGCCAGCTCCCGCGCCAGCTCGTCGCACGCGGCGGCCGACCCGTCCACCGTGGCCCGCACGGCGTCGCCGACGGCACGCAGCTCGTCCAACAGGCCTTCCTGGGCGCCCTGTCGGGAGCCGAGCCGGATCGCGGTGACGAAGAGCGCGGCCAGGCTCGCCTGGTAGGTGAGGATGCCGGGCGAGGCCTGCCGCGGGCCGGTCGGCGCGATCAGGCCGACGTCCGCGACCCGCGTCACCGGGCTGCCCTCCGACGCGGTCACGGCGACGGTCGGCGTACCGCGGCGCGCGGCCTCTTCGAGCACGCGGACGACGGGACCGCTGGTGCCGGACGCGGAGATCCCGACGACCAGGGTGTCCGGGCCGCTCCCGCCGGGGCCGTCCAGGCCGTGGTCGAGGAACCGCTGGGCGCTCAGCGGCTCGCAGGCCACACCGCCGATCCGCTCGAAGGCCAGCTCCGCGGCGCGGGCCGCGTGGTAGGAGTCCCCGTTGCCGGTGAGCACCACCCGGCGTATCCCGCGAAGCGGTGCGTCGAGCAGCCCGTCGGCGGTCGTCCGTGCCAGGTGGTCGACGACCTGCCGGAACTCCGGTGCGAGCGCGCGGACCTGACGCCGCATCTCCTCGGTCGAGTAGGGGGGACGGGTGGTCACGCGGCGCCCTCCAGGGAGTTGAGGATGTCCATGTACGAGGCGACCTTCTCCGGCTGGATGCGGCCCTTCCAGCCGTTGAAGCAGGTGCTCACGAAGGCCCCGTCGGCGTGTGCCATGAGCCGCGCCGCGTTCTCGTGATCGGTGTGGCCCGCGAGGAAGACCGGCACGTGGGGGGCCGTGCGCCGTACGGCCTCGATCGTCCGCAGCGTCCGCTCCTCGTCCTTGCTGCCCAGACAGACCGCGTCGGCGCCGACGAACGCGGCCTGCCGGGCGATGGATTCCGTCGGAACCCCGCCGCCGAGCCACTGGAAGTGCATGGAGTCCACGTCGGCGATGATCTGGACGTCCCACGCGTCGATCTTCTTGCGGTACTCCATGACGTCGAGCGGATCCGCCTGGACCAGGCCGTGCGTGCTGACGGTGGCTCCCACGATCGCGGTGGCCCGGACGAAGTCGCCCCCGCACACCTTCGCGACCGCGAGGGACGCCTTGGTGGCGTGCCGCATGAGCTGCACACCGATCCGGAAGCCCTCGCCGCAGGCCTCGCGGGCGGCCCCGGCGATCAGGCTCATCGCCGCGATCCTGGCCGGGTCCGACTCGTCGCGGGTGGTGTAGACACGGTCGACGGTCTGCAACAGGGCGCCGTGGGCGCCGCCTTCGTGGAGGGCGACGGCGGAGGCGACGGCGTCGTCCAGGATCCGCTGGAACGACCCGGCCTCGTGGAACGGGGTCCCGGGCAACGGGTCGACGTGGACGACGCCCAGGCACACCTTGCCCGGCCGCTTCGGCGAGCCGGCCGCCGCGTCACTGTGTTCAACCTGACTCAAGTGGTCACCCCTATACTGACGCGATGCGTCTCTATCTGTCTTCTTTTCGTATCGGAAATCGCCCCGAGGAATTGCGGAAGCTGCTCAAGGGGCGCACGCGCACGGCTCTTGTGATGAATGCCTACGATTTCCACGACGCGGAGACCAGGGCCGCGTCCACGGAGCGGGAGTCGGCGGAACTGCGGTCCGTGGGCCTGGACCCGGCGGAACTCGACCTGCGCGACCATTTCAACAGCGCGTCGACCCTGCGAAAAGCCCTCGAAGACGTCGATCTCGTCTACGTGCGGGGCGGCAACTCCTTCGTCCTGCGCCGCGCGTTGCGGCACAGCGGCGCGGACGAGCTGCTCCAGGAACTCGTGGCCGCCGACTGCCTGGTCTTCGGCGGGTACAGCGCCGCGGCGGTGGTCGCCGGCACGACCCTGCGGGGCGTCGACGGTCATGTCGACGACCCCGACTACGTACCCGCGGGCTATCCGGCGGGCCCGCCGCTCTGGGACGGGCTCGGGTGGCTGCCCTACGCGGTCGCGCCCCACTTCCGGTCCGACCACCCCGAGTCGGAGGAGATCGAGAAGACCGTCCGGCGTCACATCGACCACCACGAGCCGTTCGTGGCGCTGCGGGACGGCCAGGCGATCGTCGTCGACGGCGCGGAGACGCGCGTGGTCGGCTGAGGGGCCAGGAGCGACCGGGGCGTCGGCCGACGGTTCAGGAGACGACCGAGAAGCTGTAGACCGTGCTCTCCGTGTGCGTCCGCCCCGGGTCCAGGCGCACCGACGGATAGTCCGGCCGGTTCGGGGCGTCGGGGAAGCAGCCCGGTTCCAGGGCGAGACCGGCGCGCGGGGTGAGCAGCTTGTCACCGGAGTAGATCCCCATCCCCGGCCCCTCGGTGCGGATTTCGAGGTGCCTGCCGCTGCCCGGGTCGTGCAGTTCCGCGGCCCACAGCCAGGGGTCGTCGAGGACGAAGAAGTTGTCCAGGGCGTGGTCCCCGATCGTGCGCGCCGTCGTGTAGTCGAGCGGAGTCTCCCGGATGTCCGCCGGGGGACCGGCCACGGGCATCTGCTCGTCGTCGAAGAACACGCCGCTGCTCGCGTTGACCGCCAGCCGGTGCCCGTCGACGGTGCCGTGCCCCGCCAGGTTCCAGAAGGCGTGGTTGGTCAGACCGAACGCGGTGGGCGCCGTCGTCGTGCCGCTGAACTCGATGGTCAGACGGCCCTCGCGGTCGATCCGGTACGCCGTCCCCGCCGTGACCGCGCCGGGGTAGCCCTGGTCGCCGTCGGGGCTCTCCAGGCGGAGCCGCAGCACCAGGTCCTCGCCGTCACGGCCGGCCTCGGCCGCCCACACCCTGCGGTCGAAGCCCTCGCGGCCGCCGTGCACATGGTGCGGGCCCTCGTTGGGGTCGAGCAGGTGCCGTACCCCGTCGATGCTCATCCGCCCGTCGCGGACGCAGCGGCAGTACCGCCCCACCGTCGACCCGACGTACGCGTTGCGCTGCCGGTCCTCGTAGTCGCCGAGTCCGGGCAGCCGCAGGACCACGTTCCCGGTGCGGTTGTCACGGTCCGGCGTGCGCACCTCGACCAGGGTCGCCCCATAGGTCCAGACGGTGATCGCCAGGCCGTCGCCGTTGTCGAGCGTATAGGCGTCGACCGGCAGGTCCTGTCCCTGCGGGGTGTTCGTCCGTCCGACGGGCTGTTTGTGGATTTTCAAGGTTTCTCCTTGGAATATGTTGCCGCACACGATGTTCGGCGAGACGCTCGGGAGCGGTTGCCTCATGCGCATGTACGGAGACGCGATCCGGTTCGGTGTCCATTCCGGTCAGCAGTACCGGTCCTTTCCGGAAATGGTCGACCTGTGGCAGCGCGTAGAAGAAATGGGATACGACTGGATCTCCTGTTTCGACCACTTCCGGCCGCCCCTCGGCGGGCCGGACGGTCCCTGTTTCGAGGGCACCTCGCTGCTGTCGGCACTCGCCGCGCGCACCAGCCGCATCCGCTGCGCCCTGCTCGTCTCCGCGGTCACCTGGCGGCACCCGGCGGTGGCCGCGTCCGCCGCCGCCACCATCGACCATGTCTCCGGCGGGCGGCTGGAGTTCGGTGTCGGAGCGGCCGGTGACGACCTCGGCTACGAGCAGTACGGGATCCCCTTCCCCCGCGCCGGACAGCGGCTCGACATGCTCGACGAGGCGTGCCACGTGCTGCGCGGGCTCTGGCAGGAGGAGAAGAAGACCTTCGAGGGCAGGTACTTCCGGCTCTCCGACGCGTACCTCGAACCCAAGCCGGTGCAGCCGCGCATTCCCCTGGTGATCGGCGGTGAGGGCAAGAAGCGGATGCTGCGCGTCGTCGCCGAGCACGCGGACATCTGGAACACGCTCGTGGCCGAGCCGGAGGTCTATCGCGACCGGCTCGACGCGCTGGCCGGACACGCGGCCGACATCGGGCGGGACCCGCGAGAGATCCGGCAGTCGATGACGTTCCGGGCGATCCTCGGCGAGGACCGGCGGGAGGTCGAGCGGCGGCGGAAGGCGGTGGCCGAGGTGCTGCCGCCGGATTCCCCGCTGTGGTCGGAGTACCTGGTGTTCGGCACGCCGCAGGAGTGCGTGGAACGGCTGAGGCCCTACCTCGAACTGGGGGTGCGGGACTTCCTGTTGGGCTCGCGGCCGCCGCTGGACTGGCGGACCATGGAACTGTTCGCCACCGAGGTGGTTCCGGCGCTGCGCGACGCCGCCTAGGTGGCCACGGGCTGTTCCTCGCCGGCCGCCCCCGGCTGTTTCCCGTTGTCCGCGGGCCCGCCGAACGCCGGCCGCCAGCCCAGCTTGCGCAGGTCCTCGGCGCGCTTGCGCAGGAAGGACGCCGCGGTGTACCGCTCGTTCAACCGGGTGTCGCCCGGCGGGTGCAGGAACATCGGCATGGAGAAGCGCGCGTGTCCGCCGTCCCCGCCCGCGGGAAACCCCACCCGGTGCTCCGTGGCCCGGTAGTGCCCGTCGGTGATCTGCTCCAGCATCTCCCCGGCATTGATCACGAAGGCCCCCTGGTCGCAGGGCACGTCGTGCCACGCGCCCGCGCTGTCGCGCACCTGCAGCCCCGGTATCCGCGGGGCGGGCAGCACGGTGATGAGGTTGACGTCGGTGTGGGCCTGGCCCCGCAGGGCGTCCGGTGCCTCCTCGCCGTTCGCGGGGAGGTAGCGCTGGATGCGCAGGGTGGTGCTGAGCGAGCCGTCCAGCATGCGGGGCAGTGGCATGGCGAACCGGCCCGAGACATCGGCCGGCAGGGCGTCTCCGAGCCACCCGAGCACCGTGGCCGCGAGTCGCTTGGCCTCGTCGAAGTACCGCAGCGCGGAATCGGACACCTCTTTGGGATAGCTGCCGTCGCGCAGGATCTGGAAGAACTCCTTGCGGTCGAGCCTCGACGCGTCGGCGCCCGTGGCGGACGGCAGCGGGAAGAAGCCGCCCTGGCCCTCCGAGTTGCGGTAGTCCAGCTTGGCCTCGGTCGCGAAGAAGGCCGCCCATTCCCGGTGGATCTCGTCCGTCAGACCCGTGTCGGACAGCGGGTGGCCGCGGATGACGCCGAAGCCGGTCTCATGCATGGATCTCGCGAACTCGGACGGCGCATGGGGGCTGGTGTAGTCAACGGCTGCGATATGCATGGCCTGAAATTCTCTCCGAAAGTTTCGGCCTACAGGTTCCGCACCGAACGCTATGGCACACCGCTCGTTTGAGTCCACACGGTCGGCACTTCCGGCTGTTCGAGCGAACATCGGGCGACGGTTGCCACCGTTGCGCGGCAATCTCTAGGCTTCCCCATCGTTCCGACCAGGGATCGAATTATCGATGCATGGAGAAATTTCTTTATGACGCGCTCGGACTCCCTGAACGACAGGGAATTCTTTGATTACGTCTGTAGTGGCATCCGGGATCTCGGCGCGCTCGCGCGCGAAGCCGTCCTGGTGCACGGCGGGAACCTGGAGTGATGGTGCGAGGCACCTTTGTCGAACGGGACTCGGATCCGCACGTCGCCCTGCGCGGCGCATTGCTGGACAGCGGCCGGCGACTTCCCGCGCCGCGCGCGGCGGTGCCCCGGGTGCGGCCCGGCGGCCTCGCCGAGGCATCGGCCGGCCAACTGGCCGCGCACGGGCTGTTCCTGGGCGTCCTGGACACCCCCCTGGACGATGACGGCTTCATCGCCTTCGGCGACGGGCTGGGGGAGTTGATACCGGAGACGGACCCCGCGGTGCGGGCCCACACCGCCCAGCAGGTCCTGCTCAACCTGTCGGCGGTCCACTCCCGGACCGACGACGTGTCCCTGCAGCCCTTCGCGGAGGGCCCGCTGACGCTCCATTCGGAGGGCAGCGGCCGGGCGGTCGCGGAACAGCCCCGGCACATCGCGCTGATGTGCTGCGACCCCGGGCGGCCCGCCGGTCACGCGGACGGCGCCGAGCACACCCCGGCGCAGACCGTGCTGGTGCCCATGGCCGCCGTGCACGAGGCGCTCACCCCGGCCCAACGCGCCCTCCTGCGCGTCACCCGCTACCGCAGCGACCATCCCGTGCCCACCGTGCTGCGCGAGGCGGGCGGCCGGCCCGTCTTCTCCTTCCGCGACTTCGACGCCGCGCCCCTGCACTGGGAGAGCGACACCGACGACGGCACCGCCGCCGAGGTGAACGACGCCTTCCGCGCCCTGCTCGCGGCCATGTACGCGCCGGAGACGGCCGCCGCCGTCCACTGGGCGCGCGGCACCGTCGCCGTCATCGACAACACGTACTTCTTCCACGGCCGCACGGCAGGCACAGCCGTTGTGTCGGCCGCGGCGGACACAACCGCCCAACAGACCGGATCACAGCGCCACTTGAAGCGGCTGCGGATCAGGGCGACCCGGCCCGAGGGGGAGCGGTGACCACGGAAACGGGGCTGTTCTCGGGCATCGTCACCGGCGCGCCCCTCGCACTGCCGGAGGAGGCCGCCCGCAGGGCGAGCACGGTCCCGCGTTCCGCGGGGGTGCTCATGGACCCCTCCCCGGACGACCGCCTGACCGAGATCTTCCGGCGGGCCGCCGACCCCGAGAACCCCATGGAACTCCGCGACCTGTACCTCGGCCGCATGGAGTCCGAGCTCGGCCGGCACAGCACACGGCACGAACTCGCGCGCGGCTGGCGGGAGTCACGGGTGCGCCGCGAGTTCGACACCGACGGGGTGCTCACCTCGCGGGCCACCGTCCGCTTCGTCAAGGAGATGTTCAACTACTACTTCCGCGACGACCTCTACGGCGAGCTGCGGCCCACCGCCGAGGTGATCCTCTCCGGCGGCGCCGTGGACGAGGAGGCGTGGGGGCTGCCCGGCGTCCTCAAGGAGTGCGTCAGCTACGCGCTGCGGCGGGACTGGTACGGCTACTCCGACTCCCGCGGCCGGGAGGCGTCGCGCGAGGCGGTCGCGGCGTACGAGTCGGCACGGCTCGGTGTTCCCGCGTACGGAGCGGCCAACGTCGCCCTGACGATGGGAGCGACCTTCGCCATCAGCAGCCTCGCCGACTTCCTGCTGCCGCGCGGCACCACCACCGCGCCCGCCCTGTGCGCCCTGCCGAACTACCCGCCGCTCGTGGAGTCGGTGGCCCGGCGGACCGACGTACGCCTGGTGCCCCTGCCCGCCCGGGACGGCACGTCGTCGCTGCGGCCGCTGATCGACCAACTGCGCCCGGACACCCCGCTGGTGCTGCTGCAGACCGCGGCGAACCCCACGGGCGCGCTGGTTCCCGAGGAGGAACTCGAGGAACTGATCAAGGCCGCCTCCCCGCGCACGGTCATCGTGCTCGACGAGTGCCACGAGTGGCTCGGCCGCGCCAACGCCCTCTCCGCCCTGCGCGCGGCGCCCCACGTGGTCCGCGTGAGCAGCCTGTCGAAGAACTGGTCCGCGCCCGGCATCAAGGCGGGCTGGATCATCGCCGACAGCGCCTTCGTCGACGAGTACTACGAGTACGCGTCCACGACCTTCGGCGGCCCGCCGTCGTTCTCGTACACCCTGGTCGAGGTGCTGGCGCGCATGGAGCGCTGGCTGGTCACGGGAGTCGAGGAAGCGGGCGCCGAGCACGCCGCGGAGTTCGAGCCGCACTACGGCATCCGGCCGCGCGCCCTCGCCGCCGCGTTCCACGCCTACCGCTCCGACCGGCTGGCCCGGCAGGAGTCCCTGATGACGCTGCGCGACGCCGTGACCGGCGGGCTCGACCTGCCGGGCATCACCGTGATGCCGGCCGAGAACTCCATCAACCTGGCCCTGAGCTTCGACGACTACGAGGACTCCTACCTCTGCTTCCGGGACCTGCTCAGGGAGACCGGTGTGTCCGTCTTCCCCGGCCTGCTGACCTTCTGCCTGTCCGGCGGCTCCGTGCGGATCACCAGCGCCCGCCGCTGGGAGGAGCTCTCCGTCGCGCTCGACCGCCTCGCGGACCGTCAGCACCGCATCCGGCACACCCTCCGTACGACCGCCTCGCAGAGGAAGAAAGCACACCGATGAAAGACGTGACGCAGACAGTCGAGGACCTGGTCACCGGGCAGGCCAAGGCGGGGTCCGCCGCGGCCCCGGCGGACCCCGACACCCCGCTGACCGACCGCGGCGTGGACTCGCTGACGATCGCCGCCCTGATCGTCGACATCGAGCAGGCCTTCGGGGTCCGCTTCCCCGCCGACCTCATCACCGCCGACACCTTCACCTCGGTGCGCACGCTGGCCACGGCCGTCCGCGGGCTCACCGACGTCCCCACGGACGCACTCCCGCCCCGGGACCCCTCATGACGGGCACCGCACCGGCCCACACGGCCGTCCACACGTACCTGGGCATCCCCCCGACGCGGGACATCGGCCGGCACCCCACGGTGCTCGCCGCGCTGACGGCCCGCGTCCACGACATGCCGGACGCGCCCTACCTGACCGCCGTCGCCGACGACGGCACGGAGACCACGCTGACCTTCCGGCTGCTCGACACATGGAGCGCCCGGGTGGCCGGGTGGCTCCGGGACGAGCACGCCGTCGCGCCCGGCGACGTCGTGGCCCTCATGCCCCTCAACGAGCCGGTGTCGATCGCCACGCTCTTCGGCGTCCTGCGCACCGGCGCCGCGTGCCTCCTGCTCAACCCCGACGACCCGGCCGAGCGCGCGCTCCAGCAGAGCGACGGCCAGTCGGCGGTCGCGGTGCTGTGCCCGCCTGCCGTCCTGCGCGAGCGGGATCCCCTGCCGGGCGCCGTCACCGTGCCGGACCCGCACCTGCTGCCGGACGACACGGACACGAGCCGCCTCGCCGAGGTCCTGCCCGATTCCGACGCGCTGTACTTCGGCACGTCGGGTTCCACGGCGGCGTCGAAGATCGTGGCGCAGACCCATCGCAACGCCGCCGCCAACGCCGAGGCGTTCCTGCGCCACCACCGGGTCCGCCCCGGCGAGCGCATCCTGGGCTTCCTGCCGATCCACCACGCGAACGGCGTCCACACGACGCTGCTCTCCCCGCTCTTCTCCGGCGCCCACACCGTGCTGGCCGCCAGGTTCGGCCCCTTCGGGTACCCGGGCCTGATCGAGCGGTTCCGGCCGCGGATCGCCAGCACGGTGCCCAGCGTGCTCAACTCCCTGCTGCAGACCTGGCGCGACCCCGAACTCCCCTCCGACTTCGGGTACTTCCTCACCGCCGCCGCCCCGCTGTCCGCGCAGACGAGCGCCGGGGTGCGGCGCGCCTTCGGCGCCCGGATCGTCCAGGGCTACGGGCTGACCGAGACGACCAACTTCTCCACCACCCTGCCGATCGACCTCTCGGAGGGGGAGTACCGGCGTCTCATGCTCGACACGGACATCCCCTCCATCGGAACCGCCGTGTACGGCAACGAGGTCGCGGTGTTCACCGACTCCGGCGCCCGCGCGGAGCCCGGCGAGACCGGCGAGATCCGGATGCGCGGACACAACGTGATGTCGCGGTACGCGGGGAACCCCGAAGCCACCGAAGAGGCCTTCCTGGACGGCTGGTTCCGCTCAGGGGACCTCGGGTACGAGGTCGCGTCCCCGGAGAGTCCCGGCAACCTCATCGTCATCACCGGACGGACCAAGAACATCGCCAAGGTGCGCGGCGAGGCGGTGTCCCTGGAGGAGATGGAGCGCGTCCTGGTGCGGCTCGACGGCGTCCACGACGCGGCCTGCGTCACCGTCCCCCACAGCGTCGACGGAGAGGCCGTCACCGCGATCGTGGTGGCGCCCCAGGGCTCGGCGGACGAGGTGCACCGGCACCTGAAGGGCGCCTTCTCCGCCAACGCGCTGCCGAGGCGGCTCGTCTTCGCCGACCGGATCCCGCGGACGAGCACCGGGAAGATCATCCGGCGGCGCCTCGCCGACCTGGCGGACCCCGACCGGGGAGAGCGGCCGTGAGCACGGGCGCGCCGCTGCGCCTGCGCAACTCCCTGCACCGCGGTGTCGAGGCGTTCCGCCCGTCGGGGAGCGCCGGGGGCGAGGTGGGTCTCTACAGCTGCGGACCGATCGCCTTCGCCTCACCCCACCTGGGCATCCTGCGCGGCTACGTCTGCGTGGACCTGCTGCGCCGGGCCCTGCGCTGGAAGGGGTTCCCCGTCCGGCACGCCGTGATGATCACCGATGTGGTCCGGGCCCGGGTGCCCGACGACGTCGACCCCGAGCTCCACGTCAAGGAGTTCCACGACGGCCTCGCGGCCCTGAACGTCCTGCCCGCCGACCACTACCCGCGGGCCTCGGAGTACGTCGACGAGATGATCGGCATGGCACGCGAGCTGGAGCGCACCGGTCACGCGTACCGGCTCGGCTCGGGCCTGTACTTCGACACGTCCCGCTCGGCGGGCTACGGAGCCATCGCCCGGATGCACCTGGAGGGCCAGCGCGACGGAGCCAGCGCGGAGAGCGTGCCCGGCAGGCGCAACCCGAGCGACTTCGCGCTGTGGCGGCTGACCGGCCCCGGGGACGACCCGCGGGACACGGCGAGGACCTGGGACTCGCCCTGGGGGCGCGGCCTGCCGGGCAGCCACCTGCCGTGCAGCGCCACGAGCACGGCGCTGCTGGGCGCGCACTTCGACCTCCACACGGGCGGCCGGCACCACCGCGCCCTCCACCACGTCAACGAGATCGCGCAGAGCGAGGCCTGCCTCGCCGACGGACGCCCCTGGGTGGGGCACTGGCTCCACCACGGCGCGCTGACCCACGACGACCGGCCCATGACCCGGGGCACGGCACCCCACGTGGCCGACCTGACGGCAGCGGGCCTGCACCCCATGGCGTTCCGTCTCCTGCTGCTGCGCGGCCACTACCGCCGCGACCTGGCCTACACCCGGGCCGGCGTGGCCGGCGCCCAGGCGACGCTGCGCCGCCTGCTGTCCCGTCGCGGACCCGCGGTTCCCGTGCCGGACGTCGTGACGTACGAGCAGGCCAGGCTGCTGCTGCCGCCCGACGACACGGCCGCGCTCCGCGCGCTGGACCGCATGGACGCCGCCATGTGCGCCGACCTCAACACGGCCCAGGTGCTGACCGAGCTCCAGGAGGCGGTCCGCGCCCCGGACCTCACCGACCGCGGCCTGGGCGTCGTCCTCGCGTCCGCCGACGCCCTCCTCGGACTGCGTCTGACGACGCTCGACCCCGGTGAACTCGCCCTGCGCACCGGTGAACTGCCCCTCGCGCAGCGCCGCGCCGTCGAGGAACTCGTCGCCGCGCGCGCCGCCGCACGCGCCCGCCGGGACTGGCAGCGCGCCGACGCGATCCGCGCACAGCTGTCCCGCATCGGCGTCGCGGTCACCGACGCGGGCGACCGATCCGACTGGACCCTGAGCCGGGGCGTCCCCGCCCCGGCGGAGAGCGAGGCCCGCCCATGACCAGAAAACGCCTGATGATGGTCGCCAGCACCGGGCGGCCGTTCCGCGAGTACATCCTCGCCGACATGAGCGCGGTCGTGGACCTGATCCTGATCGACGACCGGGACCTGTCCTGGCAGCGCCCCTACCTCAGCGGGTTCCACCAGGCCGACCCCTACGACGCGGCCGCCGTCGCCAGGATCGCGCGCGAGGAGGCGCCCGACGGGCTCATCACCTACGACGACGCCCTGGTCGAACCGGTGGCGGACCTGGCCGACGAACTGGGCCTGCCCACCCCCGCGCCCGACGCCGTGCGGCTGTGCAAGGACAAGGCGGGCCTGCGGGCCCACCTCGACGCCGCGGGCCTCGGCCCGGTGCGCCACGCGATCGTGCACGACGAGCAGGAGGCGCTCGCCGCGGCCGAGGACATCGGCTACCCCGTGGTGCTCAAACCCCGCGACCTGGGCGGCAGCATCGGAGTCGTACGGGCCGACGACAAGGACGAACTGCGTGCCGGGTACGCCATGGCGGCCGGCACCCGGGCCCGCTACAGCTATCTCGGCGGGCCGTCCGGGCTCCTGATCGAGGAGTACCTGGACGGGCCGGAGTACGGCGTCGACTGCCTCACCTGGCAGGGCGTCACCCACACCCTGTCCGTGTCGGACAAGGTCCTGGGGCCCGCGCCCTACTTCGAGGAGGTCGGCCACACCGTGCCGGCCGCCCCGCACCCGGACATGGACGACGCCCTGCGCCTGGTCCGGGAGGCGCACCGGGCCGCCGGTCTGGACAACCTGGCCACCCACGCCGAGTTCCGCCTGACCAGCCGGGGCCCGCGCATGATCGAGATCAACGTCCGCCTCGGCGGCGACCGCATCCCCCAGCTCGGCCTGCTGGCCACCGGCGTCGACCTGGCCACGGCCGCGGCCGAGATCGCCGTCGGACGGGAACCGCGGATCGTGCGGGACCGCACCGGGGCGGCCACCATCCACATGATCTGCCCGCCCCACGACATGACGTTCCGCAGGCTGCGCCTCGACGGGGACCCCGGCCGGTTCCCGTGGCTTGAGCGGTTCGAGGCGATCGTGCCGGAGGGCCGAGAGATCCGGCTCCCGCCGAACGGCTTCCGCTCCCGGGTCGGTTACGCGGTGATCACCGGAGCGGACCGGGCGGAGTGCTTCGCCCGCCGCGCCGAGCTCGACGCGGCCGTCGTGGTCGAGGGAGAGGCGCTGTGACCGGCGGCCCCGTCCTCGGGGCCGCAACCCACCGACGTGAATACCGCACAGAACAGAATGGACACGCAATGGCTTCCGGCGCTCTGAAGATCAACCCTGACGACGAGAACGAGGTCCACGACGTCGACCGGTTCGAGGATGCGGGCACCTGCATCGTCACGCCGGTCGCGTCACTGCCGGCCGTCGCGGCGAACGCGCTGGTGCACGCGATGGCGAAGGTCGTCCGGGACGGGCACGCCGCGCAGGCCGCGCTGACCCCCGACGACGACGGCGTGGTCCGGGCCCAGCACTTCGAGGAGGGCCTCGTCTACATGCTGGCCAAACCGGCCGACGGCTACGCGGCGAGCCGTTACTGTATGGACCTCTTCAACGTCGGTGAACGGGGCTCCTGTTCGCGGATGCACTACCACACGGGCGCCCGCATGGTGCGGCTGATCACCGGCGAGGACACCACCATCCGCGTGTCCACGCTCTCGCCCTTCCACTACACGTACGTCGAGGGCGTCACCCCCTTCAAGCTGGACGTCGAGCGCGAGCCGATGCCGGGCAGCACGCGCGAGAGCCACAGCTTCCGGGTACCGGAATCCTCGATCGTGGACATGCAGATACCCCGCGGCACCGCGCACCAGTTCAACGCCTTCGGGGAGAACGCGGTGATCGACACGATCCACCCCGAGGAGACCATCGAGGCGTTCCGGGAGAAGATGTCCGGGCTGCGCATGATGGCGCAGACGGTCTTCCTCTCCGACTCCTTCCCCTCGGTGGAGGACTGCGGCGGTGAAGCACGTCGATGAAGATCGTCGAGTGGTACGGACTGGGTGCCTTCGGGCTGCCGATGGCTTCCCGTTCCGTCGGGTCCGGGTACACGGTCCGCGCGGGCAATGAGCGCGGCCGGGTCGGCGAACTGGTCGCGGGCGGCGGCCTGGAGGCCACGGCCGACGGGCGGGGCACGCCGATCGTGGCCCTGTGCCTGCCGTCCGCCACCGAAGTCCTGGACGTCGTCCGGGGCCTCGGCACCGCGGCCTTCGTCGTGGACTTCTCCTCGCACGATCCCCGGGCGGCGAAGGAAGCGGCCGGACTGCTGGGCGAGCGAGGGATCGGATACGTGGACTGCCCGGTGTCGGGGAGCCCGGAACTCGCCCGCGACGGCCGCCTGACCGGCTACCTGGGCGCCCGCGAAGGGGAACTCGACGAGGACGTGCGCGCGTTCGTCGAGAACATCTGCGGCCACCTCTTCTGGACCGGCGGCATCGGCCAGGGGCAGGCGATGAAGCTGGTCAACCAGATCATCCACCTGGGCAACGTGCTGGTCCTCGGCGAAGGCTTCGAACTCGCACGGCAGACGGGCCTGGCGCCCGCGACGGTCCTGGACGCGCTGGCGGTGTCGTCGGGGGCGAGCCGCATGCTGGAGCGGTTCGGCCGGCAGATGCTGGACGACGTCCATCCGCGCCGGTTCAGCGCACGACTGGCACGGAAGGACATCGGCAACGCGCTGGGCCTCGCGCCCGACCTGCCGGTCGCGTCCCTGGTCCAGGAGCGCCTGGCTGCTCTCGTGGACGCCGGGTACGGCGAGGACAACTTCACCCGGCTCGCGAAGCGGCCGGCGGGCCCCCGCTAGCCGGACCGCCGCGCTTCCCGGCCGCCGCCCCGCGTCCCGGGGCGGCGGCCGGCCTCATCTGCCGGCCCTCCGCTTGTTCCACGCGTCGAAGCCGACCGCCGCCGGCGGCACGAGGCTCTTGATGACCTGCTGGTGCCCGTGCCGACGCCGACCAGGGACATGCCGTTGTCGAGGACGCCGAGGGCCGGGCCGCCGATCACGGTGCCCAGCACCGTGGCGACGCCTCCGTCCGGGAAGGGGGTGAGGGACCACGACGGTCAACACGTCGCGAACAGAAGCCCGTTCGGGCGAATCGAGGAAGGCGCGGGCTTCCCCGACGGGCCCACCGTCGACGCCGAGGGCCGTGTGTGGGTCGCCCTCCGTGCCGGTCACGGTGCGTCAAGTGACGTCACGGCGGGCAGGATTGGGTCCTGTCCCGCCGAGAGAGCCGCCCCACCCGGCGGCCGGGTCTCTCGGCGCGTCCCCGCGGAAGGAGCCGATCATGGCAGGCGACCGGCACGGTCACCCGATGTCGCACACCGGCGCCGAGGCCGTCGGCCACTACGAGCAGGCGCTGGACCACCTGCTGTTCTTCCGCGCCGAAGTGGCCGACGCGTCACGGCAGTTGCTCGCCGCGGCGCCCCGCTCCGTCATGGGCAACGTCCTCGCCGCCCACCTCGGCCTGCTCGGCACGGAGCAGAAGGACGCCGCCGACGCCCGCGACACCTTCGAGCACTTCAAGGAACAGGTGCGCCGCGCGGAGATGACACCGCGCGAGCGCATGCACGTCGCCGCCGCCACCGCCTGGCTGGGCGGCGACATCCACCAGGCGGGCCGCGTGCTCGGCGAGATCACCGTGGAGTACCCGCGCGACGTCCTCGCCCTGGCCGTCGGCCACCAGATCGACTTCTTCACGGGCGACGCCCCGCGGCTGCGCGACCGCGTCGGCGGCACGCTCTCCGCCTGGGACGACGCCGATCCGCACTACGGCCCGCTCCTGGGCATGTACGCCTTCGGCCTGGAGGAGGCCGGTCACTACGACAAGGCCCGCGAGACGGGGTTCGAGGCCGTCGAGCGCCGGCCGCGCGACGTGTGGGCCATCCACGCGGTGGTGCACACCTACGAGATGCAGGGGCAGTTCGCCGACGGCATCCGCTATCTCGACGCCCGCTCCGACGCCTGGGCGACCGGCAACTACCTCAACGTGCACAACTGGTGGCACTACTGCCTCTACGCCCTGGAGGCCGGCGACGTCCCCCGCGTCCTGGAGATCTACGACGCGGCCCTGCACCACGCGGGCTCGACGGGCGCGGCCATGGAACTCCTCGACGCAGCCGCCCTGTTGTGGCGGCTGCACCTGGCGGGACAGGACGTCGGCGAGCGGTGGCAGCGGCTCGCCGACGCCTGGGCCGCCCGTCACGACGGCGCGTACTACGCCTTCAACGACGTGCACGCGGTCATGGCGTACGTCGGCGCGGGCCGCATCGCCGACGCCGAACGCCTGGTGCGTGAGCGCGAGGCGTACGTCGCGCGCGGCGGGCGCGGCCTCTCCAACCGCGCCATGACCGCGGACGTCGGCCTGCCCGTGTGCCGCGCGCTGATCGCCTACGGGCAGGAGCGCCACGATCAGGCCGTGGACCTGCTGCTCCCCGTGCGGCACCGCCTGGGCGCGTACGGCGGGAGCCACGCCCAGCGCGACGCCGTGCACAAGACCCTCCTGGAGGCCGCCCTGCGCGCGGGCCGCCACGAACTGGCCCGCACGCTGTTGAGCGAGCGCATCAATCTGCGCCCGGTCTGCCCCTACAACTGGCTGGCCCAGGCGCGGCTCGCCGACGAGCTGGGGCAGGGCGCCCAGGCCGCCGCGGCCCGCGCCACGGCGGCCGGCCAGGCGGCCGAGGGCGCGGCGGCCCTCAAGGGCTGAGGCGAGCCCCCCGGGCGGGTGCGAGGGCAGGGCTGCCGGGCCGGGCTGGGCAGAGCAGGGCAGGGCTGAGGGAGGCTAACGCTTCAGCTCCCTCAGGTACGTGCCGAACTTCTCCAGGCCGTCGATGTTGCGCGGCCCGCTGATGCCCTCGTTGTAGTCGAGGACGAAGAAGTTGTTCTTCTTGACGGCGGGCAGCTCCCTCGTGTGCGGGGACTTCTTCAGGAACTCGATCTTCTTCTTCGCGGGCTGGTCGCCGTAGTCGAGGATGATGACGACCTCGGGCTCGGCCTTGGTCACGGCCTCCCAGGTCACCTGCGTCCAGCGCTCGTCGAGCCCGTCGAAGACGTTCCGGCCGCCCGCGCTCTTGATGATGTCGTTGGGCGGGACCTGGCTGCCGGCGGTGAACGGCTGGTCCGTGCCGGAGTCGTAGAGGAAGACCGGCACGCGCGCTCCGCTCTTGGGCGCCTTCGCCTCCACGGCCGCCACCCGCTTCTTCAGGCCGCCGATGACCTCCTCGGCCTTCTTCTCGACGCGGAAGATCTTCCCGAGGCGCTCCAGGTCGCTGTAGAGCGCCTTGAACGGCGTGACCTTCTCCGGGTGTCCGGGGTAGTTGAAGCAGCTCTCGGTGTGCATGAAGCTCTGGATGCCGAGCTTGTCCAGGATCTTCGGGGTGATGCCGCGCTGGTCGCTGAAGCCGGAGTTCCAGCCCGCGACGACGAAGTCGGACTTGGCCTCGACGACCAGTTCCTTGTTGAGCAGGTCGTCGCCGAGCATCTTCACCTTGGCGTACTCCGACGCCCAAGGGGACTCGCTCACGGGCGGGTTGGCGGGCGGCATCACGTACCCGTGCACGTGCTCGGTCAGGCCGAGGCTGAACAGCTTGTCGGCGCTGCCGCCCTCGTAGGCGACCGCGCGCCGCGGCACCTTGTACGGCACGTCCTCGCCGCACCGCTTGACGGTGACCGTCGCGGAGGCGGCCTTGTCGTCGCTCCGGCCGACCTCCGCGCCGCAGCCGGCGAGGAGGAGTGTGCCCGCGAGCGCGGAGCCCAGGGCGAGGGATCGTTTGGGGGACATGTCAGTCGGCGCCTTTCGCAGGAGGTGTGAGATCAGAGAGGTGTGAGACCGGAGGGGGTGTGAGGTCAGAGGGAGGAGTCGAGCGCGTACAGCAGCTGCGGATCGCCCGTCAGCGGATGCGTGACGACGCTGGCCCGCACGCCGAACACGTCGGCGACCAGTTCCTCGGTGAGGACCTCCGCGGGCGTGCCCGAGGCGACCAGGCGGCCCCGGCTCAGGACGCCGATGCGGTCGCAGGCGGCCGCCGCGAGGTTGAGGTCGTGCAGGACGACCAGGACGGTGAGCCCGGCGGTCCGCAACCGCGAGAGCAGCGCCACCTGATGGCGTACGTCGAGGTGGTTGGTCGGCTCGTCGAGGACCAGGATCCGCGGCTCCTGGACGAGGGCGCGGGCGAGCAGGACGCGCTGGCGTTCGCCCCCGGAGAGGGTGAGGACGCCGCGCCGGGCGAGGTGCCGGATGCCGAGGCGCTCCATCGCCTCCTCGCACAGCCGCCGTTCGCGGGCGTCCAGCGCCTGGTTGCCCCGCAGATGGGGCGCCCGGCCGAGCGCGACGACCTCCTCCACGGTGAAGTCCAGGTCGACGGAGCCGTCCTGGGTCATCGCGGCGACGAGCCGGGCGGCGTGCCGCGGCGGAAGCCGTGACAGGTCGTCCTCGCCGACGCGGACGGTGCCGCGGGTGGGCCGCAGCGCTCCGTACACGCACTTGAGGGCGGTCGACTTGCCGCTGCCGTTCGGCCCCACCAGGCCCACGACCCGGCCGCTGCCGACGTCGAGCGACAGATCGCGCACCAGGCTGCGCCCGTCGGTGACGTACGAGAGCCCCGTCATGCGGAGTTCCATCTCAACGCCCCCCGAACACATGGCTCTTGCGCCGCATCAGCGCGATGAACACCGGAACGCCGACGAGCGCGGTGATGACGCCCAGCGGCAGCTCGCGCGGCGCGGCGGCCGTCCGGGACAGCAGATCCACCCAGACCATGAAGACCGCGCCGACCAGCGGGGCGAGCGCGAGGACCCGGGCGTGCGTGGCGCCCACGACCATCCGCACCAGGTGCGGCATGACCAGGCCGACGAAGCTGATGGCGCCGCTGACCGCCACCATCGCGCCGGTGATCAGCGAGACCACGACGAGCAGCCGCCTGCGCTGCCGGTCCGGGCTGACGCCCAGGGACGCGGCGGTCTCGTCGCCGAGCGCGAGGACGTCCAGGGCGCGGCCATGGCGGTGCAGGACGACGAGGCCGGTCAGGACGACCGCCGAGACGACGGGCAGGGTGTCCCAGGAGGCCGCGCCGAAGCTGCCCATGGTCCAGTACAGGACCATGGCGGTCGCCTCGCTGTCCGGCGCGAAATAGATGATCACGCTCATCACGGCCTGGAAGCCGAGGGACATGGCCACGCCCGTCAGCACGAGCCGCAGCGGCGACAGGGCGCCCCGGGTCGACGCGGCGACGTACACGAGGAAGGAGGCGACGAGCGCACCCAGGAACGCGCCCGCGGACACCGCGTAGATCCCGAGCGCGGCCAGCCCGCCGGAGACGGTCACGCCGACCGCGCCCACCGAGGCCCCGGACGAGACGCCCAGGACGAAGGGGTCGGCGAGCGCGTTGCGCACCATCGCCTGGATGGCCACGCCGACGGCGCTGAGACCGGCGCCCACCAGCGCGGCGAGGAGCACGCGCGGGGTGCGGATCTGCCAGATGATCTGGTACGTCGTCGTCTCGTCGGCACCGATGCGCCCGCCGGTGAGCGCCGCCCACAGATAGCGGGCGGTCTCGCCCGGCGGGACCACCGCCGCGCCGAGCCCGATCGCCACGACGACGGAGACGAGCAGCAGCACGAAGAGAGCGACGCAGGTCAGGACGAGGGCCCTGGGGGACGCGAGGCGTTCGCGTACGCCGGCGGGGGTGGCCTCTTCGACGGGCTCGGCGGACCCGGCGGGCGCCTCGGCGGTCGCGCTCATGAGGGATCCGCCTGGTCCGGTCCGGCCTTGTCCCGGACCGCCTTGTCCGGTGCCGCCGCTTCCGGTTCCGCGTCGTCCCGTACGGCATCGTCCCGTTCGCCCTCGTCCCGCACCGGCCCCGCCCGCAGCACGAGCACCGCGGCCACCACCGCGCCGACGACGAGCGCGCCGAACACGGCCGCCACGCCCGGGTACCCGGCGAGCCCCAGACCCGCGCCGCCGAGCGCCGCGCCGACGAACACGCCGAGGCTCATGCCGGCGGCGTTGACGCTCAGCGCCGAGCCGCGCAGCCCGGGTCCGCAGCGCCGCACGATGAGGCTCACCACGCAGGCCGCGACGACGGCGTGGCTCGCGGCGTGCAGCGAGGTCAGCGCGAGGGCGAGCGGCAGCCAGTGCGTGAAGTAGAAGCCGACGACGGAGACGAGCGCCGCCAACAGGCCGATGGTGAGCAGCCGTTCGGTCCCGACGCGCGGCTCGTCCGCGTTGGTGAGCCGTCCGGTGAGGAGGTTGCTGACGAAGAACGACGCCCCGCTCAGCGTCCACACGAACGCGAACAGACCGGCGTCCAGGTCGAACCGCTCCTCGTAGAACGCCGCCAGATACGAGAGGTAGCCCATGAACACGGCGGTGCGCAGGAGCGCGATCAGGAGCAGCGGCACGGCACCGCGCACCGCCCCGAGCGCCCTGAACGAGGCGATGTAGCCGAGGCGTTCGCCGGTGCCCGCCGTCCGTGCGCCGCCCGCGTGCCTGCCGCGCGCGACGAACACGGCGGCGAGCAGCAGCGACACGGCGGTCACGGCGAGCAGGTCGCCCTGCCAGCCCCAGAACAGCGCGGGCAGCGCGATGACCGGCGCGGCGAGCATCGCGGTCATGGACTGGACGGCCGTGACCAGCGTCGCCGCGCGCCCGGCCGCCCTGCCCGTGCCGAAGCGGTCGGCGGCCGCGGCGGTCAGCGCCGGATTGAGGACGGCCGTGGCGGCGCCGACGAGCAGGCAGAACACGGCGAGCAGGACGAAGTTGCCGCCGGCGCCGAGCGCGGCCGACGCGCCGAGCGCCACGAGCGCGCCCGCCGCCGCCCACTCCCTGGGCACCCGGTCGATGAGCGGCGCCAGCGCGGTGCCCACCAGGAGGGCGGCCAGGCCGCCGAGCCCGCGCAGCCCGCCCATCGCGGCGACGCCGCTGCCCGCCTCGTCGGCGATGGGCACGAGGTAGGTGCTGAAGACGGTGAAGGGCAGCAGGCCGACCGCCGAGGCGAGCAGCACGGGCCACAGCGCGCGGGCCATCCGCAGGTCGCCCGGCAGGGGCTCCTCGGCCGCGGCGGGCGCGTTGTCCTTGGTGGCGTCGACGCTCACGCGGCGGCTCCGTCGACGGGCGTGGCGGATCCGTCCACGAGCGGCGCGGCCTCGTCGGCGCGCGGGGCGCGGTAGCGGTACATCGGGGTGACGTCGGCGCTGAACTGCGAGAACGTGAACGGCTCCGCGTTCAGGCCGGTGACGCCCGCACCGAGGAAGGCGCGGGCGACGGCGCTGCCGCTCTGGGCGTAGACGGTCAGGGGCACCCCGTGCTCGACGCAGTGCCGCAGGATCAGGTCGAAGGTGCCGTTGCTGAGCGTCATGCCGGTGGCGACCACCGCGTCCGCCCGCGCGAGGACCTCGGTCATGTCGTCGGTGACGGGGTCGCCCCACGCGGTCGTGCGCAGGTTCAGGTCGCAGGGCAGGCAGACGCCGCCCCGCTCCCGTATCGCCGCGACGAGCGGGTTGACCACGCCGATCAGGGCGACCCGCGCGCCGGGCGCGAGGTCCAGCAGGCCGGCGATGGCGGCGTCCCTGGCCTCGGCGCGGACCTCGGGCGTCCCGGCGGGCAGCAGGACGCGCTCGGCGTCGTCGGCGTCGCGGTGCGGGCGCACCCGGGCGAGATAGGCGTCGAGCGCGGCGGTCCGCACGGGCGCCGACTCGTCGCGCAGGAGCTTGTCCAGGGGCTGCCCCGAGGCGTTCTCGCAGAAGTCCGGGGCGAGTTCACCCGCCTCGAACGAGCAGGCGCCGAAGGAGTCGCCGACGCGGAGCAGCAGATAGTGGTTGTGGTACGTGACGTCGCCGCCGGCCAGCCGGGTGGTGTTGTACAGCCAGAACGCGCTGGTGACGGTGAGGCCGGCCGGGTCGGGGCCGTGCGCGCCCGCCAGGACGGCGTCGGTGAGCTCGGCGACGGTGCGGGGTGCGGGATGCGACATGTGGATGCTCTCTTGACGCTTTCTCGAAGGGGTCGGGGCGGTGGGTCAGGGGG
>NZ_LIRJ01000007.1 GCF_001419745.1 Streptomyces silaceus | reverse complement strand
CTCCGTAGCCCCCGCCCGAACGCCCCCTGCCGCCGAGGAGCTCGCCGAGGATGATGCCGCCGAGCACCGCGCCGCCCATGCCGCCGCCCCGGCCACCGCCGCCGCCGAGGCCGTCGTAGGGGTTGCCGTAGCCGCGCACGTCCCGCTCGGCGAGCTGCTGGGCCCGGCGGGCCAGGGAGTCTGCCTGCTGGGCCGCGGCGAGCGCGGCGGCGGCGTCGCCCTCCTGGCCGGCCTCCGCCTGCGCGAGATGGCGCTGGGCCTCGGCCAGGCGGGTCCGCGCCTCGCTGCCGACGGCGCCGCGGTGCGTGGTGACGTAGTCCGCGGCGGCCCCGACGGCGCTGCGCGCGGTCAGCAGCGCCTGGGAGAGCAGGGCGCGGGAGCGGCGGTCGGCGACCTCGCGCTCGCGCGCCCCCGCGAGGGCTTCGTCCAGCGCGGCGTCGGCCTCCTCCACCCGGCGCAGGGCGTCGATGGGGTCGTGGGGCCCCGCCGACAGCTGCCCGCGCACCTCGGTGACGACCGCCTGCGCGCGGGCGACCCGGCCCCGCAGATCGGCCGTGGAGACGCCGTCCGCGGTGCCGTCGAGCAGGCCGCGCGCGTCCGCGAGGTCGGCCTCGGACTCGGCGAGCGCGCCCGGCAGCTTCTCGGCGGCCAGCGCCAGCTCGCCGGCGAGCCGGTCGACGGCGTCCACGAACGTGCCGGCCTGGTCGACGGCGCCCTCGGCGGCGCGCAGATGCACCGCCGCCGCGCCGCTCTCGCCCGCGTCGAGGGACTGGCGGGCCCGATTGAGGTGGGTGGTGGCGAACACGAGCCGGTCCTTGGCCTGCTCGACGTGGCCCACGACGGCCGCCGACGCGGTGGGGGCGTACGCCGTACGGAGCGTGGCGAGCGTGTCGTCGGCGGCGCCCGTGCGGCCCGCGACCTGCCGGAACACCGTCTCGGCGTGTTCGAGCGCGCGCGGAATGTCCTTCTCCAGGGCGCGCAGCTCGTCGAAGCCCGCGGTCTCGGCGTCCAGGCGGCGGCCGGCCTCCGTGCAGCGCGCGACGATCTCGTCGAGCATGCGGCGCCTGGTCGCGTCGTCCTCGGGGAACGCGTCGTCGAGCTCCTGCCGCAGCCGGAACGCCGCCGTCAGCTCCGAGCGCGCGTACGCGAGCGCCTCGCTGAAGGGCCGGGCCGCGTCCTCGCCGAACTGGGCGGTGGCGAAGCCGAGTTCCTCGGCGCTGGTGCGGACCGCGTCGTCCGTCTCCACGAGGAGGCGCCGGACCTCCTTGTCGAGCTCGGGGAGCGGCGTGACGTCCGCGCCCGCCGGCTGCCCCCAGCCGCCGCCGGGCGTCGTGCGGGTGGTGACGCGCTTCTTGCGCCGCTTGTACGCGACCGTCGCCGCGACCCCGGCCACGCCCGCCGCCACCACGGGGAGCACCAGGTCACCGGCCACCGAGTCGCCGCCCGCGGCGGCGCCGGGGTCGGCCGGGCCCGGGGTGAGCGAGGGCGTCGGCACGGGCTGCCCCGCGAGGACCGCGCGGTAGCCGTTCGCCGCGCCGATGGCCGCGCCCGCCCAGTCGTTCTCGCGCAGGGCGGGCCTGATCGCGGTGGTGGCCACGTCCCTGAGCTGCGCGTCGGTCAGCCGCGAGGCGTCGCTCACGGAGTAGGCGAACTGCCGGTCGTGGGTCGCGACGGCGAGGAGCACGTCGTCGAGGCCGAGGCCGTTGCGCTCGGCGGTGGCGTCCGCCCAGCTCTGCGCGGAGCGGCCGGAGAAGTCGCGTACGTAGGCGACGAAGAGCTGGACGCCGCGGTCGTCGTAGAGCCGGTCCAGGGCCTGCTCGGCGGCCTCCTTGCGGTCCCCGAGGGCGTCCGACCTGTCGGTGAGCTGGCCGGCGCGGGAGAGCGTGACCGGGTCTTCGGCGAGCGCGGGCGCGGGGCACAGCAGCGGGAAGCAGGCGAGCAGCACGGCCACCGCGGCCGCGGCTGCCCGCGCGGCTCTGTGCGTGGGCGGCGTCACATGGGGGAGCGTATGGCGGCATTCCGGGCACCGCGACCCGGAGGCGGCGCCCCGCGGCGGACCCGTACGGTGACCATGAGCCCGGCCGGTGCCGGCCGGGGCGGCGGGAACGGGGGAGGAACGCGGTGGACGGGGACTGGACGGGCATCAGGGAGCGCGTGCTCGCGCTCCGGGAGGCGCCCAACTGGCGGGCGGTGTTCGGCGCGGACTTCCAGGGGCACGGCCATGGCTTCGTCCTGCGCCCGGTCCTCACCGAGGAGCAGGTGGACGCGGTGGAGCGGCGGCGCGGGGTGACGTTCCCCGCGGAGTACCGGAGCTTCCTGCTGGAGGTGGGGGCCGGTGGGGCGGGTCCGGACTACGGCCTGTTCCCGGTGGACCCGGACGCCCCCGAGCCCTCGGCTCCGGACGGCTCCGCCCGCCTCTTCAGCCCCGAGCGCACCACGGAGTGGGACGCGCACCAGTCGGCGGAGCCGCGGCGCGCCGCGTACGGCGACTCGACCGAGGAGGCGGACCGGTTCCGCGCCGACTACGCCGCCTGGGACCGGCGCGACGACGAACTCCTGGAGGCACTGACCGACGGCGCGCTCCACATGAGCGACCAGGGCTGCGGCTACTACACGCTGATGGCGCTCACCGGCCCCGAGCGCGGCACGATGTGGCACGACGCCCGAGCGGCGGCGGAGGGCGTGATCCCCTTCGCGTTCCTGAACAGCACGGCGAGGGTCACGTTCGCCCAGTGGTACGTCCACTGGCTGACCCACGCGGAACGCGAGGCGAGCCGTGCGCCGGAGGGAAAATAGGCGCCAACACCCCTGCCCCCACCGGCAGATGAGCACCGCGACCCCCCTGCTAGGGTGCGCCGATGTCTTCGATCAAGCAGTTCCAGGTCACCTTCGACTGCGCGCGGCCCGAGCGCGTCGCCCGCTTCTGGTGCGAGGTGCTGGGGTACGTCGCGCCGCAGCCCCCGAAGGGCTTCGACACGTGGGACGCCTACAACGCCTCCCTGCCTCCCGAGGACCGGGACGCGTGGTTCTCCTGCAGCGATCCCACGGGCGTGGGCCCGCGCCTGTTCTTCCAGCGCGTCCCCGAGGGCAAGACCGTCAAGAACCGCCTCCACCTCGACGTACGCGTCGGCACCGGCCTCGTGGGCGAGGAACGCCTGGCGGCCCTGGAATCCGAATGCGCCCGCCTGCTCCCCCTCGGCGCCTCCCGCGTCCGCCTGCTGGCAGCGGACGAGGAGAACGAGTCGTGCCTGGTGATGCAGGACGTGGAGGGCAACGAGTTCTGCCTGGACTGAGGGCGGGCCGGGGCCGCGCGGATGCTCAGGCGCGGCCCCAGGCCAGCAGGCCCGGGAGTTCGCTCGTGCGGTCGTTGTCGGCGGGGCGGAGGCCGGACTCGGGGCGGTTCTTCCAGGTCATCGTGATCATGGGGGTGTCGCCCTCGCCGACGGTCACCTCCGAGCCCGCGTAGCGCTCGCCGGGGGCCGTCTTCTCGCGGAGCTTCGCGGCCGTGGTGGCCGCGGCCTTCTTCGAGGCGGCCCGTGCGCACAGGGTCTCCGAGGAGGACCTGCCGTCCTTGCCGAGGCGGCCGCCGATCGCGAAGAGCACGGTGTCGGCGTCCTGGCGCTCGGCGTAGTACGTCGCCTCGTACACGTCGCCCAGGCAGTCGGCGACCGCCGCGTACGCCTTGACGTCGCGCAGGGAGTCGTCGGGCGCGGTCAGGGGCAGCGCGACGTGCGAGCGGCGGGCCACGCGGGCCGACTCCGAGACGTCGTAGACACCGGACTCGCCGCGCTTCCTGTAGCGGGTGCCGCCGTCCGTGTCGGAGGCCTTGTAGCCCTGCTTCCGCATCGCCCGCGCCACCGCGTCCGTGTCGAACTCGCCGGTCAGCAACGAACTGTCGCCGACCAGGACGGAGGCGCGGACGTCCTTCGCGCCGAAGCCCCAGTCGGCGCGGACGCTCCCGCCGGTGTAGCCGCTCTGGGCGACCTCCAGGATCCCGAAGCCGTCGAGCCCCCGGTACAGCCCGGGGTCCTCGGCGACCAAGCGGCGCACGGTGCGTACGTCCCGGTAGGTCACCGCCTGGTCCGCGGCGGACGCCGGGACCGCGCCGAGCGCGCGCTCCAGACCCGTGCCCCCGCCCGCGCCGTCGTCACCGGGCAGGGAACAGGAGGTCGCGCCCGCGCTCAGCGCACCGGCGAGCAGCACGGCCGTGAAGGGGCGGGAGGTGCGGGGTAGACGCATGCGCGGCAGTGTGGCACAAGGGCCCCGCCGCGCAGGGCCGGAGCGGAAGACTCGCCGGAGCCGCGTGCGGAGGCCTGTCTCAGGGGGAGGACGGGCAGCGGCTCAGTCCGTGAACTCGACCTCCGGGTACGCGGCCGACGGCCCGTCGAGCAGTCCGTCGTCCTTCCCCTTCAGCCACCGGTCGAAGAACGAGGCCACGTACGCCCGTTGAGCCGCCACCGACCGCGCCGGGTCGATCGTGCCGATGTTCTCCTCGACCACCTTCCGGTCCGCCCCGGACCGGGGGAGAAGCACGGAGAGGTCCGTGTACGACTGGTGCCGCGAGCCCTTGAGCGTCAGGTTCCGCTGCCAGCCCGTGCTGTGGGACAGGAACGACCGCCAGGACGGCTCGGTCGGGCGGTCGCTGCCCATCAGGAGGAAGGGGCGGTCCAGGCCGTGCTCCGCCACCGGCATCAGGTTCGTGCCGTTCGGCTCGGGGTTGAACTCCAGCGTGCCGTCGAGGTCGACCCCGGCCTTGACCCGCCTGTCCTCGTACATCGTCTCGGCCGCGGCGATCCCGCCCGCGGACTGGCCGACCATGCCCACGCGCCGCGGGTCGACCGCCTTCGACAGGCCGTGGGGCAGCGAACCGAGGCTGTCCAGGACGAACGTGGAGTCGGCGACCCGGACGTCGAGCGTTTTCTTGAGCAGCTCCGTCAGGGTGCCGTTCTTCTGCGCCTCCTCCAGCGCCTCGCGCAGCGGCCCGTCGTCCTTGACCGAGCCGTCGGGGAACTGCACCCCGGGGTTCTCATAGGTGTGGTCGACGGTCACCACGACATAGCCGCGGCTCGCCAGCTCCTCGACCAGGGCCGTGCCCCAGGTGCGCGGGTCGCCCGAGCCCGCCGCGTACACCAGCACGGGGTGCCGCCCGCCGCGTGTGTCGGCCGGCGCGCCCTCCCGGGCGTGCGTGCGCGTGGCCGCGAAGTCGACCGCGCCCTTGGGGATGCCGTGCGGCGAGGTGGCGTCCCAGCGGGCGGCGGCGCCCGGCGCCATGTAGTCCGCGCGAGGGTGCCGCTCGCCGGCCCCGGACGCGGCCCCGGACGCGGCCGGGTACCAGACGCTGACCATCAGCTCGCGGTACGGCCGCGACGGCACCCACGGGTCGTGCCGCGACCGGTCGACGAGCCGGGCCGAGACGGTGCCGATCTCGTACGGACCTGTGGGCGCGGGGAGTTGGGCCGGGGCGCCGGCGGGCCGCGGCGGCGGGGCGGCGGTCGCGGTCCCCTGCACGGGGAGCAGCGTCACCGCGAGCCCGGCGGCCGCGAGCCCGACCAGCGAACGACGAGTCAAGGAAGCGCGAGAAGTCATGTCTCCATGCTGATCGTCCCGCGCATCCGCGACCATGGGGGAAATCGCGGAAATCCCGCCTGGGGGATATCCCCCAGAACCCTGATCCGGGCCCCTGACCGGGGGCCCGACCAGCCCCCTGACCAGGGTCCTTGCTCAGGCCCCTGGCCGGGCCCTGATCAGGGGCCCGACCGCCCGCCCGGCCCTACTCCGTCCGCCGCCGAATCTTGTTCCCCAGCCACACCAGCGGATCGTACTTGCGGTCGACGGCCCGTTCCTTCAAGGGAATCAGCGCATTGTCCGTGATCTTGATGCCCTCGGGGCAGACCTCCGTGCAGCACTTGGTGATGTTGCAGTAGCCCAGCCCGTGCTCGTCCTGCGCGGTGCGCTTGCGGTCCAGGCCCGACTCCGCCGCCGCGTCCAGCGGATGCATGTCCAGCTCGGCGACCCGCATCAGGAACCGCGGCCCGGCGAAGGCCTCCTTGTTCTCCTCGTGGTCGCGCACCGCGTGACAGGTGTCCTGGCACAGGAAGCACTCGATGCACTTGCGGAACTCCTGCGAGCGGTCCACGTCCGTCTGCTGCATGCGGTACTCGCCGGGCCCGAGGCCCGCGGGCGGCACGAACGACGGGACCTCGCGCGCCTTCGTGTAGTTGAAGCCGACATCGGTCACCAGGTCCCGCACCACGGGGAAGGCCCGCAGCGGCGTCACCGTGATGACCTCGTCCCGGTCGAAGACCGACATCCGCGTCATGCACATCAGCCGCGGCCTGCCGTTGATCTCCGCCGAGCACGAACCGCACTTGCCCGCCTTGCAGTTCCAGCGCACCGCGAGGTCCGGCGCCTGGGTGGCCTGCAGCCGGTGGATGATGTCGAGGACGACTTCGCCCTCGTTGACCTCGACCTTGAAGTCCATGAGGTCGCCGCCGTCGAGATCACCGCGCCAGACCTTGAATCGCGCGTCGTACGAACTCACTCGTACAGCTCCTCTTCAGTCAGGTACTTGACCAGCTCCTCCTTCTCGAAGAGGGCCAGCAGGTCCGGGCGGATGGGCTCGGTGGGCACCCGTACGAGGTCGATCTGGCCGCGCACCGGGTCGGTCGCCGCCAACCCGCCGGTGGGATCCGCGAGTTGGCAGAGCAGATTGGCGCGCCGCCACTCGCGGTCCATCGCCGGATGGTCCTCGCGGGTGTGGCCGCCGCGGCTCTCGGTGCGCTCCAGGGCGGCCCGCGCGATGCACTCGCTGACCAGGAGCATGTTGCGCAGGTCGAGCGCGAGGTGCCAGCCCGGGTTGAACTGGCGGTGGCCCTCGACCCCCGCTCGCCTGGCCCGCACCCGCAGCTCGGCGAGCTTCTCCAGGGCCTGCTCCATCTCGGCCTCGCGGCGGATGATGCCGACCAGGTCGTTCATGGTCTGCTGCAGTTCCTGGTGGAGCGTGTACGGATTCTCCGGCGTCGCCCCGTCCTCGGGTCCCTCGGCGCTGAAGGGGCGCAGCGCCTCGGCGGCCGCGGTGTCGATCTGCACCTCGTCCAGCACGGGCCTGGCGTCGAGCCCCGCGGCGTACTCGGCCGCGTGCAGCCCCGCGCGCCGCCCGAAGACAAGCAGGTCGGAGAGCGAGTTGCCGCCCAGGCGGTTGGACCCGTGCATGCCGCCCGCGACCTCACCGGCCGCGTACAGACCGGCCACGCGGCGCGCGGCCGCGGTGTCGGAGTCGACCGCGATGCCGCCCATCACGTAGTGGCAGGTCGGCCCGACCTCCATCGCCTCGGCGGTGATGTCGACGTCCGCGAGCTCCTTGAACTGGTGGTACATGGACGGCAGCCGGCGCTTGATGACCTCGGCGGGCATCCGCGTCGACACGTCGAGGAACACGCCGCCGTGCGGCGAGCCGCGGCCCGCCTTGACCTCGGCGTTGATGGCGCGCGCGACCTCGTCGCGGGGCAGCAGCTCGGGAGGCCGGCGGTTGTGGTCCGGGTCGTCGTACCAGCGGTCGCCCTCCTCCTCCGACTGCGCGTACTTCTCCTTGAACACGTCGGGGACGTAGTCGAACATGAACCGCTTGCCCTCGGAGTTCCGAAGGACCCCGCCGTCGCCGCGCACGGACTCGGTGACTAGGATGCCCTTGACCGACGGCGGCCAGACCATGCCCGTCGGGTGGAACTGCACGAACTCCATGTTCAGCAGCGGCGCCCCGGCGAGCAGCGCGAGCGCGTGCCCGTCGCCGGTGTACTCCCACGAGTTGGACGTCACCTTGAAGGACTTGCCGATGCCGCCGGTCGCCAGGACCACGCTCGGCGCCTCCAGGACGAAGAAGCGGCCGGACTCGCGGTCGTAGCAGAAGGTGCCGCAGACCCGCCCGGCGTCGCCGTGGCCCGTGCCCTCCTCCTTCAATACCCGTGTGACCGTGCACTCCTGAAAGACCTTCAGGCGTGCCTCGTAGTCCCCGAACTCCTTGTAGTCCTCCTGCTGCAGCGAGACGATCTTCTGCTGGAGCGTGCGGATCAGTTCGAGTCCGGTGCGGTCGCCGACGTGCGCGAGGCGCGAATACTCGTGCCCGCCGAAGTTGCGCTGCGAGATCCGGCCGTCCGGGGTGCGGTCGAACAGCGCGCCCCAGGTCTCCAGCTCCCAGACGCGGTCGGGCGCCTCACGGGCGTGCAGCTCGGCCATCCGCCACTGGTTGAGGAACTTGCCGCCGCGCAGCGTGTCGCGGAAGTGGACCTGCCAGTTGTCGCCGGAGTTCACATTGCCCATGGAGGCCGCGATGCCGCCCTCGGCCATCACCGTGTGGGCCTTGCCGAACAGGGACTTGCAGATCACGGCCGTGCGGGCGCCCCGGGCGCGCGCCTCGATCGCGGCCCGCAGGCCCGCGCCGCCGGCCCCCACGACGACGACGTCCCACTGCTGTCGCTCCACTTGAGACATCAGAACAACCTCGGATCGTCGAAGGCGCCGCTGGAGATCAGGAACACGTAGAAGTCGGCGAGCGCCACGCTCACCAACGACGCCCAGGCGAGCAGCATGTGACGGGCATTCAGTTTGCCTACCCACTGCCACATGCGGTAGCGCACCGGATGCTTGGAGAAGTGCTTGAGCTTGCCGCCGACGATGTGCCGGCAGGAATGGCAGGACAGCGTGTACGCCCAGATCAGCACGATGTTGACGAGGAAGACGAGGGTGCCGAGACCCATGTGCCCCCACTCGTAGTGCTCGTCGCGGAACGTCAGCACGGTGTCGTACGTGAGGATGCACGCGACCGGGACGGCGGCGTAGAAGAAGTACCGGTGGACGTTCTGCAGGATCAGCGGGAAGCGGGTCTCGCCCGAGTACTTCTTGTGCGGTTCGGCCACCGCGCAGGCCGGAGGCGACGCCCAGAAGCCTCGGTAGTAGGCCTTGCGGTAGTAGTAGCAGGTCAGTCGGAAGCCGAGGGGGAAGATCAGGATGAGCAGCGCGGGGGACAGGCCCCACCAGCTGCCGAAGATCTCCCAGTTGGGCCCGGACCGCATCGGCTCGCAGTTCTCCGCCAGGCACGGCGAGTAGAACGGCGAGACGTAGGGCGCCTGGTAGTAGTCGGTATTCGCGAAGGCCCGCCAGGTCGAGTAGACGACGAAGGCGAGCAGTCCCGCGGCGGTCGCCGCGGGCGCCAGCCACCAGCGGTCGGTCCGCAGATGGGCAGCGCCGATGGCGGCGCGCGTGCCGTCGCGCACGCCGCCGCCGGGGGCCGGTCCGCTTTTCGGTTGGGGTTCCGTGCCGGTGGCCAACGAGGGTCCACTCCTTCGTCCTCGGGCAGCGGGGAAGAGGTACTGGGCGTGGCTCTGCGGGTGTGCGGCGGCGCGGTCAGGGCGCGTGACGGTCGCGGGCGCCCAGGCCCTCGTCGTCGAGATCGCCGGTGTCCGTCCACAGCGCGCGGTCGTACGGCGTGTCGGGGATGGTCACCAGTTCCGGCCGGTGCTCCTCGCGGGGCGCGGGCGGCGGAGCCGACGCGCGCAGCAGGGCGACGCTCTCGCGCAGCCGGTCGGCGTCCGTGCGCACCCGGCGCAGATCGACGCCCGCCAGCGCGTCGCCGGCCTGCTGCTCCAGCCGGCCGACCGTGCGGACCAAGTCGTCCACGCATCGCTGAACGGCCGTCAGTTCATCGTGCAGAGCCATGACTTGCCCTCACTTCAGGTGTGCGGTGGCAACGCTCATGCGCCTGCGAGTGTCGCGCGTCACATCCCGGCTTGTGAAGGGATCTGCACCGATTACCGGATCGGGCACGGTGAATGCGCCGGATCACGCGCCGATCGCGCCGACCTCGACCGACGGTGACCGCTCGTGACCGCCGGCCGTGTACGCCCGCCGTCCGTGTACGTCTGCGACGGCACCCCGCGAGCGCCCCTCGCCCACCGTCCGCGGCCGCCCCGGCCCACCGTCCACGGGCGGTCCCTTATACACATCTG
>NZ_LIRJ01000699.1 GCF_001419745.1 Streptomyces silaceus | reverse complement strand
CCCCCACCCCCCACCCTCCAGCCATGAGGTACGTGACCATGCGACGCTCCGCCGCGAGGACGCGCACACTGCTGAGTGCACTGTGCGTCCTCCTCCTGTCCTTCGTGGGTGCGCCCGGCACCGCCCACGCGGCACCCACGACCATCACCAACGCCACCCAGTTCACCGGCCCGGACGGCAGTCCCGTGCACGCGCACGGCGGCGGAGTCCTCAAGGTCGGATCTCATTACTACTGGTTCGGGGAGAACCGGAACGCCGACAACAGCTTCCAGTACGTCTCCGTCTACCGCTCGACGGACCTGAAGACCTGGGAGTTCCGCAACCACGTACTGACCCAGAAGACCGATCCGGAGCTCCAGTCCGCCAACATCGAGCGGCCCAAGGTCATCTACAACGCGTCCACCAAGCAGTTCGTGATGTGGATGCACAAGGAGAACGCCACCGACTACGGCGAGGCCCGCGCAGCGGTCGCGGTCTCCTCCACCGTGGACGGCGACTACACCTGGAAGGGCAGCTTCCGGCCGCTCGGCCACATGTCACGGGACATCACCACGTTCGTCGACACCGATGGCACCGGCTACATGGTCTCGGCCGCGAACGAGAACGCCGACCTGCACGTCTACCGTCTGACCGCCGACTACACCGGCATCGACGAACAGGTGCAGAAGCTCTGGCCGGGCCAGTGGCGTGAGGCACCCGCTCTGTTCAAGCGCGACGGCATCTACTTCCTGCTCACCTCCGGCGCCACGGGCTGGTCGCCCAACCAGCAGAAGTACGCCACCGCCGACAGCCCGACCGGCACCTGGAGCGACCTCAAGGACATCGGCGACTCCACGGCCTACGGCTCTCAGACCGCCTACGTCCTGCCGGTCCAGGGCACCTCCGGGACCTCCTACCTCTACATGGGCGACCGCTGGGGCAACTCCATGGGCGGCAACGTGAATGACTCCCAGTACATCTGGCTGCCGCTGAGCTTCCCCGACAAGACCACGATGACCATGGAGTACTTCCCCCAGATCGCCATGGACACCGCGGCCGGAACGGTCGAGGGCATCGGCACCTGGGAGACGCTCACCTCCGTCAAGAGCGAGAAGTGCGTCGACGTCGCGGACCGGTCCACCGCGGATGGAGCCCGCCTCGTCCAGTGGGGCTGCAACGGCGGCGTCAACCAGCAGTACTGGCTCAAGGACAGCGGCGAGGGCCGGGTGCGGATCATGGCCCGCCACAGCGGCAAGTGCCTGACGGTGGACGGCGGATCCTCCGACGACGGCGCCGCCGTGGTGCAGGCCGGCTGCGACGACTCGGGCCGCCAGGAGTGGAAGGTCGTCGGTGACGGCACCGGGATCCGGCTGACCGCCGCGCACAGCGGCAAGTGCCTCGACCTCACCAACCAGTCGACCGCCGACGGCACCGCGCTCATCCAGTGGACCTGCAACGGCGGCGACAACCAGAAGTGGCGCCGACCGGCCGCCTGACCGCAGGTCCCCGTTCAGCCACCCCCCACGGGCCGGCCGGGCCCCGCGTCCTCCAAGGCGGGGCCCGGCCGGTGTGACGCCCCCCAACCCCCGAAGCCCCCAGGGAGCAGCACGTGTTGTCCTTACCTCCGAGCGACCGGCCGATACCTCGTCCGCAGCGCACCCCCCCCCTCCGGAGCCTCGCCGCCGCCTGCGCCGTCCTGGCCTCGACCGCCCTCCTGCCCCCCGTCACCACACCGCGGGC
>NZ_LIRJ01000698.1 GCF_001419745.1 Streptomyces silaceus | reverse complement strand
AGCCATGGCTGAGGCCAAGGTCGAGGAACTGCTGGACGAGGTCACGGTGCGGCTGCCCAGCGGCGCGGAGCTGCGGGCGCGCGGGACCAGGCGGAAGGTGCGCAGGCGCGCGGCGCTGGTGGCCGCGGCGGTCGCGGTCGTGGCGGGGGCGGCGGTGGTGGCGACGGTGCCCGGGGGCGGGGACCGGGGCCGGGACGTACGCCCCGCGGCCACGCCCACGAAGAACCCGTTCATGGTCGGCGGCGTGGTCCGTCTGCTGCCGCCCGACCGGATGCCGGACCACGAGAAGTGGCGGTGGCTCGGCGGCGAGGAGGAGAGCACCCAGGACCTCCCGCTGCCGAGGGTGGGCGGCAGGGACAGCTGCCCGCGGTCGTACGCGGACGACAGGCGGGCACCCGACCAGATCCAGTACGGCACGGACTACTACAGCGACAAGGGTGCCACCGCCCGCCACCGCATCACGAAGTACGAGAGCGAGGACGTCGCCCGTCACGAAGTGGCACTCCTGCGCGAGGCGCTGACGGAGTGCGGCCTGAAGCCACACGGCACGGCGCCGGACGCCCCCTGGTCCGGAACGACCCGATCCTCCTCACGGCTCAAGGTGAAGATCGAGACCTGGAAGACATGGATCTCGGTGACCGAGGTGGAGGCGGAGGGGGGCGTGTTGCGGAACTTTCCCGCAACACGCCGGTGAGAGTGCCCGTGTTGCGGGACTTTCCCGCAACACGCGACCCATGACCCGCACCCTGGCGGTCACATCGGCAGGGAGTGCAACCTCACGTGGCCCTGGGGCCAGTTCGCGGAGTTGGTCAGTGGTGTCACCATGGTTCGCAGGGGCATCACCACCACGCTGTCACCGGGCTGCTCCACGGCGACGTCGGTGTCGAGCGGGTGCCAGCCGAGGCGCTCGTACAGGGCGACGAGCGGTGGGCGGCAGAAGAGGAGGGCGTGGTCCGGGCCCAGGGTGCGGGCGTGGTCCAGGGCGGCCGCGACGACCCGTCGCGCCAGGCCCTGTCCGCGCACGTCGGGGGCGACGGCGACGCCGCCCACGCCGACGACCTCCGTGGCCGTCCCGTCGACGGAGACGGGCAGCCGCAGGAGGCCGGCGTGTGCCACGAGGCGGCCCTCGTGGCGTATGCCGAAGTGGTCCTCCTTGGGCAGCCAGGTCAGGCCGGCGTCCGCGACGCCGAAGGGGTCCTCGCCGTCGCCCAGGATCTCCCTCTGCTCGGCCTTCGTGTACCGGGTGAGCCGGACGGCGCTCGGCGGTTCGGTGGTGTGATGGGTGTGCGGGGTTTCCATCCCCGCATGATGCTCCAGGCCCGTCCCGCGCCCCGCGCCCGCCCCCAGGCCCGTCC
>NZ_LIRJ01000697.1 GCF_001419745.1 Streptomyces silaceus | reverse complement strand
ATGGCGGGGCGCGGCCGGCGGGGCGGCCCAGTGCGAGACGTCGGGGGCGGCGCCGAGCCCGCCGTCCAGGGCGTACGCGGACTGCAGGAAGAGCGGCGACGGCTCGAAGGTCTCCTCGCCGGTGCGCAGGGACCGCAACTCGCGGAAGACACCGCGCAGTTGGTCGTCCATCTCGCGGGCGGTGGCGTAGCGGTCGGCGCGGCGGGTGCGGGTGGCGCGGCGCAGGGCGCGGGCGAGGGAGACCGGGCCGAGGCCGCGGTGCCCGGCCGCCGCGTCGTCGAGCCGGTCGAGCGCCGCGAGGTCGGCCAGGTCGTGGCGGTGGGCGCCGATGCCACTGAGGACGCGCAGGGTCTCGCCGAGGCTGAACAGGTCGTCCTGCGGCTCGGACTCGCCGCGGTCGCCGACGCTGGGGGCGCGGTAGAGGGCGGTGGTCAGGCCGGGCGCGCCCGCGCGGCGCACGCTGCCGACGTCGATGAGCTTGGTGGTGGAGCCGTCGTGCATGACGTTCGGCGGCTTCAGGTCGCCGTACACCTTGCCGCGTTCGGGGGCGTGCAGATAGGCGAGCGCGGCGAGGATCCGCACGCCGTACGCGAGCACGAACTCCCACAGGCGCGCGTCGCCGAACTCCTCGGGGCACTCCTGGGCGCGGACCCGCACCTCCTCCAGGTTGAGCCCGTCGACGTACTGCAGGACGAGGAAGTCCCCGACGCCGGTGTGATGGCCGTAGTTGAACACCCGGATGAAACCGTCGTGGTTGAGCTCGACGAGCTCCTTGCGCTCGCCCCTGAGCAGGCTGTACGAGTCCGTGGCGAGCTCCGCGTGGAGCATCTTCACGGCGACGGCCCGGTCGTCGACCTTGGTGTCGTGCGCGAGGCAGACCTCGCCCATCCCGCCGTAGCCGAGCGGGCGCACCAGGCGGTACTGGCCGGCGAGCAGCGTGCCCGGCGGCAGCGGCAGTTCGCCCGGCTGGTCCGGCTCGCCGGCACGGCCGTCCCCGTGGCCCTCGCCCCTGCCGTCGGCCCGGTCGAGGAGGGTGATCGCGGGCAGGACCGTGGGGTCGGGGTGCTCCGGCGGGAGCACGACGCGGGCCGGGCGCGGCGGGGGCGCGGCGGCGACGCCCGGGTCGACGATCCACTGCTGGGAGGACGACTCGGGCGCGGGCGGGCCGGACGCCGGCGCGGGTCCGCCGGCCCGGGGGAGAGGGGCCGCCGCCGCGTGCCGCCCGGTGCCGGGATCGACGCGCTCGCCGCTGGCCAGGCAGTACCCGGTGGGCGTGAGGGTGCCCGCGCAGCCGGGGTGCGGGCAGGCCGTGGCGGGCGTCACGCGGCACCGTCCGGCTCGGCCAGGCGCCGCACCACCCGCGCGAACGCCTCCACGGCCCGCTCCGCGTCGGCCAGCGGGCACGGCCCCGTCATCAGGAGCCGCTGCGCCTCGCGGTAGGGGCCGACCGCGTCGGGGTGCTCGGCCAGGCCCCGCCGGGCGAGCCGCGCCAGATGGTCGCGGAGCAGCCCGCGCAGCCGCAGATGCTCGTCGAGCACGCCCCGCAGCTCGCCCTCGGCCCGCTCGGCGCGCAGCAGATAGGTGTCCACGGCCTGTTCGGCGTACGAGAGCTTCTCCAGGAAGCGTGGTCCGCTGCGCCCGCTCAGCGGCCGCAGTTCATTGCTGAGCTGCACCGTCCACAGCGCGGCCCGCGCCGCGTACCCGGTGGCCACCGGCGGGTCCACGACGTGCGGCTCCACGCGGTGGAACAGGCGCCGGGCGCGCCGCTCGGTGTCGGCGAGGTCGTCGACGCGGGCATCTTCTTCGTGCTCGCCGTCATGGGCGTCGGCGTCCTCGGCTCCCTCATGGCCGGCTGGGCCAGCGCCAACAAGTTCTCCCTCCTCGGCGGCCTGCGCACCGCCGCCCAGCTCCTCGCCTACGAACTCCCGATGCTGCTCGCCGCCGCCTCGGTCGCGATGGCTGCAGGAACGGTCTCCCTGCCGGGCATCGTCGACGCCTTCGAGTGGTGGTGGCTGCCCTGGCAGATCGTCGGCGCCCTCGTCTTCTTCGTGGCGGGCCTCGCCGAACTGCAGCGCCCGCCCTTCGACATGCCGGTCGCCGACTCCGAGATCATCTTCGGCGCCTACACCGAGTACACGGGCCTGCGCTTCGCCCTCTTCCTCCTCGCCGAGTACGCCGGAATCGTCGTCCTGTGCGGCCTGACCACCGTCCTGTTCCTGGGCGGCTGGCACGGCCCGTGGGGCGCCGACGGCCTCGGCTGGGTCTGGACCCTGCTGAAGACGGCCGTCCTGGCGTTCGTGGTCATCTGGCTGCGCGTGTCCTACCCCCGTCTCCGCGAGGACCAGCTCCAGAAGCTCTCCTGGACCCTCCTCGTCCCGCTCGCCCTCGCGCAGATCGCGCTCACCGGAATCGTGAAGGTGGCGATCTCCTAACCATGTCCCCCATCCCCGGATCCGGCCTGGCCAAGGGCCTCGCCGTCACCCTCCGCACGATGACGAAGAAGACCGTCACCGAGCAGTACCCGGACGCCCAGCCCGAACTCCCGCCCCGCACCCGGGGCGTCATCGGCCTGTTCGAGGAGAACTGCACGGTCTGCATGCTGTGCGCCCGCGAGTGCCCGGACTGGTGCATCTACATCGACTCCCACAAGGAGACGGTCCCGCCCGCCG
>NZ_LIRJ01000696.1 GCF_001419745.1 Streptomyces silaceus | reverse complement strand
CGCCGCCACCGACCACGGCGTCGATCCAGCCGGCCGCCAGGGCGGCGAGGCAGAGGACGACGACCGTGGTCAGGGATATGTCGGGCATGATCGCGACCTTATGGACGCGGCGATCTCCCCGTCCAACGAAGCGGGAAGAGTTGAGCGACTTCTGAGCTTGCCGGTCCCTCCCCTCCCCGGGCCGGGACCGGCGCCCGGCGGGGCGTCAGGGCGCGGCCTGCGGGTCCGGGGACGTGGCCGGTACGCGGTCGGGGGCGGGCGGCGCGGCCGGGTCGACGGTGAGGGCGAGCGCGGTGGCGAAGAGCGCGCTCGCTCCCGCGAGGCCCGCGGTGAGCGCGCGGCGGGCCTGGCGGGTGGGGCCCCGGTCGGGGGCGGCGGGTCTGCGGTGGCGTCCCATGGTCAGCTCTCTGCGGGTCTCGGCTCGGAACGTGCGGCACTCGGCCGGCTGGGAACGCCGGGCACTCAGAACGTGAAGCACTCGGCGTGGATGCGCTCCTCGGGCACACCGGCCCGCACCAGCGCGGTGGTCGCGGCGGCGGACATGCCGGGCGGGCCGCACAGATACACGTCGTGTTCGGCGAGGCCGGGGACGAGGTCGCGCAGGGCCTGCGGGGCGAGCGGGTCGAACGCGGCGTCGGAGGGGCCGAGCAGATAGTGCAGCCCGGCCTGCCGGCCGCGCGCGATCTCCTCCAGCTCGTCCCGCAGGACGAGCTGTTCGGCGCTGCCCGCGCGGTAGAGGAGGGTGAGGTCGCCGGGGCCGCCGGGCAGCGTCTCGAACAGGGCCCGCATCGGGGTGATGCCGACGCCGCCCGCGAGGAGCAGCACCTTGCGGCGCGTGCGGCGGTGGGCGGTGAGCGCGCCGAAGGGGCCGGTGGCCAGGACGCGCGTGCCGGGCCGCAGGCGCCGCATCCGCCGGGTGTGGTCGCCGGCCGCCTTGACGGTGATGCGCAGGGTGTCGCCGCGCACCGGCGCGGAGAGCGAGAAGGGCAGCGCGGTGTGCCAGAGCCTGCGCTGGAGGAAGCGCCAGCGGAAGAACTGCCCGGGTTCGGCGCGCAGCTGGTCGAGGCCGATGCCCTGCATGACCACGGAGACGACGCCGGGTCCCTCGATGCGTACGTCGACGACGCGCAGGCTGTGCCGCAGCGCCTGGCGCACGGGGACGACGAGGCGGTACCAGAAGAGGAGCACCGCGACGGTGGCGTGCAGCAGGGACCACAGCCACAGCGACAGGACGCTGGAGGCCACGTCGGGCCCGGCGAGCTGGTGGGCGAAGGCGAGGGCGGCGCCGAGGTAGGTGAGCAGGTGCACGGCCCGCCAGGTCTCGTGCGGGACGCGGCGGCGGACGGCGCGGGCGGAGGTGACGCCGACGGCGCCGAGCAGCGCGGTGCCCGCGGTGGCTGCGGCGAGGCCGGGGTAGCCGAGCAGGTCGAGGGCGGCGCTCAGGAGGTCGGTGCCGGCGTGGGCGGCGTATCCGCACAGGGCGAGCAGGGCGTGGGCGGCGCACAGGCTCAGGACGTACCGCCCGCCGAGCGCGTGCCGCCGCGCGAGCCGGTCGGCGCCGACGCCGTGCTCGACGGCCGGCACGCGGGCCATCAGGAACAGCATGACGAGGATCCCGTACCCGGCGAGCAGCCCCGTCAGATGCGCCCCGGTGGCGAACAGCCCGTCGAGCCGAGCGGACGGCTCGACGGGCTGTTCGCC
>NZ_LIRJ01000695.1 GCF_001419745.1 Streptomyces silaceus | reverse complement strand
ACAGGGGACGTAGACCTGGGGTGCGGCGGGGGCTTCGCGTCGGGCATCGCCTCGGGCTCCGTCGGTCTCGGCCCCGCGGGGACGGCCGTCCACCGCTCAACGCCTTCGACCGCTCCGTGCGGGGCATCTCCTGGATCCTCATCCGCTTCATGCTCCTGACGCCCCCGCTGGTGCTGATGGCGGACGCGGCGCTGCGCGGCCGGGGCCTGGAGACGCTGCCGTTCGCCGTCGCGGTGGCGGTCGGACTCACCCCGGAGATGCTGCCGGTCGTGGTCACCACGTGCCTGGCGCGGGGCGCCGCCCGCCTCGCCCGTGTCCACGGCGTGATCGTCAGACGGCTGCCCGCCCTGCACGACCTCGGCGCCATGGACGTCCTGTGCGTGGACAAGACCGGCACGCTCACCCAGGACCGTCCCGTCGTCGAACGGGGCCTCGACGCGGAGGGCCGCGACGCGCCCGAGGTCCTGGAGTGGGCGGCCGTGAACGCCTGGTGGACGCTGCAACTCGCCGACCTGCCGACGCCGGACGCGCTGGACGAGGCGATCCTGGAGACGGCGTTCGGGGGCGGGGCGGAGGACGGGCTCGGCGCGGGGGACGGCGGCAGACCGCAGGACGGGCTCGGCGCGGAGAGGCCGTACGTCTCGGGGGATGCCGTCCTGTGCCACGACGGCATCGCGGCGCTCCCCTTCGACCCGGTACGCCGCCTCGCCACCGCCGTCGTGACGCGCCCCGGCGCCGCCCTCGGCGTCCACACGCTCGTGGTCAAGGGGGCCGTCGAGGACGTACTGGACCACTGCGCCCTGCCCGACGACGAGCGTGCCCGCCTCCGCGCCCGCGGCGCGCACCACGCGGACCAGGGCCTGCGCGTCCTGGCCGTCGCCACCGCCGACCGCCCCGCCCGCCACCGCGACTGGACCCCGGCGGACGTACGGGGCCTGACCTTCCGCGGCTACGTCACCCTGCGCGACGCCCTCGCACCGGCCGCGGGGCCCGCCCTGCGCACGCTCGCCGAGCGCGGCGTCACCGTGAAGGTCCTCACCGGCGACCACCCGGGCACGGCGGCGCGCGCCTGCCGCGACCTCGGGCTGCCCCTCGGCCGCGGCGAGGACGCCGTCCGCACGGCCGCCGACATCGAGGGCCTCGCCCCGTCCGAACTCTCCGCGCTGGCCCACCGCACCACGGTCTTCGCGCGCTGCACCCCCGAGCACAAGGCCCGCATCGTCACGGCCCTGCGCGCCCACGGCCACACCACCGGTTTCCTGGGCGACGGCGTCAACGACCTGCCGGCGCTCCGCGCCGCCGACGTGGGCGTGGCCCCGCACGCCGCGGTGCCGGTGGCACGGGAGGCGGCGGACGTGGTGCTGCCGGGGGGAGGGGAGAGGGGAGACCCGGTGCTGCCGGGGCCAGGCGAAAAAGGAGCCCCGCCCACTGGGGAAGCGGAGGAGAGGCACCCGACAGCAGCCACCCCCGACTCCACCGGGGCCCCCGCCGCGGACCTGGCGGCCATGGACCACGCCATCGCGACCGGCCGGGGGAGCAGCGCGAACATCGCGACGTATCTGCGCAGCACCCTCTCCTCGAACCTCGGCAACGTCATAGCGATGCTGACGGCGGGCCTCCTGCTGCCCTTCCTGCCGATGCTCCCGGCCCAGGTGCTTGCGCAGAACCTCTTCTTCGACGCGGCCCAACTCGCCTTCGCCTACGAACGCCCGGCTCCCTCGGCCCTGCGCCGCCCGTCCGCCCTGCGCCCCCGCGCCCTGCTCCGCTTCATCACGGGCTTCGGCGTCCTCAACGCGGCGGCGGACCTGACGACCTTCGCGATCCTCGCCGCGGCGGTACCGGGTCCGACGGGCACGGAGGACGAGTCGGTGTTCCACTCGGGCTGGTTCACCGAGAACCTGCTCACGCAGGCACTGGTGATGCTGCTCCTGCGGACGACGCGCGCGAGGGCCACACCGGTCACCTGGGCGGCGGCGGCCCTGGCGACGACGGGCCTGCTGCTCCCGCTCTCCCCGCTGGGCCCGCTGCTGGGCATGACGGCGCTGCCGCCGCTGTACTACGTACTCCTGACGGCGGTCCTGGCGGTCTACGCGACGGCCCTGCGCGTGCTGCGGGGCCGCGTCGCCAAGGGGGACGCCGACGCGTACGCGCAGGATCACCCGTAGGAGAGATCGGAACAGGGATCGTCATCGGCGGACCGAGCCTTGGCCCCGCCGTCGGAGCCGCCCCCGCCTCCGGACCCGGACC
>NZ_LIRJ01000694.1 GCF_001419745.1 Streptomyces silaceus | reverse complement strand
GCGGCCGGGCCCGGCCGCCATCACCCGGCGGCCGCGCGTGCCCCGTCAACAGGATCAGCAGCGCCACCTCGGCAGCCAACAGGAGGAGAGGCCGTGGACCTCAGCGTGATGTTCTTCGGCGCGGACAGCAGCGCCACCGCGACGGGGACCGGAGCCCGGCACTCGGACACCTACGACGACATCCTCACCGTCGCCCGCACCGCCGACCGCCTCGGCTTCCACGCCCTGTGGACCCCCGAGCGCCACTTCCAGCAGGTCGGCCAGGTCTTCCCCAGCCCGCCCGTGCTCTCCGCAGCGCTCGCCGTCGCCACCGAGCGCATCGGCATCCGCGCGGGCAGCGTCGTCCTGCCCCTGCACCACCCGCTGAAGGTCGCCGAGGACTGGGCGGTCGTCGACAACCTCTCGCACGGCCGGGTCGGCCTCTCCGTCGCCACCGGCTGGCACTCCGCGGACTTCACCCTGGCCCCCGGCCACTACGAGGACCGCAGGAACCGCACCCTGAACACCATCCCCGAGCTGCGCAGGCTGTGGGCGGGCGAGGCCGTGGAGTACCCCGACGGCACCGGGCAGCCCGTCGCCGTCGTGCCCCAGCCGCGGCCCGTGCAGGACGCGTTGCCGCTGTGGATCACCACGTCCGGCAACCCGGAGACCTGGGAGGCCGCCGGACGGCTGCGTGCCGGAGTGCTCGGCGCGACGGTCGGACAGAGCAGGGACGAGCTCGCCGAGAAGATCGCCCGCTACCGCGCCGCGTGCGCCGCCGCCCCCGACCAGTCGGGCACCGACGCGCACGGCCGCGTGACGCTGATGGCGCACACCTACGTCGGCGCGGACGACGCCGAGGTGCGCCGCCTGGCCGCCGCGCCCCTCAAGACGTACCTCTCCTCGTACCTGCGCCAGACCGCCGCCAACCGGGGCGGCCGGGGCGAGGAGCTCACCGAGGAACAGACCGCGATGCTCACCGAGTTCGCGTTCCAGCGCTATCTGAACTGGGGCAGCCTCCTGGGCTCGCCCGGCACCTGCGCCAAGATGCTCGCCGACCTGCGCGACCTGGGCTGTGACGAGGTCGCCTGCTTCATCGACTTCGGCATCGGACGGGACGAGGTCCTCGCGGGGCTGCACCGCCTCGCCGAACTGAGAGAGGCCGCACTGTGACCCCGAACTCCCCTTCCGCCGCCGACCGGTTCAGCGCGCTCAGCGGCGAGCAGCGGGTGCGGCTCATGCGCCGCCTCGTCGAGGCGGGCCGGGCCCGGGAGATCCCCGCGGTCGTGCCGCCCCGCGACGCCGAGGGGCCGGTGCCGCTCAGCCCCGCCCAGCGGGACCTGTGGGTGTACGAGTCGCTGTATCCCGGCACCCCGGACCTGAACCTGTGCTGCGCCTACCACTTCGACGCGCCGGACGGGCCCGTCGACCCGGCCCACCTGGAGGCCGCGCTCACCCTCATCCAGCGCCACCACGACATCCTGCGCACCCGCATCTCCGGCACGGCCGACGACCTGCGCGTCGACTTCCCCGACGAGGGCCCCTTCGTCCTGGAGCGCGAGGACCTGCGCGGCACCGGCACCACCATCGAGGAGGCCTTCCGGGCCTTCCGCCGCAGGCCGTTCCGCCTCGGCGGGCAGGGCGGCGACGGGAGCGACGGCGAGGACCGCGGCGAGCCCCTGATCCGGGGCCGCTTCGTGCGCGTCGACGACACCCGTACGACGCTGATGCTGAGCCTGCACCACATCATCACCGACTGGTGGTCCTTCGACGTCCTGCAGACCGAGTTCGCCGAGGCCTACCGCGCCGTGCGCGAGGGCACCGAGCCGCGGCTGACCCGCCCCGCGATCCAGTACGCCGACTTCGCCTCCTGGCAGGCCGAGCTGGAGCGGGCCGGCGTCTTCGGCGAGCGCCTGGACTTCTGGCGCCGCTATCTGGCCGACCCGCCGGGACCGCTGACCGTCCCCGGCCACGGCAGCCCGGACGCGGGCGAGGACGGCATCGTCCAGATCCGCTTCCGCGTCGACGCGACCACCGCGCGGGCCGTGCGCGCCCTGGCCCGCGAGCGCGGCGCCTCCGTGTACGTCGTCCTCATGACGGTCTTCGCGATCCTCGCCCACCGGGTGTCCGGCGCCGACGACCTGGTGCTCGGCACGCCCGTCGCCAACCGC
>NZ_LIRJ01000693.1 GCF_001419745.1 Streptomyces silaceus | reverse complement strand
GCCTCGGCCTGCCGGCGCAGGGAGGCGCGGCGCACGGAACCCGAGCGGGTCAGCCGGAGCGCGGCGACGTCGCCTTCCGCACGCCGCCCGAGGAACATCCCGCTGGTGGTCCGCGCGTCGACGTGCCGGGCGAACACCTGCCAGGGGCCCGCCTGCCGGGGGTTGTGGGGCAGCGGCGACCGCCACGGTGAGCCCGGTGCGTCGACGTACGCGGGAAGCTCCGGCGCGGCGGGCGGCGCGGGTGCCGTCGCCGTCGTGCCGACTCCGAGCCTGCGCAGCAGCCGTGCGTCCACCCAGCCGAACGGCCGCCCCTCGTGCCCGGCCCGCTCCGCCCCGTCCGGGTGGGCCAGCCAGGCGGGGAAGTCGGCGGACCGGCCGGCCAGTTCCCCCAGCCGGTCCGAGACCGTCCGGCTGGTGCGCAGCAGTTCGCGGGCCGGGGCGGTGCCCAGCAGGATGTCGCGGATGCCGGTCGTGACGTCGTAACTGCGGTGCTGCGGCGCGAGAGCGGTGTCGTCGTCGCAGCGGCGCAGCAGCCCGCTCAGGAACACCTCGGCCAGGTGCCCGGTGGTCACGTCCGGGCCGAGCGCGTCCTGCACCAGGCGCATCACCGGCACGGAGACCGGGGCGACGGCGGCGAGATGCGCGGCGAGGCGGTACGCCTCAGGGGAGGCCGTGTCACGGAACCGCAGGACCCGCCGCTCCGTGTCCGGTGCGGGAGGCGGCTCCGGGGAGGAGGCGAAGGGGGCCCGCAGGAGCGGCAGCACGGCACTCGCCCCGGGGGAGGCCAGCAGGTCCGCCCAGGCGCCGACCGCTCCCGGCTCCGGTGCGAGCACCGGGACCGCCACGTCGTCGAACGCGGCGAGTCCGGGCGGCAGCACCGGATCCGCCACGTTCCAGGTGAGGTTGGGCGCGCCGCGCCGCCTGCTGGTGACCCGCCAGGGCTCGGCGCGGATGCCGGAGCCGTCCCACAGGTGCGGAGGCAGCGCGTGCAGCACCGCCGTCGGGCCGAACCGCCCCCACTGGCCGAGCAGTTCACGCATGCGTCCGTCGTGCCAGGCCGCGCCGATGCCGTCGCTGAGCACGAGGATCAGCGTGGTGCCGCCGGGGTCGGTCACGGTGCCGGGCGCCAGCGCGGCGGTGCCGGACGCGAAGGGGCGGCGGCCGAGCAGCGGGGCGCCGCAGCTGCGGGTGTCCAGGCCGTGCACGCGTACGTCCCGGAAGGCGCCGCTGCGCTCCAGGAGCAGCCGCGTCTCCAGGGCGAGTTGCTGCCACAGGAGCATGGAGGCGCCGTCGTCCACGAGCAGCGTCAGATCGAGCCAGCGCGCGCGGGCGGGGCGCAGCACGGCGTCGGTGAGGCCGCTGTGGGCCGTCGATTCGGCGGTGGCCGTCTCGTCGAGCTCCCACCGCCTGCGGTCGGCCACGGTCTGCTTCAACGGGCGCAGCGCGCGGGCCAGT
>NZ_LIRJ01000692.1:1072-2012 GCF_001419745.1 Streptomyces silaceus | reverse complement strand
CCCTGGAGGCCCGCCTCGCCGAGGACGCAGCCGCCTGGCAGTGGCGCGTCGACCGCCAGCAGGAACTGCTCGCCCGCCTCGGCGACGAGTTCCTGCCCGCGGCCCTGAAGGGCCTGCGCTCCGGCGAGGCCATCGACGACGTCCTGCCGCCGCTCGCGCAGGAGACCGAGGTGACGCCGGAGTACCGCCAGGAGCTGCGCAAGGTCCTGCGGACCGGACTGATCGCGGTCGAGGAGGAGTTCAACCGCAGCACCTCCGCCGAACAGGCCGTCATCAGCATCGGCAGTCGGCTCCACGTCCTCACCGGCAAGATCCGCGGCCGGCTGCACGAGATGCAGGGCGAGCACGGCCGCTCGCCCGCCGTCGCCCAGGGACTCATGGAGCTGGACCAGGCGATCGGCCCCGCCGACTGTCTCGCCGCCAGCATCGGCGTCCTCGGCGGCACGGACCGCCCCGGCCGGCAGTGGCAGGAGCCGCAGCGCCTGCTCAGCGTGGTCCGCGGCGGCATCGGCCGCATCAAGGACTTCGACCGCGTCCAGGTGCGCCAGCTGCCCGAACTGGGCGTCGACGGCGGCCTGGTCGACCACCTCACGCTGATCTTCGCCCACCTCCTGGACAACGCGGCCCGCTACTCGCCGCCCACCGAGCCCGTGATCGTGTCGGGCAAGGAGGTGCCCAACGGCGTGGGCATCGAGATCCAGGACGCGGGCAAGGGCCTGAGCGACGAGAAGAAGCAGCAGGCGCTCGACTCCCTGGAGGGCATCGCCGCGGGCCCCGGCCTCGGCGGCCTCTCGGAGGACGCCAACCTGGGCCTGCGCGTCGTGGGCACCCTCGGCCGCAAGTACGGGATCCGTGTCACCTTCGCGGACTCGCCGTGGCTCGGCACGTCCGTCGTCGTGGTCGTCCCGCACAAGTACTTCAGCCAGCTCCCCGCCGCGGC
>NZ_LIRJ01000692.1:0-1028 GCF_001419745.1 Streptomyces silaceus | reverse complement strand
CCGCCCGTCGTGCCACCGGACACGTCCTTCACCGGCCTGGCGGCCTTCGCCACGGCCGGACGAGAGACCGATGAGCCCCGCACCGAAGAGAGCGACCAGCGATGACGCAGCACGAGACCGACGTGAGCTGGGCGCTCCGTGACCTGACCGAGTCCATCCAGGAGATCCGCTTCGCCCTGGTGGCCTCCAGCGACGGCAAGGCCATCACGTCGTACGGCGCCGAGGACCCCGACGACGTGGACCGCTTCGCCGCCGTGGTCGCGGGGCTGCAGGCGCTGGCCCAGCCCGTCGCCGCGCAATTCCCCAAGTACGGCGGGCAGTTGCGCCTCGCGATGATCGAGGTCGACGGCGGACACCTCTTCGTGGTGCGGGCCGGAGTCGAGACGTACCTCGGGGTCCTCGCCAAGGAAGGGCTCGACCAGGGGCTGCTCGGCCATCAGATGAGGGACCTGGCGCGGCGGATGGGTGAGCTGCTCGGCACCACTCCGCGCCGGGAGGAGCAGCCTGGATGAGTGGCCCCCACCGGCCCACCGACCCGTCCGGTCTGGAGCGCTACTACGTCCTCACGGGCGGGCGCAGCGGACCGGGCGGGCCGGCCGCCGGGCTCGACGTGGCGACGCTCATCGTCTCCCGCACGGCGCCCGTCCCTGGCATGCAGCACGAGCACGAGGAGATCGTGCGCTGGTGCCGTGACCCGCTGTCGGTGGCCGAGCTGGGTGCCCATCTCGGCCTGCCGTTCAACATTCTCGCGGTGCTGGTGGCCGACCTGCTGGAAGCGGGCCGGGTGGAGGCCCGTGACCCCATCCCGGCTTCTTCCCCCTCCGGCCGCGGGCCGGACCTCGCGCTCCTTGAGGAGGTCCTCAGTGGACTTGAAAGGCTTTGACCGCCCCGACCAGCCGTCGCAGGCCGGTGCCCTGCCCGCCGAAAGCCGCTCGGTCAAAGTGATGATCGCCGGAGGCTTCGGCACCGGGAAGACGACCATGGTCCGCTCGGTGAGCGACATCAAACCCCTCACCACCGAGGAGACG
>NZ_LIRJ01000691.1 GCF_001419745.1 Streptomyces silaceus | reverse complement strand
GGGCCGTGGGGCCGCCCCAGGTCCGCCGGTTCGCCGCACAGGTGCTGCGCGGACAGGCACAGGTCACCTTCCTGCCGAGCGTCGCCACGGGCGTCCTCTTCTGCGTGGCGCTCTTCGCCGCGGGCTGGAAGTACGGGCTCTACGGCCTGCTCGGCACCGCCGTGAGCACCGCCACCGCACGGCTCCTCGGCGCGGACCGCGAGCGCGTCACGACCGGCCTCGAAGGCTTCAACGGCTGTCTGACGGGCCTCTGTTTCGCGGTCTTCCTGGGCGCCGGACACCTCTCGACGGCACTGCTCGCGCTCGGCGGCTGCGTGGTCGTCACGGTCATGACGGCGGCCGTGGCGAACGTGCTGGGCGGCTGGGGCCTGCCGACGCTGACCCTGCCGTACTGCCTGCTCGCGTCCACGATGACGATCGCCGCACCCGGCTTCCAGCGGGTCTGGCACCAGGGCACGGGCCTCGCGTCCCTCACGAGCCCGGCGTCGGGCCCCACCGCGCTCGAACCCCTCGACCTGGTCAAGGGGTTCTGCTCGGCCTTCGCCGAGATCTTCTTCATGCCGCAGTGGTACGTGGGGCTGGTGCTGCTCGTCGGCCTGCTGATCGGCAGCCGGCGCGCGGCGGCCGTGGCCTGCCTCGGCAACGCCGTCGGGATCGCCACCGCGTGGGCGCTCGGCGCCCCCGCCGCGCAGATCACCGACGGCACGATGAGCTACAACTCCATCCTCGTCGCCCTCGCGCTGTGCGGCGTCTTCCTGCCCGCGCGGGCGGCGACACTCACGTACGCACTCGTGGGCGCCGCCGCCGCGACGGCGGTCGGCTCGGCGATGTCGGCGCTCTTCGCGCCGTCGGGCGGACACACCTTCACGTGGCCGTTCGTGCTGACGACGCTGGTGTTCCTGGCCGGGGCCGCGTCCTTCCCGCGGCTGACCGGTCCGGCCGCGCGGACCGAAGCGCCCGCCCGGACCGACGTACCCGCGCGGGACTGAAGCGCCCGCCCGGGTCCGCGGCGCCCGCGCGGGTCAGAAGACGACCAGCGCCCGGCCGCCCTTGCCCGCGAGCATGTTGTCGAAGGCGGCGGGGATGCCGTCGAGGCCGATCCGGTCGGTCACCAGGACGCTCAGGTCCAGGCGCCCCTCGCGGATGTGCTCGGCCAGGACCGGCAGGTCTGCCGAGGGGTCGGAGTTGCCGTAGACGCACCCGGACAGGGTCCTGCCCCAGTGGAACAGCTCCAGCGCGTTGAACGTGACCTCCTGGTCCTTGCCGCCGATGCCGACGACCGTGGTGCGTCCGCCGCGCCGGGTCGAGTCCCAGGCCGCGCGGATCGTCGCCGCGCGGCCCACGCACTCCACCGCCACGTCGACGCCCTGCTTGCCGGTGAGGGCGCGGATGTCGCGGGCCGTCGTATCGGAGGCGACCACGTAGTCCGTCGCCCCGGCCCGGCGGGCGAGCTCCTCCTTGTCCGGCGAGACGTCCACCGCGACGATCCGGGAGGCGCCCGCGACGCGGGCCGCCTGCAGCGCGGCGAGGCCCAGGCCGCCGACGCCGTGGACGGCGACCGTCTCGCCCTTGCGGACCCGGGCCGAGTGGTGCACGGCACCGTAACCGGTCAGGACGGCGCAGCCCAGCAGCGCGGCGTCGGTGAGCGGGACGCCGTCCGGCACCGGCAGGACGCAGTTCCCTGCGACGACCGTCTCCTCGGCGAACGCGGCGACGTTCAGACCCGGGTGCAGCTCGCTGCCGTCGGACGACCGGCGGGCGTGGACGTTCGCGGAACCCGCCAGGGCGTGCGCGCACAACCAGACCTCGCCGAGCTCGCAGGCGTGGCAGCTGCCGCAGGACGGCGCCCAGTTGAGGACGACGCCGTCGCCGGGCGCGACGTGCGTGACGCCCTCGCCGACGGAGACGACGGTGCCGGCCCCCTCGTGCCCGAGGACGGCGGGCACGGGCACCCGCATCGTGCCGTTGGCCAGGGACAGGTCGGAGTGGCAGACCCCGGCGGCGGCGAGCCGGACCCGGACCTGCCCCGGTCCCGGCTCGGGCAGGTCGATGTCGGCGATCTCCATCGGGGCCCCGACGGCGGGGAAGACAGCGGCGCGGACCATGATGCGAGGAACTCCCTAGGGATCTAGAACTGCAGGGACTTGGTCTGGAGGTACTCGGAGAGGCCGTGCGCGCCGAGCTCGCGGCCGACGCCCGACTGCTTGTAACCGCCGAAGGGCGCCAGCGGGTTGAAGCTGCCGCCGTTGATGTCGACCTGGCCGGTGTCCATCCGGCGGGCGAAGGCCACCGCCTCGGCGTCGTCGGCCGCCCACACCGCGCCCGCGAGCCCGTACACGGTGCCGTTGGCGATGCGCAGGGCGTCGTCCTCGTCCGTGTAGCGGATGATCGAGACGACCGGCCCGAAGATCTCCTCCTGGGCGATGGTCATCTCGGGAGTGACGTCGGCGAAGACGGTCGGCTGGACGAAGTAGCCCTTCTCCGTGGGCGCTTCGGGGCCGCCCGCCACGACCCGGGCGCCTTCCTCGACGCCCTTGGCGATGTAGCCGCGCACGCGCGCGTGCTGCTTGGCGTTGACGACGGGGCCGATGCGGGGGCCGTACTTGGCCGCGGCGGCCGCCGCAAGCTCCACCGCCTCGTCGTACTGGTCGGCGTGGACGAGCATGCGGGTCCACGCGCTGCACGTCTGGCCGGAGTTGGACATGACGTTCGCGACGCCGACGTTCACGGCCTTGGCGAGGTCGGCGCTCGGCAGGATGACGTTGGCGGACTTGCCGCCGAGCTCCAGGGCGACGCGCTTGACCGCCGCGCCCGCCGTGGCGCCGATCCGCTTGCCGACCGCCGTCGAGCCGGTGAACGAGACGAGGTCGACGCCCTCGTGCTCGGCGAGCGCCTGGCCCGCGACCGGGCCGAGGCCGGTGACGAGGTTGAACACGCCCGCCGGTACGCCCGCGTCGTGCACCGCCTCGGCGAAGAGCTGCGCGGTGAGCGGGGTGTCCTCGGCGGGCTTGAGCACGACCGTGCAGCCCGCGGCGAGCGCGGGGGCGACCTTGTTGACGATCTGGTGGAGGGGGTAGTTCCACGGCGTGATCGCGCG
>NZ_LIRJ01000690.1 GCF_001419745.1 Streptomyces silaceus | reverse complement strand
CCCGCCGCGCAGGCGGACCCGACCGGCGCGGGCCTCGCCGAGCCCGTCGGACCCCCGGGCGGGCCCGGCACCCCCGCGCCCCCGCCGATGCCGTCCGCCGCGCCCGGCGCCCCGCGGACCGAGGGGCCCGAGCGGTCCCAGGCGCCCGACGCCCCGCCGCGCCGGCACGGGTGAGTGACGGAGGCCGCCGTGCGGGTCACCGCCACCCGGTCACCGCCACCACCTCCTTCGCGATGTCCGTCAGCGCGCGGGCGTCCGTGGCGACGCGGTGCGTGTCCGGTGGTACGTGCTCGTCCAGGTGCCGGGCCATCAACCGGCTGCGGCGCAGCTGCTGTTCGAGCTCCGAGCCCCGCTCGCGCCCCCGCAGCCGCTCCTCCGCCGTGGCGTCCGTCGCGGTCAGCAGGACCCGGATGACGCGCGGCCCGTCCAGCGCCTCGGTGAACAGCGATTCCTCGCTGCCCAGCACGCTCGCCGTGTTCGTGTAGACGAGCCGACGGCAGCCGAGGTCCCGGTAGTTGGCCCAGATCGCCGCGAGGTTGCGGCCGGTGATCCCGGAGCGGTGCGGGTCGTCCGGCGGCGCCGGATGGACCGCGTCCAGGAGGTCGCCCTCGATCAGCGCGTGGCCGACGTCCGCCGCGCGCAGCAGCGCCGCGACCTCCCAGCCGACCGACGACTTGCCGACGCCCGAGCGGCCCCCGATGAGCAGTACTTCGCTGTTCCCCATCACCGGAGCGTGTCAGGCGGCGCGCCCCGCAGGCGACCGGAATTCCCGCGCCCCGGCTCCGCCCCGAACCGCCCTCACGCCACCCGGAACTCCGCCACCTCGTCCGTGCGCAGCAGCAGGCCGTGCCCGATCCCGCCGTCCGGTCGGACCACGCCCCCGGTCGGGTCGAGCGCCCCGTCGAAGAACATCGACTCGATGCGCACGTGGTCGTGGAACCACTCGATGTGCCGCAGGTTCGGCACGCACGCGGCGACCGCGGCGTGGGCGTGCGGCGCGCAGTGCGCCGAGACCTCCAGGCCGTGCGCCTGCGCGAGGGCCGCCGCGCGCAGCCACTCCGTCAGGCCGCCGCAGCGCGTCGCGTCCACCTGGAGGCAGTCCACGGAGGGGATCATGCGGGCGAAGTACGGCAGGTCGTAGCCGTACGCGCCCGCCGCGACGTCGCACACCAGCGCGTCCCTGACCAGCGCGAGCCCCCGCAGGTCGTCGGCGGACACCGGCTCCTCGAACCAGCCGACGCCGTGCTCGGCGAGCACCCGGCCCACCCGCACCGCCTGCTTGCGCGTGTAGCCGCCGTTCGCGTCGACGTACAGCTCGGCCTGCGGGCCGATCACGTCGCGCGCGGTGCGCACCCGGGAGACGTCACGGGCGGCGGCCCGGCCCCAGCCCTCCCCGACCTTGATCTTGACGCGCGGGATGCCCTGCCCGTGCACCCAGCCGTTCAGCTGCGCCGCCAGATGCGTGTCGTGGTAGGTCGTGAAGCCGCCGCTGCCGTAGACGGGGACCTCCGTGCGGGCCGCCCCGAGCAGCCGGCCGAGCGACAGTTCGAGGAGGCGGGCCTTGAGGTCCCACAGCGCGATGTCGACCGCCGAGATCGCGCACGCGGCGGCGCCGGAGCGGCCGGTGTTGCGCACCGCGTGCGCCATCGCGTCGTGCGCGGCGGGGATGTCCAGGGCGTCGCGTTCGGTGACGACGGGGGAGAGCTGCTCGTCGAGGAGGGCGGCGACGGAGGCGGGACCGTAGGTCCAGCCGGTGCCGGTCGCGCCGCCCGCCGTGATCTCGACGACGACGATCGTCGTGGTGTCCCAGGCGAAGGTGCCGTCGGCCTCGGGGGCGTCGGCGGGGACGGTGTAGGCGGAGACGACGGGCCGTTCGATGGGGACTTCCTGCTTCATCGGGATCTTTCCTCGGTCATGGGCCGTGGGGTGTGTCTTCAGGGGAGGGGGAAGCGGCACGGGGTGTTCCAGACGGGGTGTTCCAGGAGCAAGGGCGGGGGAGCGGAGCCCGGTCCGTCCGGCCGTCGGGCCCGCGACGACCGGCGGACGGAGCGGGGAGGACGCGGGACGGGTACGACGTCGGGTAACCCCTCCGCGCGGGCGCAAACAGCGTGCGCGCGGGGCGTGACCAGCGCGGTCCACCGCCACGGGCGGTGCGGACGGATGACCCGTGACCGGAAGCGATCCACGGCCGGTGACCGGCAGCGATCCACGGCCCGTGACCGGGGCGCGGCGGGCGATCCGGCGCGGGGTCCCGCGCCGCGCCCGGCCGGAGTTTGGCCGCCGTCCCGCAGGGGCACGCGGGAGGCCCGAACCGCCGGAGGTGGACCGTGGGCCGACCCCGCATCGTCGTCGTCGGAGCCGGATTCGCCGGCTCCCGCGCCGCACGCACCCTGTCCCGGCTGACCCGGAACAAGGCCGACATCACCCTGCTCAACCCGACCGACTACTTCCTCTACCTGCCGCTGCTGCCCCAGGTCGCCGCGGGCATCCTGGAGCCCCGGCGCGTCACCGTCTCGCTCTCCGGCACGCTGCCGCGCGTACGCCTCGTGCTCGGCGAGGCCGACGGCGTCGACCTGACGGCGCGCAAGGTGACGTACACCGACCCCGAGGGGCGGTCCGGCGAGCTCGCGTACGACCGGCTCGTCCTCGCCGTCGGCAGCGTCAACAAACTGCTGCCCGTGCCCGGTGTCGCCGAGCACGCGCACGGCTTCCGCGGGATCCCCGAGGCGCTGTACCTGCGCGACCACATCACCCGCCAGATCGAACTGGCCGCCGCTGCGCCGGACCCGGAAACCTGCCGGTCCCGCTGCACGTTCGTGGTCGTCGGCGCCGGCTACACCGGCGTCGAACTCGCCGCCCACGGCTCCCTGTTCACCGACGCGCTGGTGCGCCACCAGCCGCTCCGCGAGGGCATGCGGCCCCGCTGGCTGCTCCTCGACATCGCCGGCCGCGTGCTGCCCGAACTCGACGAACGGCTCTCCAGCACCGCCGACCGTGTCCTGCGGCGGCGCGGTGTCGACGTACGCACCAAGACCTCCGTCAAGGAGGCCACCTCCGGCGGAGTGGTCCTGGACGACGGGGAGTTCGTCGACACCCGCACGCTCATGTGGTGCGTCGGTGTGCGGCCCGACCCGTTCGTCGAAGGGCTCGACCGGCCCCTGGAGCGGGGACGGCTGCTCGTCGACCCGTTTCTCCAAGTTCCCGGCCAACCCGACGTGTTCGCCTGCGGGGACGCCGCCGCCGTGCCCGATCTGCACCGTCCCGGCCGGTACACCCCGATGACCGCGCAGCACGCCTGGCGGCAGGGCGCCGTCGCGGGCCACAACGTCGTGGCCTCCCTCGGCGTCGGCACCCGCCGCCCCTACCGCCACCGCGACCTCGGCTTCACCGTCGACCTCGGCGGCGTCCAGGCCGCCGCCAACCCGCTCGGCGTGCCGCTGTCCGGACCGCTCGCCGGGGCCGTCACCCGCGGCTACCACCTTCTGGCGATGCCCGGCAACCGCGTGCGGGTCGCCGCGGACTGGCTCCTGGACGCCGTACTGCCCCGCCAGGCCGTGCAGTTGGGCCTCGTCCGTTCCTGGTCGGTGCCGCTGGACACCGCGGCCCCGGAACTGGCCCGGGTGCCGGACGGGCGCGGGGCCCCGGACGGGCAAGGGGCGCCGCACACGAAGGAGGACTCCCATGGACACCAGTGAACTCACCCGGCTCGCCCAGCAGTTGCGTGTGGACGCGGTGCGCGCCGCGGCCGCCGCGGGATCCGGGCACCCCACCTCGTCGATGTCCGCCGCCGACCTGATGGCGGTGCTCATCGGCCGCCACTTCCACTACGACTTCGACCGCCCCGACCACCCCGGCAACGACCGGTTCATCCTCTCCAAGGGCCATGCCTCGCCGCTCCTGTACGCGGCGTACAAGGCGGCCGGGGCACTCACCGACGACGAATTGCTCACCTTCCGCGCACGGGGCAGCCGCCTCGAAGGGCATCCGACGCCGCGCGCCCTGCCCTGGGTCGAGGTCGCCACCGGATCGCTCGGGCAGGGGCTGCCCGTCGGCGTCGGCATGGCCCTGTCCGGCAAGCGGCTCGACCGGATCCCGTACCGCGTCTGGGTGCTGTGCGGCGACAGCGAACTCGCCGAGGGCTCCGTCTGGGAGGCGGCCGAGCACGCCGGGTACGAGCATCTCGACAACCTCACCGCGGTCGTCGACGTCAACCGCCTCGGACAGCGCGGCCCGACCCGCCACGAGTGGCACCTCAAGGACTACGCCGACCGCTTCAGGGCCTTCGACTGGCACGTCGTCGAGACCGACGGCCACGACGTCGACGCCGTCGACCGCGCCTTCCGCGAGGCGGGCTCCACCGCGGGCCAGCCCACCGTGGTCCTCGCCCGCACCGTCAAGGGCAAGGGCGTCGCGTCCGCCGAGAACCGCGAGGGCCTGCACGGCAAACCGCTGCCGGACCCGCGGGCGGCGATCGAGGAACTGGGCGGCGCCCACGACATCCGCGTGGCCGTCCGCAAACCCGCCGCCGCGCGGACCCTGCACGCGGTGCGCAGCGGCCACCTCGAACTGCCCCGCCACGAGGCCGGCGCGTCCGTCGCGACCCGCACCGCCTACGGCCAGGCGCTCGCCGCGCTCGGCACCGCGCGCGGCGACGTCGTCGCCCTCGACGGCGAGGTGAGCGACTCGACGCGTACGGAGTACTTCGCCAAGGAGCACCCCGACCGCTTCTTCGAGTGCTACATCGCCGAACAGCAACTCGTCGCCGCCGCGGTCGGGTTGGCGGCGCGGGGCTGGGTGCCGTACGCCTCGACGTTCGCGGCGTTCCTCACGCGCGCGCACGACTTCGTGCGGATGGCGGCGATCAGCGGCGCGGACATCAACCTCGTCGGCTCGCACGCGGGCGTCGCGATCGGCCAGGACGGGCCCTCCCAGATGGGCCTCGAAGACCTCGCCCTGTTCCGCGCGGTGCACGGCTCGACGGTCCTCTATCCCTGCGACGCCCATCAGACGGGACGGCTCGTCGCACAGATGGCGGGGCTGGAGGGCGTCAGCTACCTGCGTACGTCGCGTGGGGACACGCCCGTCATCTACGGCCCTGACGAGGAGTTCCCCGTCGGGGGCTCCAAGGTCCTGCGCTCCGACGACGCCGACCGGCTGACCGTCGTCGCCGCCGGGGTGACCGTCCACGAGGCGCTGACCGCGGCCGATCTCCTGGCCCGCGAGGGCATCCCGGTACGGGTGATCGACCTGTACAGCGTCAAGCCCGTCGACCGCCGCACCCTGAACGAGGCGGCCGCGCGCACCGGCTGTCTGCTCACCGTCGAGGACCACCGCGAGGAGGGCGGCATCGGCGACGCGGTCCTGGACGCCTTCACCGACGGCCGGCCCGTGCCGCGCCTGGTGCGGCTCGCCGTGCGGACGATGCCGGGCTCGGCGTCGCCCGCCGAGCAGCTGCACGCCGCGGGCATCGACGCGGAGTCGATCGCGGCGGCGGTGCGGCTGCTGGTGGAGGAGGGGGTCGTGCGGTGAGAGCGGCACGGCGGTGAGCGGGGCGCTCACCCAGGAGCTGCCGTTCTCCGGAACCAGGCGTTGGCCGTCGGGTGGAACATCAGGACCAGCGCCGTCAGCCCCGCCGCCCCCAGCAGGACGCGGCCGCCGCCCGTCAGGACGTCCACCACGCCCACGTCCCGGAACGCGTCGCCGAGCGCGGGGCCGTCGGCGAGCCACCGGACGGGCCCGGCCGCCAGGGCCAGTGTGCCGAGCACCCCGGACCCGCAGGCCAGCGCCGCCCGCGCGCCCCGCGAACCGCGGCGCATCCGCACCGCGAGCAGGACGACCGCCGAGAACACCGCCATGTGCAGCGCGGGCCCGCCCCCGACGGCGGCGAAGGACGCGTCGCCGTCGGCCACCGCCCCGGCCACGGCGAGCACCGTCCCGAAGAGGCCCGCCGCGACCGCGGTGAGCCAGAGCGCGTAGGACGCTCTGACGGCGGCGGGTGCCGGTGGCTCGTCGGTGCCCGGCAGCATCGGCGGCAGGAGTCGGGGCTCGTGCGGGCGCGGGGTCGAGGTCGA
>NZ_LIRJ01000069.1 GCF_001419745.1 Streptomyces silaceus | reverse complement strand
ACCGCCCGAGCGCGCTCGGGCACCTCGCCGCCGCCGACGGGCGCAAGGACCCCCAGTCGCTGCTGCAGGTCCCCCTGCGGCACGGCAGGGCGGCCAATGTGACGGTCGTGGTGGCCGATCAGCTCGACTGCCTGGACGTACTGATCGACCCCGTGCGCCAGCACACGCGCGCGCGGGTGGTGCTCGGGCCCGCGACGCCCGACCAGCTGGAGGAGGTCCTCGGGGTGCCGCCCCACACGACACCCACCGCCGACGTCCCGCCCGGCCGGGGCTATGCCCGGCTCGGCACGGGCCAGGTGCACCGCCTCCAGGTGCCCGCGACGCCCGATCCCTACGACGACGCGACCAGCGAGGCACACCGCAGGGCCGTCATGGAGCTGCTGCCGGAGCGGAGCACTCCGGCGGACGCGACGGCCACCGAGGAGGCCACGGAGGCGGAGCCGGTCGCGGCCGAGAGCTGAACCCGGAGCTGAACCACGAGCTGAACCCGGTGTCTCCGGAGACGGGCGTCAGGCGACGAAGGTGTGCGGGCTCTCCGCACCGGCGCCGGCGCCCGTCGCCACGAGCCGGGCCGCCGCGGCCAGCCGCACCGCCGCCTCCTCGGCCACCGCGCCGCCCACCGTGAACGGCAGCCGCACATACCCCTCGAAGGCGCCGTCCACTCCGAACCGCGGCCCGGACGGCACCCGGACCCCCACGCGCTCGCCCACCTCGGCGAGCCGCGACCCCGAGACGCCCCCGGTCCGCACCCACAGGGTGAGCCCGCCGCTCGGCACCTCGAACTCCCACTCGGGCAGCTCACGACGCACGGCGGCGACCAGCGCGTCGCGGTTCTCCCTGGCCTGCGCCCTGCGCACGTCGACGGCGGCCTGCCAACCGCCTGTGTTCAGGAGCCAGTTCACGGCGAGCTGTTCAAGGACCGGAGTGCCGAGGTCGGCGTAGGCGCGCGCGGCGACGAGGCTGCGGATCACGTCGGGAGCGGCCCGCACCCAGCCGATGCGCATGCCCGCCCAGAAGGCCTTGCTGGCCGAGCCGACGGTGATGACGGTCGAGCCCGCGGGGTCGAACCCGCAGACGGGGCGCGGCATGGCGAGGTCCGGGTCGAGCCCGAGCTCGCTCATCGTCTCGTCGACGACGAGGACGGTGCCCGCCGAACGGGCCGCCTCGACCAGCTGCCTGCGCTGGTCCTCGCTCGCGAGCGCGCCGGTGGGGTTGTGGAAGTCCGCGACGACATAGGCGAGTCGCGGCGCCGCGTCGCGCAGGACCTGGCGCCACCGGTCCATGTCCCAGCCCTGGAGCCCCTCGGCCATCGCGACGGGCACGAGCCGGGCGCCGGCCTCGCGCATCAGCTGGAGGATGTTGGCGTACGAAGGGGACTCGACGGCGATGCGCTCGCCGCGGCCCGCGAACAGATGACAGATCGCGTCGATGGCGCCCATCGCGCCGGTCGTCACCATGATCTGCTCGGGCATCGTGGGGATCCCGCGCGCGGTGTAGCGCTCGGCGAGCATCTCGCGCAGCGCGGGCAGCCCCGCCGGGTAGTCGCCGTGCGTGTGGGCGTACGGCGGCAGCGCTTCGAGGGCGCCCTGGACGGCCCGGGTGAGCCAGGGCTCGGGCGCGGGCAGCGCGGCGCAGCCCAGATCGATCATGGAGCCGAGCGCCTCGGGCGGCAGCGGTTCGAGCCCGCGCGCGGGCAGGGGGTTGCCGGCCGGGACGGCGGTCCAGCTGCCCGCTCCCCTGCGGGACTCCAGGAACCCCTCGGTGCGCAGCGCCTCGTAGGCGGCGGCCACCGTGGTGCGGCTGACGGCGAGCGCGACGGCGAGCTCCCGCTCGGCGGGCAGCCGCGCGGCGACCGGCACGCGGCCCTCCAGGACGAGCAGCCGGATGCCGTCGGCGAGCGCGCGGTAGGCGGGCGGGCGGCGGCTGCCCGAGCCCGCCGGGCGGTCCTGCTGGGAGGCGAGGAGGCGGGCGAGCTGCGTCGAGCCCATCGCCGAAGTCCACTGAGCCATGATTACCAGTCCACCTTCCCCGAATTGGCCATGGTTGGCTCCTCTGTGCAAGCCACAGAGTGTCACGGGTCAGGCCACAACCACCACCAGCAGGGGGATCCTCTTGTCCGGCACGACATCTGAGGCGACGAAGCGGCATCTGCCCCGGAGACTCACACAGCTGTACGTGGGCCTCGCGCTGTACGGCGTGAGCTCGGCGCTCCTCGTGGTGTCGGGCCTCGGCCTGGAGCCGTGGAACGTGCTGCATCAGGGCCTCGCGGAGCTGACCGGCCTCTCGATCGGCGTCGTGTCGATCGTCATCGGGGCCGTGGTCCTGCTGCTGTGGATCCCGCTCCGCCAGCGTCCCGGCCTCGGCACGGTCTCCAACGTCTTCGTCGTCGGCCTGGCGATGGACGGCGCCCTCGCCCTGCTCCCCGACGCGCACGGCCTGGCCGTACGCATCCCCCTCCTGGTGTTCGGGATCGTCCTGAACGGCGCGGCGACCGGCCTCTACATCGCGGCCGCCTTCGGCCCCGGCCCCCGGGACGGCCTGATGACGGGGCTGCACGCGCGGACCGGGCAGTCCATCCGCCTGATGCGGACGCTCATCGAGGTGGCGGTCGTCGCCACCGGCTTCGCGCTCGGCGGCACCGTCGGCGTGGGCACCGTCCTGTACGCCCTGTCCATCGGCCCGCTCGCCCAGTTCTTCCTGCGCCGCTTCGCCGTCCCCACGCCTTCCGCCGGAGGGGTCGTGGCCTCCGGCGGTCCGTCGGGGCAGGCGATACTGCAGCGGTGACCACCCGCGTACGCCACCCCTATCTCGACCATCCCGGCCCGCTCGCCCTCGCCCACCGCGGCGGGGCGGCCGACGGCCTGGAGAACACCGCCGCGGCCTTCCGGCGCGCCGTCGACCTCGGCTACCGCTACATCGAGACCGACGTCCACGCCACGGCCGACGGCCGCCTCGTCGCCTTCCACGACGCCACGCTCGACCGCGTGACGGACCGGGGCGGGCGCATCGTCGACCTCCCGTGGAGCGAGGTGCGCCACGCGCGCGTGGCGGGCGACGAACCGGTGCCCCTCTTCGAGGAGCTCCTGGAGGCGTTCCCCGAGGTGCGCTGGAACGTGGACATGAAGGCCGAGCCCGCGCTGCGCCCGCTGCTCGACCTGCTCCGCCGCACCGACGCCTGGGACCGCGTCTGCGTCGGCTCGTTCTCCGAGGCCCGCGTGGCCAGGGCCCAGCGCCTGGCGGGCCCGCGCCTGGCCACCTCCCTGGGCACCCGGGGCGTGGCGGCGCTGCGCCTGCTGTCGTACGGCGTGCCCGCGGCCCTGCGCCGCTCGGCCGTCTGTGCCCAGGTGCCCGAGACGCACGGCAGGATCCGGGTGGTCGACCGCCGCTTCGTGCGGGCCGCCCACGCGCGCGGGATGCAGGTCCACGTGTGGACCGTGAATGACGCCGACCGCATGAGGGCCCTTCTGGACCTGGGGGTGGATGGCATAGTTTCCGATCACATCGAGACGCTGCGCGAGGTGCTGAAGGACCGGGGGACCTGGGTCTGACCGCCCCGAGGGCGGCTTCGCACCACGGGGAACAGCGAGGTCACGGGTGGGCACCGACACCCTGGGAACGGCGGCGGCCGACGAGGCCGCCGAGCGGCGCCGCGAGCAACGGGGCTGGTACTTCTACGACTGGGCGTGCTCGGTCTACTCGACGAGCGTCCTGACCGTGTTCCTGGGGCCGTACCTCACGGAGATCGCGAAGACCGCCGCGGACGCCGACGGATACGTGCACCCGCTGGGCATCCCGGTCAGCGCGGGCTCCTTCTTCGCGTACGCGGTGTCCGTGTCCGTGATCCTCTCGGTCTTCGTGATGCCGCTGGCGGGCGCCGCCGCCGACCGCACGGGCCGCAAGAAGCCGCTGCTCGCCGTGGCCGCCTATCTGGGGGCGGCGGCGACGGCCGGCATGTTCTTCCTGGACGGCGACCGCTATCTCCTCGGCGGCTTCCTGCTGATCGTCGCCAACTCCTCGCTCGCCGTCTCGACGGTGCTCTACAACTCCTACCTCCCGCAGATCGCGCCCCCGGAGGAGCGCGACGCGGTCTCCTCGCGCGGCTGGGCCTTCGGATACGCGGCGGGCGCCCTGGTCCTGGTGGCGAACCTGGTCCTGTTCCTCGCGCACGACAGCTTCGGCGTCTCCGAGGCGACGGCGGTCCGGATCTGTCTGGCGTCGGCGGGCCTGTGGTGGGGCGCCTTCACCCTCGTCCCCCTCAAGCGGCTGCGGGACCGTCGGACACCGCCGTCCGAGGCCGGCGCCCCGGCGCGGGGCGGCTGGGGGCAGCTGGTGGAGACGGTGCGGGACATGCGCCGCCATCCGCACACGCTGGCGTTCCTGCTGGCCTACCTCGTCTACAACGACGGGGTGCAGACGGTGATCTCGCAGGCGTCCGTCTACGGCTCGGAGGAGCTCGGGCTCGAACAGTCCACGCTCATCGTCGCGGTCCTGCTGGTGCAGGTGCTGGCGGTCGCCGGGGCGCTCGCCATGGGGCGGCTCGCCCGGACGTACGGCGCCAAGCGCACCATCCTGGGCTCGCTGGTGGCGTGGACGGTGACGATCGGGGCGGGGTACTTCCTGCCCGCCGGGGCACCCGCGTGGTTCTTCGTGCTCGCCGCGGGGATCGGTCTGGTCCTCGGCGGCAGCCAGGCGCTCTCCCGTTCCCTCTTCTCGCATCTGGTGCCCCGCGGCAAGGAGGCCGAGTACTTCTCCGCGTACGAGATGAGCGACCGCGGGATGTCCTGGCTGGGACCGATGATCTTCGGCCTCACGTACCAGCTCACGGGCAGCTACCGGGACGCGATCCTCTCGCTCGTGGCGTTCTTTGTGCTCGGTTTCGCCCTGCTTGCCCGGGTTCCGGTGCGGCGCGCGGTGGAGGACGCGGGAAATCCCGTACCCGATCGGATTTAGCAACTGAAGCCAAAGGCCGGTAGTGTACGCCTTTGGCCTGCCAGGCGGACCGTTACTGCGAGCTGAAGATTCAGAAACGCTGGGTGACATCTGCTGCCAGATGTGACAAACCGGGCGCTGGTGGGTACAACAAGGGGCGGCATACGACGGCGACGCATGACCCTGAACGGGAATCTTTACCGCCGACCGGACGTTGACCGGATGACGACGACAGCGACACCTGTCCTGTGGGCGACAAGCCCGGGAGGCACGATTCATGAGTGAGCGAGCTCTTCGCGGCACGCGCCTCGTGGTGACAAGCTACGAGACCGACCGCGGCATCGACCTGGCCCCGCGCCAGGCCGTGGAGTACGCATGCCAGAACGGACATCGTTTCGAGATGCCGTTCTCGGTCGAGGCGGAGATCCCGCCGGAGTGGGAGTGCAAGGTCTGCGGGGCCCAGGCACTCCTCGTAGACGGGGACGGCCCCGAGGAGAAGAAGGGCAAGCCGGCGCGTACGCACTGGGACATGCTCATGGAGCGCCGTACTCGAGAAGAACTCGAGGAGGTCCTGGAGGAGCGCCTGGCGGTCCTCCGGTCCGGCGCGATGAACATCGCGGTGCATCCGCGGGACAGCCGCAAGTCCGCCTGACGGCGAACGACGCGGAGTACCGCACAGCGCACCACGCATAAAAGGGCCGGGGCCACTGCTGAGCAGTGGCCCCGGCCCTTGCGCGTCCTGCTGCCGGAAGCAGATCCTCCGCAACCGGCCCCGACGGTGCCGGGCCCGACAGTGCCGGGCCCGGCACGGATCGATCGGTGCGGCGGCCGCGAGGGGAATCAGCGCCGCGCCATCAGGCACGGCGGACTCAGCGCGGCGCCGGCGTCAGTACGGCAGCTGCGGATCGTCCGGACGCGGGCTCCGCGTCGACGGCTCGTCGTCCCTGATGACCTCGCCCTGGACGACCTTGCCGTCCGGGCGGTGCATCCGGGCCTGCTGGAAGGCGTCCCCGAGCCCGCCGGGGGTCGCCTCGCGCACCTTGCGCTCGAAGGTCCGCTCCGCGAACTTCCCGAGCGCCTTCTGGACCGGCGGGACCAGCAGGACCAGGCCGAGGACGTCCGAGATCAGTCCGGGCAGGATGATCAGCAGGCCGCCCAGCATCGTCAGGGCGCTGCCGCCGCCGCTCTCCGCGGCGGGCGTGACGCCGCTCTGCTGCTGTTGCACCGCCTCGCTGAGCCTGCGGAAGGCCCTGCGCCCCGCCCGCTTGATCACCGCGGAGCCGAGCACGAGGCCGCCCACCAGGAGCAGGAAGACCACGAACCCGCTCGTGGCGCCCGCCACGACGGTGAGCAGCCAGATTTCCAGGACCAGCCACGCGGCGATGCCGAGCGGCAGGAACCTCAGGGGCCCGGAGCGCCGGGGCCGGGCGGGTCGGATGGGAGGCGGTGCGCCAGTCGTCATGCTCCCAGTGTGCCTGGGCCCGCCTCAGTCCGGGATAAGGAGATGATCAAGAAGGCCGGGCCCCGGCCGCGGTCACGGCTGCTTGCGGCCGATGACCTTGCCGACGCGCTCCCCCACGCCCCACGCGGTGACCCGCCACAGCGCCTCGACCACGATGTTCTGGCTCATCTTGCTGTCGCCGAGCTCCCGCTCGACGAAGGTGATCGGCACCTCGACGACGTGGTAGCCCGCCTTGACCGCGCGCCGCGCGAGGTCGACCTGGAAGCAGTACCCCTGCGACTCGACCTCGCCGAGCCCGAGGCCTTCGAGGGTCTCGCGGCGGAAGGCGCGGTAGCCGCCCGTCACGTCGCGGATCGGCACGTCGAGCAGGAGGCGCGAGTACGTGCTGCCGCCGCGGGAGATGAACTCGCGGTGCTTGGGCCAGTTGACGACCCGTCCGCCCGGCACCCAGCGCGAGCCGAGCACGAGGTCGGCGCCCTTGAGCGCGGTGAGCAGCCGGGGCAGCTCCTCGGGCTGGTGGGAGCCGTCGGCGTCCATCTCGACGAGCACGCCGTAGTCGTTCTCCAGGCCCCAGCGGAAGCCCGCGAGGTAGGCGGCGCCCAGCCCCTCCTTGCCCTTGCGGTGCAGCACGTGGACCTGGTCGTCGTCGGCCGCGAGCTCGTCGGCGATCTTGCCGGTGCCGTCGGGGCTGTTGTCGTCGGCGACCAGGACGTGCGCGTCCGGCACGGCGGCCCGCACCCGGCCGACGATGGACTGGATGTTCTCCGCCTCGTTGTAGGTCGGAATGATCACCAAGGCCGTGCCGAGCGAGCCGAACCGCCTCCCCTGGTCCCCCGCTTCGGAGACCCCGCCGCCGTCGTTCACTACTGCCCCTTCGTTCGTACGCAGAGGACCACCATAATGGCCGCCGCCTGCGCCGCTGCGGCGGCACGGAGGTCAGGGGCGAAGTGCCCGTCATGTACGGGAGAAGTACCGCACGCGACGGGGGAAAGTACTGCGGATCGGGGCCCGGCGCCCTTCGGGCCGACCTGGGACCCGCTGGCTGCGGATCGACCGAAAGCCGTTGTCTACTGAGCGTCCGGGCCCGACCCGGGTCACACCTGCCGATCGGCTGATACGTTCCCTCGCCTCCGCGTCGCGGGCGCTGGACCTGGCTCCCAGTGGTGGTGCGCCGGTGCGGCACACCACCCATGACCCAGCGGCGTTCGACGATCGCGTGGAGGTTCGCCGGTCGGACGTCCTGTGGTGGACCCGGCCGAACCTACCGGCCCACGGCGGCAATCTGTCAATACCCCCCTGAACTGGGGCGATCGCCGGGACCACCAGGTCAGTGCCGAGGATTCCCAGGTCGTGCGACGGGACGGCGGACCGTGATCCGTGCCGCGCACCGCCGGGACATCACTCGTCCGGCCGCACGAAGACCGGTGTACCGGCCACCACGGTGCTCAGGCAGACGGGCAGTTCGGCGCCGGGCGAGAGGTCCGGCAGGCCGGGGGTGCCCGAGCGCGGGTCGGTCGACCAGCGGGCCACCCGGTCGTCGGGGGCCTGGACCACCAGATCGGCGGTGCGCCACACGGCGTAGTCCGCGGGCGCGCCCGGCACCAGGACACCCGCGTCGTCGCGGCCGACGGCCCGCCAGCCGCCCCGGGTGTGGGCGGTGAACGCGGCGCGCACCGAGACGCGGTGCCCGGGCGTGCGGTGGAAGGCGGCGGCGCGGACCGTGCCCCAGGGATCGAGCGGCGTGACGGGGCTGTCGGAGCCGAACGCGAGGGGCACACCGGCGCGCAGGAGGGCCGCGTACGGGTTGAGGGTGCGGGCGCGCTCGGCGCCCAGGCGCTGGGCGTACATGCCGTCCTCGCCGCCCCACAGGGCGTCGAAGGCGGGCTGCACGGACGCCGTGAGGCCGAGCTCGGCGAAGGCGGCGATCGTCTCGGGGGTGAGCATCTCGGCGTGCTCGACGCGGTGCCGTGCGGCGCGCACGCGGGCCAGGCCGACCTTCTCGGCGGCCGCGCGCAGGCCTTCGACCACGGAGGTCACGGCGGCATCCCCGATGGCGTGGAAGCCCGCCTGCAGGCCCGCCTCGGTGCACGCCACGACGTGCGCGGCGACGGCGGCGGTGTCCAGGTAGGCACGGCCGGTGTGGGGGGCGTCGGCGTACGGCTCGTGGAGGCAGGCGGTGTGCGAGCCGAGGGCGCCGTCCACGAACAGGTCGCCCGCGGCGCCGGCCGCGCCGAGTTCCCGGGCCCGCCGGACGTCCGCCTCGGCCCAGTAGCCGACGACGCGCGGCCCGGCCTCCTCGGCGGCGAGCCGCAGCAGCCCGGTGAAGTCGTCCTCGTCGGAGATGTCGGGGCCCGCGCACTCGTGCACGGAGCCGATGCCGAGGGAGGCGGCGTGCCCGAGCGCGGCGCGCTGGGCCTCGGTGCGCTGCCGCGGGGTGATCGCGGCGAGGGCGGCGGCGCGCACTCCGTGGTGGGCGTCGGCGGTCAGCGGGGCGTCCGGGTGGAAACCGGTGCGCTCGGTGATGCCGGGGACCAGGTCGAGCAGCGCGGTGGTGACGACGGCGGAGTGGACGTCGATGCGGGAGAGGTAGAGCGGACGGCCGCCGGTCGCCTCGTCGAGCTCCGCGCGCGCGGGCGGGCGTCCGCCGGGCCAGCGGGCGGCGTCCCAGCCGTGGCCGAGCAGGACGGTGTCGTGCGGCCGTGCGGCGGCGTGTTCGCGGACGAGAACGAGTGCGTCGGCCAGGGAGCGGGCCCCGGTCAGGTCGAGTCCCGTCAGCGCGAGGCCGGTGGCCGTGGTGTGCACGTGGGCATCGGTGAATGCCGGGGTGACCAGGGCTCCTTCGAGGTGGACGACCTCGTCGACGCCGTCGGCGAAGGCGTCCGCCGCCCCTTCGGAACCGACCCACGCGACCTGACCGTGTTCGACGACCATCGCGGTCGCGAACGGGTCGGCGGGGCTGTGGACATCGCCGCCGCGCAGCAGCACGGTGCGGTGGTTCTGTGGATCCCGGGGGTCGCGGTCCTGGGGGTCCGGGGAGTCCTGGGGGGCGGTGCTCTGGCTCATGGGACCAGTCTCGCCCCTGCGGACGGGCGGCCGGACCCGGGGGTGGGCGGTCCGGCCGGCGCCGGGCCGTCAGACCTGCGGCGGGCGCGCCTCGTACGGAGTGGAGAGCACGACCGTCGTGCGCGTGGAGACGCCGGCGAGCGCGCGCAGGCGGCTGAGGAGGTGCTCCAGCTCCAGCGGGGTGGCGACGCGCACCTTGAGGATGTAGTTCTCGTCGCCGGCGACGCTGTGGCACGCCTCGATCTCCGGGACGCCCGCGAGGCGTTCGGCGATGTCGTCGGGGGCGCTGGGGTCGAAGGGTTTCACCGAGATGAACGCCGTGAGCGGCAGCCCGACGGCCTCGGGGTCGACGACCGCGGCATAGCCGCGGATGACGCCGCGCTGCTCCAGCCGGCGCACCCGCTGGTGCACGGCCGACGTGGACAGGCCCGTGGCCTTGCCCAGGTCGGTGTAGCTCATCCGCCCGTCCTTGACGAGCAGCTGCACGATCTGTCGGTCCAGCTCCTCCATGCGCCGAACCTACAGGGCTCTTGATCCCCCCGGATACCGGAGCGCCCGAAGGTCCCGCGCTCCGGTGACCTTCGGCGCGATGTCACGGGTGCCCGGAGGCGGAGCATGGAGGGGTGGGCGGAGCGCCATCGGGGCGCGCGCCGAGAGGAAGTGACGGCCGATGAGGCGCATGACGGCGCTTGCCATCGTGGCCCTGTTCACGGGGTGCGTGGGGTTCATCGTGTTCTGCACCGAGCAGTACGCGACGGTCGCCGGAGGCCTGTGACCGGGCGGCTCCCCCCGGCGTGCAGGGGCCTTCGCACCCCTGTTGGCCAGGCAACTCCCCTTGGCATGTGACGAACGACACACCCTTATGACCGTGTCCTGCGGGAAGCCGCGATTACCTCCACCGCGTGGCGGGAAGTGCTTGCTGTGGTCGAGGCCGCAGCGCCTTGTCGGCCCACCCGAGGGGGAGATTCCCATGCAGAACTTGAAGCGCCCCGGCAGGTCTGCCCGCGTCAAGCAGCAGCCGATCGCCGAGCCCGAGCCGGAGGGCGTCGAACCGGCCGACGACCTTCTCGACGCCTACGACACCTTCGAGATGTACCGGGTGAGCTGCCCCGACTGCGGGCAGCCCATCGCACTCCTCGCCGACGAGGACGTCCTGCCCGAGCACGCGCTGTGCCCGACCCCGTGGAATCCGTTCGGCCTCACGGTCTGCGCCGGCACCGGTCGCGCCGCGGCCGACGCCCGGCCCGCCGACGAGTCGATGGAGGCCCAGGAGCAGGACACCGCCCTGCTCCTGACGCTCCCTCAGGGGCTCGACTGGCGGACGCAGCCCTTCTCGCACGTGGGCGGTCCGGGCTCGCGCCCCATCCGCGTGCCGCACCAGCACAGGCCCGCGGCCTGACTCACCAGTAGCTGCCCTGCACCATGGCGGTGAGACTGCCGTGGTGCAGGATCAGCCTGTCCGCGGCCTCGGCGGTCGCGGGCGCCTCGGCCTCGCCGAAGTGGACCTGGCGGTAGGCGACGCGCAGCATGACGACGGCGTGCCGCAGCGCCGCGTACAGCGTGTAGAACTCCATGGCCCGCGGCACATGTCCGGTCAGGCGCGCATACGCCTGCTCGATGTGCTCGCGGCGCAGGAAGTCCGGCAGTCCGGGCTGGCCGAAGCTCACGGTCAGGTCCTGGAAGAAGCGGTGCAGATAGACCATCCAGCCGAGGTCGACCTCGCGCGGGGCGAGCGCCGCCATCTCCCAGTCGAGGACGGCGGCGGGCTCGAAGCCGTCGTAGACGATGTTCCCGATGCGCGCGTCGCCCCAGTTGAGGACGGTCTCGCCCTCGGTGGACGGCCACAGCTCCTCCAGGCGGTCGAACGCGCCCTCGATCAGGGGTGAGCGGGGCAGTCCGCGCACCACCCAGTCGTAGTAGGCGCGTTGGGCCGTGACGTGGCGGCGCAGCGGGCTGCCCTCGCCGGGCAGCGCGAGGAAGCACGCCGCGTCGGCCGGCACGCCGTCGTGCAGGCGGGCGAGGATCCGCACGGAGGCGGCCTCCAGGTGCGCGCGTTCGGCGTCGCTCGCCTCGTACAGCCAATTCCCCTCGTACGTATAGGGCATGACGTCCGGCGGGACGCGGCCCGCGACGCGCTCCATGACGAAGAAGGGCGCGCCGAGCGGGGCCGGGTCCTCCTCCAGCCAGAGCACGCGCGGCACCGGCAGGTCGGTGTGCTCGGCGACGAGCCGCATCGTGCGGTACTGCCGCGGCATGTCGTAGACGGGAAAGATCGTGTACGCGGCCGGGTCGGCGGCGAGCCGCAACGCGCAGTTTCTGAGCGGTGGTTCGGGGTGCTCGACGGCGAAGAGCAGGGTCTCACTGGACATGCCGTTGGACTCCGGGACGCTCACGTCGACCGCCTTGGCGCCGGGCAGCCGGGTGTCGAGCCAGGCGGTGAGGCGGCGGGCGAGCTCTTCGGGTTCGCGTGTGGTGGTGCGGGGGCGGGGTGCCGTGGCCATCTCCGTGCTCCTTCCTCCTGTCCGGTCCTCAGGGCGCCGTGGAGTCGAACCCGGTGAACCCGCTCGGGTCGTGGCGGCCGAAGCTGCCGTGCTCGAAGATCCCGTATCCCGTCCGCCCGTCCAGGGTGAAGCGCGCGGCGTGGTCGATGACGCCGTACGCGGCCAGCGGGTGGGCCGAGGGGTCCGACAGGTCGTAGGTGCGGCGGTCGGTCCAGTCACGGCCGCGCCAGGTGCCGTGCTGCCAGTCGTCGGCGGGCGGGTATCCGGCGCCCACGGCCAGCGGCAGCGAGGCGAGCACCTCGACGCCGAGCTCCAGGGGCTTGCGGTCCTCGGGGTCGGTGAGGTGGACGACGGCGCGTTCGGGGTGGCGGGTGCCGGAGCGGTAGGAGATGTCGGTCCGGGGCCAGCCGAGTTGGCGGTCGGGGCGGTCGGGGCGCACGAGGGTGGCGTCGTTGAGGGTGCGGTAGCCGTCGGCGTCCTCCTGGACGACGACCATCAGGAAGCGGTCGTCGAAGCGCACCGGGCACCAGATCCAGTGGAAGCCCTCGGTGGCGAACTCCTCCTCCAGACGCCCGCGTTCCTCACCGGGGATGGGCCGCACGCCCCAGCTGCGGTCGCGGGTCGCGGTCCACTCCCCCGGTGACACGGGGATCTCCCGGCCGCCGGCGCGGATCACCCCGCTGGGCCGCCCCGCCTGCACGAAACGGCGCCCTTCGAGGCTGAGCCGGTCGCCGCGGCGCTGGAGGTGGTGCGGCTCCCACAGGGCGGGGAAGTCCGCGGTCCAGGTGAGGTCGTACGCGAGGGAGTCGGGGTCGCCCGGGTCGGCGGCGCACTCCAGACGGATGCGGTGCAGCGGCTCGTCGACGGTGATGCGCAGCGGCCCGACGGAGAGGTTCATCCGGTCCTCGCCGAGGGCGTCGCTGGCGCGTACGGCATGGAGCGTGTCGCCGGTGCGCAGGGTGGCGTACGCGTCGATGACGCCGGTGTTCGGATAGACGCCGAGCCCGAGGATGAGCAGGGCGCGGCCCTCATGGTCGAAGAGGTGGAAGATGCACCGGTCGTAGGCGTTGCGGTCACCCGTGGCGACGTGCTTCATCGACAGCGGCACCTGGTGCACGGGGTATTCGTCGAGCGGGACCGGACGGTCGTCTGCCACAGCAAACCTCCCTGGATGCACGGCAGTTCAGGGTGGCGGGAGGCGTGGGGCCCTCCGGCGCGGAGTTGACGGTACGTCAGTTCGCGGGACGGAGCCAGACACGTGTCGGCCCGCGTTCGCGGGGCCGCGCGGGGACGTTCCGGGTACGCATGGGGATCCTCGCGGGGACGTTCCAGGTGCGTACGGGATCCGGGCGAGGCGCTCAGGATGCGCGGGGCGATGAGCAGGGCCCCGTACGTACGAGAAACCGCACCGCCGTCCTGGCGCGCGCCCGCGCCCCCGCGCCCGCCCGCGTCCGCCCCTCCGCACGGGCGCGCCGTGAACTGACGCTCGAATCAACCGGAGGGTGACTTCGACACGGCGGCGGGCGTTGGCCTGACATGACCCCCACGGACATGGGCACGGACATGGGCCCGACCCACCTCCCCACCGGCCATCGGCGGCGCACCCTGGTGACGGTTCCCGCCTCCGCAGAATCGGTTCCCCAGCGGCCCCAGCAGCCTCCGCCGCATCAGCAGCCGCACCCGTCGCACCAGCCGCACCCCCAGGCGCACCAGCAGTTCCCGCCGCCGCGCCCGCAGCCCCATCCCCAGCCGCCGCACCTCCAGCCGGCCCATCTCCAGGACCCGCCGATCTACCGCGCCCTGATCCGGTACTGGGCCGACCGCGGCCGCACCCTGCCCGGCCGCCACGACCCGGAGTGGGCCCGGCTCGTGGCGCCGCCGGTGCACCGGGGACAGTTCAGCGGGAGTCGGGACCCGCGAGGTGACGTGCGATGACCATGCGCTGGATCTGATTGGTGCCCTCGACGATCTGCAGCACCTTGGCCTCGCGCATGAGGCGCTCCACGGGGAAGTCCAGGGTGTAGCCGTATCCGCCGAGCACCTGCACGGCGTCCGTCGTCACCTTCATCGCGGCGTCCGTGCACAGCAGCTTGGCCATGGCCGCCTGCTTGGAGAACGGCCGACCCACGTCACGCAGCCTGGCCGCGGCCAGATAGAGCGCCCGGCCCGCCTCGATCTGCGTCGCCATGTCCGCGAGCATGAAGCGAAGCCCCTGGAAGTCCGCGATCGGCCGCCCGAACTGCTGCCGCTCGGTGGCGTACGCGACCGCCTCGTCCAGCGCCGCCTGGGCCACGCCGATCGCGCAGGCCGCGATGCCGAGCCGCCCCGAGTCGAGCGCGGAGAGCGCGATGGCGAATCCCTGGCCCTCGTCGCCGATACGGCGGGAATCGGCCACACGCACGCCGTCGAAGTTGACCTGCGCGGTGGGCGAGCCCTTCATGCCCATCTTCTTCTCGGGCACCGCGGCGCTCAGCCCCTCGGCGTCGCCCGGCACCAGGAAGGCCGTGATGCCGCGGGCGCCCTCGCCGCCGGTGCGGGCCAGGACGGTGTAGAAGTCGGCGACTCCGCCGTGCGTGATCCAGGCCTTCGTGCCGGTGAGCACCCAGTCGTCGCCGTCGCGGACGGCCTTGGTCCGCAGCGAGGCGGCGTCGGAGCCGGAGGAGGGCTCGGAGAGGCAGTACGCGCCGAGGAGGCCGCCGCCGAGCATGGCGGGCAGGTGCTCGGTCTGCTGCTCCTTGGTGCCGTACCCGGCCAGCGCGTGGCAGGACAGCGAGTGGACGCTGACGCCGAGGCCGACGGTCAGGCGCGCGGCGGCCAGCTCCTCCAGGACCTGGAGGTAGACCTCGTACGGCTGGTCGCCGCCGCCGAACCCGGAGTCGTAGGGAAGTCCGAGCAGTCCGGACTCCGAGAGCAGGGTGAAGACCTCGCGGGGGAAGCGCCCGGCGTCCTCCTCCTCGGCGGCCTTCGGGGCGATCTCGCGCTGCGCGATGTCCCGGACGAGCGAGAGCAGATCCCTGGCCTCATCCGTGGGCAGCTGGCGGTCCACCGGGGTGTGGTCGGGCATGACGCTCTCCTCCCTGTCGGGCTACGACGGCTCCGCGCTGGGTGGGGCGGGACCGCCGGGAAACGATGCCGAGCCGGGGCCTTTTTCCGGGTCACGGAAGCGGCTGACCAGCGGCTGTGGCGCGTTGAGTATGCCCGATCGACGGCATCCAGTCACTAGTTAACGACCGCTTACTCGAAAGATAGCCGAAGATCGTTCATCCCGGCGGGATTGGTACGAACCATTGACCCCACTGGTCTAGTCCTCCTACTGTTCCCCCGAACGTCTTAACGCGTTCATGCCAAGTCTCATACGCAGGTCCACAGCACCACTTCCCCCCTCCCTGTTTCCCCCCACGAGGAGACACGATGCTCAGACCGCACACCCACCGCACCGGTTTCAAGGCGCTGCTCGCCACCACCTGTTGCGCCGTCCTCGGCGCGGGCCTGCTGGCCGGCGCGGGCACCGCGGCGGCCGACCCGGACACCGGCTCGGCGAAGACCGCGAAGGCCGGGGCCGCCGCCGGGAACAAGGTCGTCGGATACTTCACCGAATGGGGTGTCTACGACCGGAATTACCACGTCAAGAACATCGACACGTCCGGCTCGGCCGACAAGCTCACGCACATCAACTACGCCTTCGGCAACGTCCAGGGCGGCAAGTGCACGATGGGCGACGCCTACGCGGCGACCGACAAGGCCTACACCGCCGACCAGTCCGTGGACGGTGTCGCCGACACCTGGGACCAGGAGCTGCGCGGCAACTTCAACCAGCTGCGCAAGCTGAAGAAGAAGCACCCCGACCTCAAGGTCCTCTGGTCGTTCGGCGGCTGGACCTGGTCCGGCGGGTTCACCGAGGCGGCCAAGAACCCCGCGGCCTTCGCCCAGTCCTGCTACGACCTGGTCGAGAACTCCAAGTGGGCCGATGTCTTCGACGGCATCGACATCGACTGGGAGTACCCGAACGCCTGCGGTCTGACCTGCGACACCAGCGGGCGCGAGGCGTACAAGAACCTGATGTCCGCGGTCCGTTCGAAGTTCGGCGCGAACAACCTCGTGACCGCGGCCATCCCGGCGGACGGCTCGGACGGCGGCAAGATCGACGCGGCCGACTACGCGGGCGCGGCGCAGTACGTCGACTGGTACAACCCCATGACGTACGACTTCTTCGGCGCCTGGGACGCGAAGGGCCCGACCGCCCCGCACTCGCCGCTGACCTCCTACACCGGCATCCCGAAGGAGTCCTGGAACTCCGACGCCACGATCAAGAAGCTCAAGGGCCTCGGGATCCCGTCCGAGAAGCTGCTGCTCGGCATCGGCTTCTACGGCCGCGGCTGGACGGGGGTCACGCAGAAGGAGCCCGGCGGCACCGCGACCGGACCGGCCGCGGGCAAGTACGAGCAGGGCATCGACGACTACAAGGAACTGAAGACCAAGTGCCCGGCCAACGGCACGGTCGGCGGGACCGCGTACGCGCACTGCGGCACCAACTGGTGGAGCTACGACACCCCGCAGACCATCGCGGGGAAGATGGACTACAAGAACCAGCAGGGCCTGGGAGGCACCTTCTTCTGGGAGCTCAGCGGGGACACGTCCAACGGTGAGCTGATCAAGGCCATCAACTGACCTTGCGCGCACAGGACTCGGGGCGGGAGCCGGTCGGCGGCTCCCGCCCCGTTCTCATGGCCGCGCCGGCGCGGGACAGGACGGCTCGAAGTCCTCGATGACGCGCAGCGTGTCCCCGAGGGTGCGCACCAGCAGCGCGCAGACGCTCTCGCGGGACAGGTCGCGGTGGCCGATCCAGTCGAGGGTGACGCCCTCGACGCTGCACAGCCAGCCGAGCAGCGCGGTGCGCGCGAGGCGCGGGATGTCCTTGCGGCCGTACGCCCCTTCGGCGATCGTCCCGATCAGCGCCTCGCGCACGCCGTCGCGTATGGCGTGCACCTCGGCGTCGAAGCCGACGCCCCCGCTGATGATCGTGCGGTACGCGGCCTGGTGGTGCTCGGCGTAGCGCAGATAGCCGTCGACGGTGCGCTGCACGCGGCCCACGGGCGGCAGGTCGTCGTGGCGCCCGGCCCGCGCGACCAGGTCGGCGACGGAGTCCTCGATGATCGCGAGGTAGTAGCCGCGCTTGGACTTGAAGTAGTAGTAGATCAGCCCTTTGGCGACGCCCGCCTGCTTGGCGATGTCGTCCATCGACAGGGCGTCGTAGGACGTGTCGGCGAACAACTTCCGGCCGATGGCGATGAGTTCGGCGCGCCGTGCCGCGGAGCGGTCCGTGCCGCGCTGTTGACTATTATTCAATTTCGGCCCTAGTCTCCAACTGCCTCGGGATGGTCCGCAGTATGGCAGAACGGTGCCCTGTGCCGGTCCGGCTCCCGTTGGCGCTTCACGCACTCCCCTTACGCACGCTTGACGACGCGGAACGACGTACGGGAGGAAGACAGTGGGCGCAGCACGCAGCGCGTTACGCGAGGGCAGAACCTCCTGGAAGAAGACGGCCGTGGTGGCCATGCCGGCCGTCCTGGCCGTCGGCGTGATGGCCTCCGTGATGGCCGAGGGCGCGCTCGCCGCGTCCTTCGCCGTCTCGGGCACCAGCTTCCAGGTCTCGTCCGGCAGACTGACGAGCCAGGGCCTGTCCTCGTACGTCCAGACGGACCGGGACATCGACGGCAAGGGGCACCCCGTGGCGCTCCTCGGGATCGGCGACGCGACCCTCTCCGACATCTGCCAGGCCGCCGAGGTCAAGACCCCGGTCGGCACCGTCGTGTTCAAGCTGACCGCGGGCGGCGACGCGGGCAACGTCACCGCGAGCAACCTCGTCATCGACGGCGAGGACCTGGTCGGCGACGCCCGCTTCGGCACCGCGCAGATCGGCCGGGACGCCTCGACGCTCGACGAAGTGCCCGGGATCCAGGGCGAGAAGGGCAAGTTCGGGCTCCAGGCCGGCGACATCACGGTGTCCGGCGTGAAGTCGCACGCCTGGTCGGCGACCGGCGGCAACTTCCGGCTCAAGGGCATGAAGGTCGATGTCAGCATCGGCGGCAAGAAGTGCTTCTGACCGGTGGCGGCAGAGGCGGCGTCAAGGCCTTCCGCAGGGACGGCGGCGGCTGGCTCGACCGGCGGCTGCCCTGGCCCGAGCAGCGCCGGGCGGTGCGCCGGTGGCGGCGCACCCGGCCGTTCTGGGGCGGGCTGCTGCTGGTCCTCGGCGGGGCCGAGCTGCTGCTGGTCCCGCTGTCGCCGCTGACCGTGCTCGTCAGTCTGGGGCTCGGCGGGCTCGCGGCGCTCGGCATCGGGATCGCGCTGGTCGTGGCCGGGCTCTTCCTGTGGCTGCTGCCGCACACGCACCACTATGTGAGCGTCAACGCCCTGATCCTGTCGGTGCTCTCCTTCGCGGCCACCAATCTCGGCGGGTTCCTCGTCGGCATGCTCCTCGGCATCGCGGGCAGCGCCATGGGGTTCGGCTGGACGCCGGTGCCCGAGGACGCCGAGGAGGACCCGGCGCGGCCCCGGGCGCGCGACGGGCAGGGCACACGGACGCTCGCCGTGCTGCTGCCCGTGGCGATCGTCGCCGGGATCGTGCTGAACGGAGGGACCGCGAAGGCGGCGCCCACCGAGGCGATCGTGGCGCCGCGCGTGCCGCCGACCGTCACCACCACGCTCTTCGCGCCCCAGGGCTTCACGCTGGCGGGCGTCACCGAAATCCCGAGCGCGGACGGGCCGCTGAAGGTCATGGTGCTGCGGATGAAGGCCGCCTCGCTCACGGACTACCGGCTGAGGACGCGCGACGGCGGGCGCGAACTCGCCCTGGGCGCCGACACCTTGGACCTGAGCGGCGAGGTCACGCTGTACCTGACCAAGTTCAAGGGGTGCCTGGAGGGCATCCTCTGTCTGACCTTCACGCCCGACAAGCTGCCGGTGCCGCCGGTCGTGCCGCCGTTCGTCTTCATGACGGACGTCAGCGCCGAACAGGCCCAGGTCACCTCGGACGTGATCGTGGCGGGCGGGCTCACCCTGAAGGCTTCCTGAGGGCGGGGGCGGGCGCATGATCCAGATCCAGGCCGCGCTCTTCTGGGCGTACGCGATCGGCGCGACGTTCGCCGTCTCGGCCGGGCGGCAGCTTCAGGTGTGGGAGCGCATCAACGCGGGCGAGGGACCGCGCACCCGCAGCCGCGCCGCCAACCCCTATCTCGCGCTCACGGCGCTCTTCGCCGCCGTCCTGATGGTGCCGACGGGGCTCTTCCTGCTCTGGCAGAACCCCGCCTGGGCGACCATGCACGTGGCGCACGGCCACGAGGGCGTGTGGGCGGGGTTCGTGCTGTTCTACGCGGGCGGGATCCCGGTCGCCGCGATCCTCGGGTTCCTGGTGGCGCAGTCCCTGGTGCTGGTGGGAGCGGGGTACTGGGCGTACCTGCAGTGCGTGGGCGGCTACTTCCTGCTGTTCGGGACGCTGGTCCACGGCTGGGACGGGCGCGGGTACGAGCGCTTCCTGTCCCCCGGCACACGGGACTTCGCCGACTGGCCGAAGGACAGCGTGCTCAACCACCTCCTGGACTTCCTGACGTCCGGGACGTTCCTGGCGCTGCTGCTCTTCGGCGCCGCGGTGATCGGGACCATGCTGGTGACCGAGATCGGCTGGCTCATGGAGGGCTGGTCGCTGCCGGGCGCCGACGAGGACCGCAAGGTGCCGCGGATCCTCGCGATCGCCATCGCGGCGGCCGGGGTCCACGGCCTGCCGTTCGCGGGCGCGCTCCTCGCGAGCGCCCTGGTGCGCCTGTTCGGCGGCTGGCTCGGCCTGCCGCTCTTCGCGGTGGCGGCGGGCGTCGTCCTGCTGCACCGGCGGTCGCCGGTGCGGTGGCTGTACGGCCTGGTGGGCGTGCCGGGGCGGCACTGGCGGGCCGGCCTCGACGACGGGGGCTACGGGAGCGGGGTCACAGCAGACCGGTCTGCGTGACGAGCATCGCCAGGACGACGACGAGGGTCCAGCCCGCGAGGTGCTCCAGGACGTTCGGGCCGTCCTCCTTGGGGCCGCCGGTGCGGGCGGTCGCGCGGGTCTGGGCTGCGATGGCAGAGGTCGCGGTCATGGCATCTCGCTGAGGTTCGTCCGGCGGGGCGCACGGCCCCGCGAGCGGTTGTGGATTCCCCCCACGAACACCCCTCCACCTTGCCAGCCGGACGTGCGGTTGTGGGAGAGACCTTGGTCACCCACAACTGAGAGGGACCGCCGTGCGTCTAAGACGGAACACGACTGTCGACGATGACGAGAGTCGCCGTACGTCCGCGCAGCATCCGACCGAAAGGTTTCCGATGAGCACGAACCGGACGCACCGCCGCAGAGCACGGCTCGCCCTCGCGGCCGCGATCACCGCGGCGGCCGCCCTCACCGCACCGGTCTCGCAGGCCGCGCCGGCGGCCGCCGAGAAGCCGTCGCCGGGCGCGCCCGGGCTCGGCGACCCGATGTTCCCGCTGGACGGGAACGGCGGGTACCGGGTGGACCGCTACTACCTGGACTTCGACTGGCAGGCGCCGAAGACGCCGTTCGAGGCCACGACGACGATCACGGCGCACTCCACGCAGGCGCTGTCACGCTTCAACCTGGACTTCGGCGGCAACACCCTGCACACCGTCTCCGTGAACGGGTCCGCGGCCGGCACGTCACGCGCCGGCGACGAGCTGACGGTCACACCCAAGTCACCGATACCGAAGGGCAGTTCCTTCACGGTCAAGGTGACGTACACCGCCGACCCGACGCAGACCCGGCACCGCGACGACGCGATCGAGGACTACGGCTGGATACCCACGCCCGACGGCACGGTGGTCTACCCCCAGCCGAACGGCGCCCGGCTGATCTTCCCGGCCAACGACCACCCGAGCCAGCGCGCGCCGATCACCTTCCGCATCACCACGCCGGGCGACCGCACGGCCGTCGCCAACGGCAAGCTGGTCTCGCGCGCCGCGCGGCCCGACGGCCGGATCCGCTGGACGTACGACTCCGAGCAGCCGCTCTCCACCCAGCTGGTGCAGCTGGCCGTGGGCAGGTTCAAACTGGTCGACGGAGAGGGCCCCGGCGGGCTGCCGCTGCGTGACGTGGTCCCGGACGAGCTGGTCGAGCCGACGGCCGCGTACCGGGGGCTCACGCCCGACCACCTGAAGTGGCTCCAGGAGCGGCTCGGCCCCTATCCCTTCAACCGGTACGGCGTGCTGGTCGGGGACACCGACCTCGGCGTCGCCCTGGAGACGCAGACGCTCTCGCTCGTGCCGAAGGCCGATCTGCTGGGCACGCGGGTCGACGCCGAGCGGAACCTGGTGCACGAGCTCACCCACCAGTGGTTCGGCGACAGCGTGGCCCTGAAGTCGTGGTCCGACCTGTGGCTCAGCGAGGGGCACGCCCGCTTCTACGAGCGGGAGTACTCCGAGCAGCACGGCGGCGACAGCTTCGAGGCCGCGATGAAGACCGCGTACCAGAACCACGACATCTGGCGTCGCGACTACGGCGCGCCCGCCGAGCCGACCGAGCCGAACCTGTTCAAGCGGATGCGCTACGACGGCTCGGCCCTGGTCCTGTACGCGCTGCGCGAGCAGGTCGGCGACGCGACGTTCCAGAAGATCGAGCGGGCGTGGGTGAGCGGCTTCAAGGGCCGCACGGCGAGCACGCAGCAGTTCGTCGACCTGGCGTCGAAGGTCGCGGGCGAGGACCTGTCGGACTTCCTGCGCCCCTGGCTGTACGGGCCGAAGACACCGCCGATGCCCGGGCATCCGGACTGGGTGGTGGATCCGGCGACCTGACGCCGTCAGCACCCTGGATCCACCTCGACGATGCCCTGGCCACCGCTCCGCGGAGCGGTGGCCAGGGCGTCGTGCGCGTCTGCCCACTCCCACCGACTTCAATCGGGAAATCGGGAACGGATTTCGTCAAGAGGTTCCGGCAAGACAAACTGTCACCAAAGAAAAGATGGCCGAAAATGCCGAGTATCGATCTTGTTGACACCCGCGCCGATGACCCGATTAACTGAGCGTCGCCAGCCTTCGACCCACTGATCTGGCAGGGGAAGCCCTCGACCATGGATTCTCGGCCCGACTGTCACTTACCGCGTGCGCCATTGTTCAGAGCGCCGCCTTTCCCGATTCCGGCCCACGGCCACTGGTTCCGGCCATGACGCAGCCCTGGGGCCCCGCCGCCCCCGCGCCCTTCACCACGCTATTTCCCTGCGGCCCGGAACCGTTGAATTAAGCCACCCATAAGTGCAATTCAGCCGCACAAATACAGGCGCGGCATCGCCATGACCGCGAGCCCCGAGATCGATGTGCCGATTCGGCATGTCGGTGCTTGCCCTGCACAAAAACCCCGCTCGCCCTGCGCTAATAAAGGAGCAGTTCCATGACTGACACCTATGAGCCCAATCTTCTGGATCCCGCGATAATGGCCGATCTGCGGGGGGAGTTCGGGCGGCTGCGGGATCAGTCGTCGGTGTGGCGGGGCTGGGCGATGGACGGGACGCCGGCCTGGTACGTGACCGGGGCGGCGGAGGTCCGTACGGTGCTGAGCGACCCGCGGTTCGCCACCCGGCGGGCACCGGAGCCGGGCACCGAGGACCCGCTGATCCGCAACCTGACCGCGCTGGGCATCCCCGAGGACCTGATGGTCTACGTCACCGGGATGCTGATCAACTTCTCCGGGGCGGAACACGCCCGGCTGCGCAAGCTGGTCTCCTACGCCTTCACCGCCCGCCGGGTCACCGGCCTGCGCCCGCGCATCGAGGAGATCGTCGACCAGCTGCTGGACGGCATCGACGCGGCGGCCGGCGGCCCCGAGCCGGTCGACCTGATCGAGACGTTCGCCTACCCGGTACCGATCGCGGTGATCTGCGAACTGGTCGGCGTGCCCGAGAGCGACCGGCCGGCCTGGCGGGAATGGGGCGACGCGCTGGTCTCCATGACCCCCGACCGCACCCCCGACGCCCTGCGCTCGATGGTCGAACAGGTCAAGGACCTGGTCAAACGCCGCCGCGCCAGCCCGGCCGACGACCTGATCACCGCCCTCCTCAAGGCCCAGGCCGAGGACGGCGACCGGCTCCGTGACGAAGAACTGGTCACCCTGGTCATCAACATCGTCTTCGCCGGCCACGAGACCACCGCCCACCAGCTCGGCAACTCCATGGCCGCCCTGCTCACCCACCCCGACCAGCTCGCCCTGCTGCGCGCCGAACCCGAACGCTGGCCCGGCGCGGTCCACGAACTGATCCGCCTGTGGACCCCGTTCCCCATCAGCCCCCTGCGCTACACCCTGGAAGACGTCGAACTGGGCGGCTTCACCCTCGCCGCCGGCGAGGCCGTCCAGCCCGTCCTCATCTCCGCCAACACCGACCCCCAGGTCCACACCGACCCCGACCGCTTCGACGTACTGCGCCGCGACGGCGAACGCGGCGGCGCCAACCTGGGCTTCGGCCACGGCATCCACTACTGCCTGGGCGC